>CAYSJF010000089.1:0-5268 GCA_964431265.1 uncultured Alistipes sp. | reverse complement strand
CTGCGGCGATGAAGTCGTCGAAGACGTTCTGCTTGTTTTCGAGCATGCCGGCCTTGTGCCAGGCTTCGCCGTACTCCGAGCCGCCGCGCAGGTTGGCCACGCAGTAGATGCCGCCCTGCTCGACGAACATCAGCGCCGAGGGGTTGAATCCGGGCGTCAGATTGATCTGGAAACCGCCGTAGGCATAGAGCAGGCAGGGATTCTGCCCGTCGAGCTTCATATCGCGGCGATGGGTGATGAACATCGGCACGCGCGTGCCGTCCTTCGACGCGTAGAACACCTGCTCGGTGACGAACAGATCGGGGTCGAAACGCACCTCGGGGGCCTTGAAGAGGGTCGACTCGCCCGACGCGATGTCGTAGCGATAGATGGTCGAGGGCGACGTGTAGTTCGACAGCGCGTAATAGAAATCGGTATCCTCCTTCTTGCCGCCGAATCCGCCGAGGGTGCCGATCGCGGGCAGGTCGACTTCGCGGATCAGCTTGCCAGCGAAGTCGTATTGGGCCACCTTGTGCTGCGCGTCCTGCAGATAGATGGCGAACAGCGAGTTGCCGCCGGTCGAGACGCCCTCCAGCAGCTGCTCTTTCTCGGGAATCACCGTCGCGGGTTTCTTGGGCGCCGTGAGCGAGAGTTTGCGCAGGGCATAGTTCGAGGCGCCGTCGTTGGTCGTGTAGTAGAGCTGGTCGTCCTTGCACTCTACGATGCCGTAGTCGTGGGCGAAACCCTTGAGCAGCGTGCGGAACTTCGTGTCGCCCGCTTTCTTATAGAGGATTTCGCTGCCCGACGTGCCCTCCGAAGCCACCACGAAGAGCCATTTGCCGTCGTCGCTGGGCCAGGCCGAGAAGTAGCGCAGCGGATGGGCTGCATCGCTGTAGATCAGCTTGTCGGCCGACTGCGGAGTGCCCAGAGTGTGGTAGTAAACTTTCTGGAAGCGGTTCTGCGAGGAGTATACGCCCGTTTTCGGAGCGTCGTAGGCGCTGTAGTAGAACCCTTTGGAGTCGGGCGACCAGGTCGCGCCCGAGAACTTCACCCATTCGATGCGGTCGTCGGTCGGGGCGCCCGAGGCCGTGTCGAGCACCCGGATTTCCACCCAGTCCGAACCCGAAGCGGCCACGGAGTAGGCGCAATATTTGCCGTCCTCGGAGAACGATACCGCCGACAGCGCGACCGTCCCGTCGTTCGAGAGAGCGTTGGGGTCGAGGAAGACTTCGCCCGCACCGTCGGGCGCATCGGCGCGGTAAAGCACCGACTGGTTCTGCAGACCGTCGTTGTAGAACCAGTACCAGGCGTCGCCATGCTTCGAGGGTAGCCCCTGCTTGGGGTAGTTCCACAGCTCGGTCAGGCGCTTGCGGATGGCGTCGCGGAACGGGATCTGCGCCAGATAATCGTCCGTCACGGCGTTCTCGGCCCGCACCCAGGCGGCCGTGGCTTCGGAGTTGTCGTCCTCCAACCAGCGGTAGGGGTCGGCCACGGAGGTGCCGAAATAGTCGTCGACCGTCTCCCCGCGCTCGGTGTCGGGGTAGGGCAGAAGTTCGATCTTCTTCATTTGCGTACAACTGATTGCCAGCATCGCAACGCCGCCCGCCAGGAGCGCCGCTGCACATATCGATTTGTTCATCTCGAAAGGGGTATTTGCTTTATTTGGGACAAAGTTAGGAAAAAATCGCAAAATGCCTTTAAAAAAACAGAGCTGCCCGCATTTTGCGGGCAGCTCTGCCGGTGGAAAATGCAAGATTAAATTTTCGATAGGATGAATCGAGCATCTTCGACATTATTCAAGTCGTCTTTGGGCAATTTGTCCCGATAAATCGGATGGAATGAACCGATCTGCGCATGGAGCGAGGCAAACGGACGGCTGGCGATAATCAGCACGTCGATATTCTGCATTTGGTCGAATTTGTTGATATTCGCTACAACGTTGCATAGTACATCGCCGGCCGAGCAGATCGCGATACGCTGATTCTTATACTCCAGAATCGTTTCGAAATCGGCGGTATTCCGACCTTGTTTTCTCGGTGTCATGATTTTGGCACCGTTAACTAATAAAGTGTCGTAAACCAGTCTGATAGTCGTGGTCTTGCCTCGGCGCTGGTCGCCCCGCAATACGATTAGTTTCATACTCATTGAATATTAAGTTAAAAAGTGGTTTCTTCGATGATTCTCGCGAAGCGGCTCCAGTCGGGATGTGCCAGATATGCTTCTTTGCTCCCTGTGGGAACGTATATATGTTGTATTACGCTTTCGAGGTCGCTTAAAGACACTTGTGGAGGATTCACTGCCTTACAATATATGATGGGTATTCGGAGTTCATAAAATGCAAGGGAGCTAATACTTTCTACGTTTTTACCGATAACTATTTTCCCGGTGAATCCCGTACATCCCTGAAATGCACGCTTTCCTATCGTTGTAACCTGGTCGGGTATGACGAGATCACCGGTAAACCCGGTGCATCTGTAAAATGCGGATTCTCCGATCACCTTGACAGTTTCGGGAATTGACAGTTCACCCGATAATCCGGAACAACTTTCGAACATCCCTTTCTTGATCTCCGAGATCATTTCATCTTCGAAAATAAAACTCGTGAGATTGCGACATTCCGCAAAGGCCTGATCGCCCAATGTAATATTTCTGGGAATAAACAAATGTCCCGATATTTTGCTGCCATAGAAGGCTTTCGCTCCGATGTCAACTCCTTCCGGAATCGTTAATTTTCCGTCGAAAGATGCGCTTTGGAATGCGGATTTTCCGATGGTTCGCAGGCCGAAGGGCAATGTGAGATCGCCCGATCCTTTGCAACTCTCGAATGCCGACTCCCCGATACTCGGCACTCCTCGGTGCAGTTCCAATGCTCCATTGAGATTGCATCCTTCAAAAGCGGACGCTTCGATTGTCAAGTTGTTGCCGAATATCTCCAAACCGCCGTCGAAAGAAGCATGCCAGAATGCCTGGAATCCGATCTCCTTTACGTTTTGTGAAATAACCATCTTCTGGGATATCTTGCAGTTGTAAAACGCAAAATATCCTATAGATGTAACGCTTTCAGGAATAGTTATGCTATAAAATGTATAAGAATCAACAAAGGAATTCGGAATGGACTTCAACGTTTTCGGCAACTTGAGGTTTCTTATATTTTTGGAAAAACACCTGAATGCTATTTCCCCAGAAACCAAATCGACATCTTCCAGATCCAATGAAACAAGACGAGCGTTGCTTTCGAATGAGCAGACATCGGTGCCACTTAATATCCCCACTACTTTGAGGTGCGTCATCGTGTCGAGTTTGCTGGATTCGCGTTTCCATATTTCGTCGAAGATATCGGCTTGGGGGACATAGAGCGTATGATCTTCCAAGCCGGATTTTAGGGAAACGTTGATGGAGCGCATGATGGTGGTCGTGCTGCCGTCGTATACCGAAACGATGATTCGGTTGATAGTGGGAAATTCCATTGCCGAAATCGTGATGGTTCCGCTTCGGTCGCCCATCTTGTTGGGAGTGATGTGCAATACGTATCTGCCATCGCCGTTCAGCATTTCCGCTTTCAGAACGATTGGCTTCGCGGTAGGGCTGTAACTTCTGTTTATCACGTAACGTATTTGTTTGGTTTCATGCTGATCGAAAACCAAATCCGCGATTTCTTCACCGTCTATTCGAAATACGATGTCTATATCCGACAATTTGGGTACTTGAAAAGGGTAATTCTTCCCGTTTGGAAAAGTGAAAGTTACATAATCGGAACTGATGTCGATCGATTCGAACATCACTCCTTCCTGATTTACCGCAGGACCTAATCGCGTCCAACCGCTGCCATAGGAAACATACCAGTATCCGTTTTCGATTTTCAGTTGAGGCGTAACTCCGTCTTTGCCGGCAACGCCGTCTCCGCCATTGCTTCCCTCGGCTTTGATCCGACGGCCATAGTTGTCGAGCAGCCAATCGCCGTCGAGTGTCCAGTAATAGTTGCCGTCCGTGTGTTGCCGGATACCGACGATGGGAGTACGCCCCTCCGCTCCCTCGGCTCCGTCTTCGCCGTTCTGCCCGTGATAGATCGTGATCGGGCTGCTTTTGGCGAAAGCGATGGTGTAACCGATAGTTTGGCCATTGATGTTGATCGGTGCAACGTTTGTTATATAGTCGTTGCTTTGCAAGGCCGTTACAAGAGTTTGCAGCGACAGGATGTTGGTGTTCATTTGGTTGCAGAGTTCTTCGAGTCTGACAACACGATTTTCGAGGTCGTCGATGCGATCATTCAAAGCCGAGTCGTCGAAACTTTTGCTGCAGCCGATCGACAAAAGGGTTGTGATTGCAAGTAAAATATACAGTTTCTTCATAGCAATATAAATTTGATTTTGCTCTCAAATTTCATTGCCGTTCGACTCCTGGGCGGCGTGGTGGCTGTAAAAACAGAAAGTGTGGAGTCGATTTCGTTTATTTAACGGAAGGTTCTGACAAAACCCAAGCAAAAATAAACGACGCAATGCCCCACACTTGGATAGATATGGGGCGCGGACGCGGTAGGTGCGTCCCCATGATCTAAACAAGAAATGAGTGCCGTTCGTCCGTCCTTTTGCTTTTGAAAATTGTCAGATTTCCGTTAAGGACAGTGCGAAAACACTTTCTATATGTTGTCGGATTATTCCGATCCGACGGGACAAATATATGAAATTTTCGACAAAGAACGGCACTCGTCGTGAGGCATGGCGTAAAAAATCGGAAAGTTCCGTGAAATCCTGGCGATAAGCGTCGATTTATTGGATTTTCGTTATCTTTGAAGTCGCAGAAAACGAAAAGCTATGTACGAAGAACTCAAAGCGATCATCGAGCGCGCGTGGGACGACCGCGCCCTGTTGCAGGACGATGCGGTGCGGCAGGCCGTACGCGAGACGGTCGACCTGGTAGACAAGGGGTTGCTGCGTTGCGCCGAGCCGCTCGACGAGGCGCAGAGCGACTGGCGGGTCAACGAGTGGGTCAAGAAAGCCGTGATCCTCTACTTTCCGATCCAGCCCATGCGCAAGATGCAGGCGGGCGAATTGGAGTGGTTCGACAAGATGGAACTCAAGCACGACTACGAGGCGCTGGGCGTGCGCGTCGTGCCGCATGCCGTGGCCCGTTATGGCGCCTACATCGCTTCGGGGGCTATTCTGATGCCGTCGTATGTCAACATCGGCGCCTATGTCGACACGGGCACGATGGTCGACACATGGGCCACGGTGGGTTCGTGCGCCCAGATCGGCAAGCACGTCCATCTGTCGGGCGGCGTGGGGATCGGCG
>CAYSJF010000088.1:0-5298 GCA_964431265.1 uncultured Alistipes sp. | reverse complement strand
AGTGGGTGTGCTTCTCGATGCGGAAGACCTTGTTTTCGGCCTTGAGCATCACCGAAATGTCGATGTCGAGGGTCGAATCGGCGTCGGTGAGCCGCTCGTCGTAAGCGTTCTTGACGTAGCGGCCGGCATACTCGGCGTAGTGTTTCCGGTCGACGTGCGTGCGCACGAACTCGGGGTCGAGGTCGTCCAGCTCGAAGAATTTGCCCTGACGGTCGACCATGGGCTGCTCCTTGCCGGCCTTGTCGACCATGAACAGGGGCGGGATGCCGGCGGCGCGGGCTACGCGGGCGTCGTCGGCGCCGAACGTGGGGGCGATGTGGACGATGCCGGTACCGTCGGAGGTGGTCACGTAGTCGCCGGCGATGACGCGGAAAGCATCTCCGTCGGGCTTCACCCACGGGATGAGCTGCTCGTAGCGGATGCCGACCAGCTCTTCGCCGCGCCAGCACCGGCCGGTGAGGGCGTAGGTGCCCTCCATCTTCTTGGTGAAGCAGGCGGATACGAGGTCGCGGGCCAGGATGACGGACTGCTGCGTCTCGGTGTAGGGGTTGGTGCAACGCACCTCGACGTACTCGATCGACGGGCCGACGGCCAGCGCCGTGTTGGACGGCAATGTCCAAGGAGTCGTTGTCCACGCGAGGAAGTAGAGCGGGCAGTCGTCGTCGCCGAAGAGTTTCTCGCTCTCGGCATTGCGCACGATGCGGAACTGCGCCGTGCAGGTGGTGTCCTTGACGTCGCGGTAGCAGCCGGGCTGGTTCAGCTCGTGGGTCGAAAGGCCCGTGCCGGCGGCCGGCGAGTAGGGCTGGATGGTGTAGCCCTTGTAGAGCAGCCCTTTGTCGAAAAGCTGCTTGAGGAGCCACCACAGGGTCTCGATATACTTGTTGTCGTAGGTGATGTAAGGATCGCTCATGTCGACCCAGTAGCCCATTTTGCGCGTGAGGTTCTCCCACACGCCGGTGAACTCCATGACGGCTTCGCGGCAGGTGCGGTTGTACTCCTCGATCGAAATCTTCCGGCCGATGTCCTCCTTGGTGATGCCCAATTTCTTCTCGACGCCCAGTTCGACGGGCAGACCGTGGGTGTCCCACCCCGCCTTGCGGTGGACGCGGAAGCCCTGCTGCGTCTTGTAGCGGCAGAAGATGTCTTTGATCGTGCGGGCCATGACATGGTGGATGCCCGGCAGCCCGTTGGCCGAAGGAGGCCCCTCGTAGAAGACGAACGACGAGTGTCCCTCGCGCGTGGAGATGCTTTTGCGGAATGTGTCGCGGGCATCCCACTCGCCGAGAACCTCGGCGGCCAGCCCGGCCAGGTCGAGACCTTTGTACTCCTTGAATTTCATATGGCGTATTTCTCTCTGTTGCTCGAAAATGCAAAGATAGAAAAAGGAATTCACAATTCACAATTCACCATCCACAATTTCTTGTCGGAGCAGGCGATGGACTCACCTCCTTTCCGGCATGACGGACAGCCGTTTCGTGAGGGTATAAGAAGCGAATCGTTTGCTGCTTTTCGCCGGAACGAAAAGCAGCGCAAAACCGCCGCTCGCAGCATGGGCAGAGCCACCGTAGGTGAGCTATGCCATGCAAGGAGGAGGAAACACAGTTAAGCCTCTCTTTCCGACTATCGGGGCGGAATCGTCGATTATTCGAACGATTGCATTTCGATGAGTTTGGCGTAGAGGCCGCCGCGGGCGAGCAGCTCGGTGTGGGTGCCCTGCTCGACGATGCGGCCGTGGTCGACGACGACGATCAGGTCGGCGTTGTGGATCGTGGAGAGACGGTGGGCGATGACGACGGAGGTGCGGCCCACGAGGAGCTTGTTGAGCGCCTCCTGCACGAGTTTCTCGCTCTCGGTGTCGAGGGCCGAGGTGGCCTCGTCGAGGATGAGGATGTCGGGGTTCTTGAGGATCGCGCGGGCGATGGAGAGGCGCTGGCGCTGACCGCCGGAGAGCTTGGCGCCCCGGTCGCCGATGTTGGTGGCGTAGCCCTCGGGCGTCTCGCGGATGAAGTCGTCGGCATTGGCGATGCGTGCGGCGCGGACGATCTCCTCGTGCGAAGCGCCGGGGCGCCCCATGGCGATGTTGCCCTCGATGGTGTCGTTGAACAGCACCGTGTCCTGCGAAACGACGCTCAAGTGCGCGCGCAGGCTCTCCTGCGTGTAGTCGCGCAAGGGGATGCCGTCGATGAGAATGTCGCCGGCCGTGGGGTCGTAGAAGCGGGGGATCAGCTCGCTGAGCGTGGATTTGCCGCCGCCCGACGGGCCGACCAGCGCCACGGTCTGGCCGCGGCGGATGTCGAACGAGACGCCGTCGATGACCTCGCGGCTGCCGTCGTAGGAGAAGTGGACGTCGCGGAACTCGATCTTCTCTTTGAGGCCCTGCAGTTCGAGGGCGCCGGGGCGGTCTTCGATTTGGCTGCGGGTGTCGATGATCGAGAAGATGCGCTCGCCGGCGGCGATGCCCTGGTTGATGTTGGCGAACTGGTCGATGAAGGTGCGGACGGGCCGCGTGATCTGCGAGAACATGGCGATGAAGGCGATGAACCCGCCGGGGTTGAGCAGGCCCCGCACCACGAGGGCCCCGCCGAAGACGAGCATGACCCCCACGGCCGCGATGCCGAGGAACTCGCTCATGGGCGAGGCCAACTGCTGGCGCCGGGCCATCGAGAGGGTGATGCGCGAGAGATCGGCGTTGATCTCGCGGAACTTGCGCTTGATGTAGCCGGTGGCGTTGTAGCTTTTGATGACCTTGATGCCCGAGAGCGATTCGTCGAGGGCCGAGACCAGCTCGCCCATGCGCTGCTGGTTCGTCAGGGCCGGGTGGCGCAGCCGCTTGACGATGCTGCCGATCAGCAGGGCGACGATCGGGAGGTAAAAGAGCGAAAAGAGCGACAGCTCCCACGAGATGCCGACCATCATGATGAGGTAGAACAGGATGAGGAACGGCTCGCGGAACGCCACCTGCAGGGTATTGGTGATGCAGAACTGCACGACGTTGACGTCGGACGTGATCTTGGAGATGATGTCGCCCTTGCGCTGGTCGCTGAAGTAGCCGGCGTGCATCTCCACGACGCGGGTGAACATCTCGTTGCGGATGCGCTGCAGGGTGCGGGTGCGGAGCTTCTCGACCGTCCAGGCGCCCAGGTAGCGGAACAGATTGCTCAGGAAGCTCGCCGCCACGGCGATGGCGGCCAGCAGGATGAGGACGTTGGCGATGCGGAACTCGGTGAAAAGCTGCGTATAGGCGAAGTTGAAGAGCGCCGTGAGGTAGTCGGAATTCAACTCGAAAGGCGGCAGGACGTCGACCCGCTGGAACGCGTAGTCGGCATCGAACATGGTGTTGAGGATGGGGATGATCAACAGAAACGTGCACGAGTTGAACAGCGCGTAGAGCAGGGAGTAGAAGAAATAGGGTATGGCGTATTGCTGGAGCGGCTTGGCGAAGCCCAGAAGTCGGAGGTATGTCTTGAACATGGAGTCGGATTTAAACTGCGGCGAAGATACGAAAAATATCGGAATATCCGACTATCGGTCGTGCGGCGAACATGCGGGGGAAAGCGGGATGCCGTTTCGCCGATCCGGTTCGGAGCTACTCCCGGTCTCCCCGGCGGGATTATTCGGGCCTGTAGCCGGTATCCTCGGCCAGCTGCCGGCCACCGGCGGCGGCGACGGCCAAGGCGTCGCACCGGTTGTTCTCGGCGGTCTCGGCATGGCCCTTGACCCAGACGAAGCGGACGCGGTGGCGCCGGAAGACGCGCAGGAACCGCATCCACAAATCGGGATTCTTCTTGCCGGCGAAGCCCTTCTTCTCCCAGCCGAAGACCCACCCCCGGGTCACGGCGTCGACGACGTATTTCGAATCGGAATAGATCGTCACGTCGCACCCCTCGACCTTGAGCGCTTCGAGCGCCGCGCAGACCCCCATAAGCTCCATGCGGTTGTTGGTGGTCTGCCGGAATCCCTGCGACAGCTCCTTGCGGTGCGGCCCCGAAAGCAGCACCACGCCGTAACCGCCCGGCCCGGGATTGCCGAGCGACGAACCGTCGGTATAGATGGTAATGGTCGACACGAATACGGTTTCTTATCGAATTTGCCGCTTTTCGTTCCGGCGAAAAGCGGCGCAAAAGCCTCTCCTTCCGACTATCGGGGCCTGCTCCGGACGGACTAACGCTGCTCCGGGCGCCTATTCGCGGGTGTGCGAGCACACCGGCCCCTGCGCTGACGCTTTTAGTCCGTCCTCCGCTCGACGGCCCCGACGTCGGTGCGGAAATTCACTCGGGAAAAGCGAAAAGCCGTGCGTCTTGCTCTTTACCTTTCACTTTTTACCTTATTTCAGGGATTTTATTTGTGCTTTGAGGGCTGCGATTTTGGCTTCGGCGTCGGCCTGCTTGGCGCGCTCGTTGGCCACGACCTTTTCGGGTGCCGAGGCGACGAAGCGCTCGTTGGAGAGCTTCTTCATGACCGAGGCGAGGAACCCTTCGTAGTAGGCCAGGTCGTCGGCGAGCTTCCGGCGCTCGGCGTCGGCGTCGATCATGCCGTCGAGCGGCACGAAATACTGCGTGGTCTTGACGATGAACGCCGCGGCCGCGGGGTCTTTCTCCGCAACGGGTTCGATCGCCGAGAGGTTGGCCATCTTGGCGAGCACGGGAACGTATTCGGCGGGGTAGTTGTCGTCGACGATCACTTGCAGCTTCAGAGCCTCTTTGGGCGATATGTGTTTCTCGTTACGGATGTTGCGCACGGAGGAAACGATCTCCCTGACCAGCTCGAAGCGGGCGAGCAGCGCCGCATCCTCGGGTGCAGGCTCGGGCATGGGAGCGACGCAGATCGAGTCGCCCTCGGCGCGGGGCGCCAGATCCTGCCAGATCTCCTCCGTCACGAAAGGCATGAACGGATGCAGCGCGCGCATCAGGGCGTCGAAGAAAGCGCGGGTCTGCTGCATGGTGGCGGGGTCGGTGGGGCAGCCGTAGGCGGGCTTGACCATTTCGAGGTACTGGGCGCTGAAGTCGTCCCAGAAAAGGCGGTAGAGCGCCGTGCAGGCCTCCGAAATGCGGTAGGAGCGGAAGTCGTCGGCCACCTCGCGCAAGGTGCGGCCCAAAGCCTGGCGGAACCACTCGACGGCCAGACGGTCGGTGTCGCTTTGCGGCAGGCTGTCGTCGACTTTCCACCCGTCGACCAGACGATAGGCGTTCCAGATTTTGTTGCCGAAGTTGCGGCCCTGCTCGCAAAGCGCCTCGTCGAACATCACGTCGTTGCCGGCCGACGAGGACATGAGCATGGCCAGACGCACGCCGTCGGCGC
>CAYSJF010000087.1:0-5372 GCA_964431265.1 uncultured Alistipes sp. | reverse complement strand
TTGGCGTTCGGATGTTTGACGTAGCTCTCTTCCGTAATCTTTTCGGGATGCAGGAATTCATCCACGAAAACGGAAGGGAATCGGACATCGTAGAGTACCCACGTTTTGATTTTGGCTCGCGTTATCGCTACATAGAACAGCCGTCGTTCTTCGCCATAAGGAAACCGGTCGCTTGCGGTCAGTACGTATTGCAGGGACGGGTCATCGCTCACACGCGACGGGAACCCGTAAGTATCTTTGTTACATTGAAGCAAAATTACATAATCAGCCTCCAATCCTTTGGATTTGTGGACAGTCAGAAATTCGATTTTCCGACTGCCGATGACGTAATAGAATTTGTTGCCCTCTTTTACACTTTTATATCCGAATGAAAGGTAGTAATCATCGAACGAGTATCGCCCCAGCAAAAACACCGATTTGTCAACTGGGATAGATGCAATTAGTTGTCCGATGACATTGCAATAGTTGTTTCGGTCGTAGGCTTGGAACGATAGTTCGGTTTTCGTTTGCTCGCTGAACGGTCGGATATCCTTTTTTATTTGAGCCGTATTGCGTTGAATGAATTGTGCCGACAAGCCGACCAGCGGTTCGCCGAACCGATAGGTCGTTTCGATTTTGTTGATTTCAGTCGGCCCGAAAAAAGCGGTGAAATTATTGAAAAGGGCCATATCGCTCCCCGAAAACCGATAGATGGATTGCCAGTCGTCGCCTACACAATAGAGTTTTGCCGGAGGATCTCCCTCGCGCAAGGCTTTCAAAAAGTTATAGCGATCGACGGAAATATCTTGAAATTCATCGACTATGATGTAATCATACGATACGGGATGCGATGCCCGGCAAAGTTCGGTTGCCTGCAAAATAGCATCCGTAAAATCAATTTGTCCGCTACTGCGCAAAGCCTCAGCATAGCGTTCATAAACGGGCCGAAAGATATGCTTGATTACAAACTCGCTACGCTGGTCCTCAGCTTCATCTGCTTGGTTCAGAACCGCGGTCAACGATCGGCAGCTCGATTTCAGTAAAGTAACGAACGTCGCTATCAATCGAATGAACGCTTTTTCCTGTTTACTTCCTGCAGGTAATACCATGCCGTATAACTCTGCATCCGTCCGTTCATGTAGGGGAACTCCGGCATCGAGCAATAATTGTTTGAGCGTTTCTTTTATGTCTGAACGATAGAAATCGGCACTCGATGTCTCGATTAGTTTCGTCCCGAATTTTTCATGGGCTGCTCGTTTCCACGTGATGCCATCGTTGTACTTTTGATTGGCCTCCTCGTAGGAGATATTACGATCTTTGGCAAACCATGCAGGTACGAGACCGTGTTCGTTTACTCCGAAATGTTCCAAATAGAGACGCTGCGGTTTGCCGTCATGCTCGAAGTGGATCGAAAAATCCGGTTTGTATTGAGAGTGCATCGCATCGGCCACTGGATGTTCGTAAGGCTCCTCGTATCTGAATTTCACACCGAGCGACGACAAGATGAAGCAGATTTTCTGCTCCTGTTCGCTCCTGACATAAATCTGCTTGCCGTCCATATCCGGAAGCAAGGCTTTCAACCGCATGTCCTTTTGCTCGGATAACTGCTGGCGCCTTTCATTTTTCCGTTTCTCCCAATCCGCTTCGTTGGCTTGATAGTCGACGAAATATTCGACCACGTGTTTGCGGAACCGCGAATCGGCCAGCAATTCGCGGAAAATTTTCACAAACAACGCATCCGTATTATCGCAAATCGAAGGTTTCTGTCCTGTCTGTTGGCCGATAAGATCGAGGGCCAATTTATGAAAGGTATATCCACGCAGCCCGTCGATTTCCATTCGCTCGGTCAGTTCGGCGGCCGCTTTGTTCGTATAGCTGATAAGGAGAATGCGTGCCGGATCGACCTTTTTTATTTCAATCAGATATTTGACTTTCCCGACGATGGAAGATGTTTTGCCGCTTCCCGCACTGCTGACGACCAAACAATTCTCCTCCTCCGATACAATGGAGCGACGCTGTTGTTCGTCCAACGGATATTTCAAACAACGATCGAAAAAAAGTTTATTCGTATCGAGCAAATTTCGAATAACTTGCTGATTATGCAATCTGACGAGTTTGCCGATATTCTTGAAATCTTGAATCAACTTCACAATGGCCTCCGACGGTTCGATACCGAAAGCCTTGAGTTGCGGAGCGAGCGCATCCGCTTCCTTGTAATAATCCGTATAATAGCGGGTAAATTCCTTTTCCCGTGAAAAAGTGATGTAGCGGTTTTCGAAACTTATTTTTAAATCCGTTGCAATATCGACAGAAAAGTGCTCGTTGCGTGTTGAAATCGCGGCTTTTCGTTCCTCGTTTATCTGGTTGCTTTCGTAGGATGGAATGTGACGAATCTTTGCGGAAAGTTGTTCCGCCCGCTTTTTCAGGTGTATGCGTCTTACCGCTATAATTGCGAGTAAAATAGCGACAAGACAAATTGTTATAATAGGCAAATTCGGCATATCAAAAAGCGGCTCTATCGAAATCGCTCAATCCACCTGTAATCATCCCCTTTTGTACTCCACTGAAATTTCCACATATCTCCAGTATTGTCATTGATGAGATAATATTGATACATACTCGTTAAAGGTTGAATAGAGAAGATACATTCTTCATTATCAGAAACTAATTCACGGCTATTGATGGGTATACACATTAAATTATCTAAATCCTGCGAACTATATTGTACCTGCCATAATTTACCGTTATAAGAATCCAATAATACAAATGTCCACATATTCTGTGTCGCAAACATTTGAAATCTATTCGTCCATTTTGAATCTTCGGATGGAAAAGCGAGAGAGTACCTATTAATTGGAATAGCAAACATATAGTCCTCGCCTTTCACGCTAAATTGAACTTGCCAGTTCTTGCCTGTATATGTGTCGAGCATAATGAAGGTCCACATATTTTGCGTTTCATAAAGACAGAATCGCCCGGCTGTATCTCCTAATAATTCTCGGGCACTACAAATTGTCCAAGATTGGCCATCATCTTGAATTTGTTGTACCTCGCCCGTCTTTGTATTTAATCGGAGTTGATTGTGGTAATTTCGTGTTTTGTACATTTTGTAAATCGACGAACTTTGTGCAGACGAAACCAAAGCTACGTTTACGAAAAACAATACGAGAACCAACCTTTTAAGCAAAATCATACGCAATAAGTTACATGTTCTCCAGTCCCTACAAGAACCATTATTAACCACGAAGCGTGGAACTGCAATGCCACGTCTTTATTTGGAGGTCGTAGGAAACCTTGCATACAGATGTAGTGATAGCAGCCCACGCTATATGCGTGAGAACCACTATGCCATCTGAGTATGCAATTTGAAAATTTCCTACGTTTCCAAATACTTGATGAGCATAACGCTTCTTATCATATGTCTGGAACGAGTTTCCCCAATCCCACTACAAAAATAATTAAAAACTACGATAATACGCTATACCTTTACAAGTTTTATTTCAGCAATCTACATTTTCAACCCTCTTCCATTCCGTTCCGGCTGAACATAGTGTTGTAATCGCTCTGCTTGTTCTCTGAACCACCTGACAATAGGTATCCCGTCGATTTTAAGGCCGAATTTGCGACTGTTTGTTTCGTCCGAAGCGATTCTTGCAATCACATTCTCGGCTTTGAATCGCTTTCGGTGCGTTTCCGAATAGAGGGTACCGTTGTATCGTAACGGTTTACCGCCGATTAGAGCTTCGGTCTGCTCGTCATTGAATCCCACGTTTCGACAAAGTTCGTCCATACGCAGCATTTCGCGAAGATGCGGGAACCACGCCAGAGCTTTGCGAACGACCGATTGAAGAAAGGATAAATCTCGTTCGTACTGCTTCTTTATGTTTGCAGTTTCGGTCAGGTGTCGCGCCTGTATTGCCGCCAGCTCTCGACTATGGTTGTTCTGCATAGTCGTAATCTTCTTTTGCAAGGTTTCTATACTCTCGTCCCGGGCGGACACCTCGTATTGCAGCTGGCCGATTTCCCGCTCCTGCCGCTTGGCTTTCGACGTGCCGATCATCGAACCGATACCGTCAAGAATGGCCGTGCCGACCTCTGCGGCAGAGTTTTTCAGTTTCTCGGTTTTCAGCTCTCCTTTCATTGTTTTGAGCTCCGCTTCGATTTGCTCCTTGACGATGCGGACTTTCTCCGCCTCCTGCTTCTGTTTGGCGATGATGTAGTCCGTCCGCTCCAGATGCTCGCGTCCTGTCAGCTCTTTCGCAGTGCCGCGCTCCATGCCGAGCGTTTCGGCCAGTATGGTCTGCATCTGGCTCATGTCCTGCGGCGTGAGCTTGCAGGACTTTCCCGTGTCGTGGTTCATCCAATCCCATACGATATGGGCGTGGTAGTTCGGCTTCCATGTGGTTTTGTCATTGGGTATTCCGTAGTGCCCCTCGTCGCGGTGGATGAAGATTTGCAGCGGGGTAATGCCCCAACGCTCGCGGCACAGCTGTCCGTATCGTCGCAGCTGCTCCATCATCGTGTCTTTCTTGCAGACGATGACGCCCTCCTTGATTGGGGTGCTGCCACGTATGATGACGCTCTTCCCGGTCTTTTTGTTTACCCGCGTGCGGTCTTTGGTCTGCATTGCCCGTCCGGTCTTCGCCTTGATCATTTCGCCGAGGCTCTTGTAATACTCCCGCAGCGATAGGCCCTCGACGTGAGGCGATATCCACACTTCGTTGTCGTCCATCAGATCGGTGCGCAGATAGATGCTATCCTTGTTGATGTTGGCGAGGTATTGGGGCGTGCGTCTGTTGTGTGCCTCGCTCTGCCCGATATTGCACGGGCGTATGTTGTCCGATGTCTTTGCCATAGTCTATGATTGCTATAAAAGGATTGGGGTCTTGGGGCGATGCCCCCAAGCGGAGTTTCCAAAGAGAGGGGCGCTCTTTGGTCGGGTTGCACAGGGCTGAAAGTCCTTGTCGGGTCGAGGGCCGCGCCCTCGTGGGACGGGGCGACGCCCAGCCCTCGGAGAGCCCACAACTACCGCAGCGCAGCCGGTAGTTATAGTGGGCTATAACAAGGCGAGCCTTGTGGTCTACGCTGCCACTCCCGTCATTTTACTTCTCCCTCTATTCGTTTAGGTCATAATCTACGACCGTGTATCTGTTTCTTTTGTTGGTACTGTTTCGTCTGCCAATACTCGTTCAAATCCTTATGTCTCCGATAAAGATTCGACCGGTCAATAACGGTGCTGTCGGGACACAATCGCTCCAATCCGGTCGTCGCTTTTCGTCCGGCTTCATCGTTATCGAAGAACGCGTGAATCGTCGAATGCCGTTCAAGAAACGGAATAGCTTTCGGCAGGTTGACGACCGAGTTCAGCACTGCGGCATCGGGTTGCAGTCGCT
>CAYSJF010000086.1:0-5736 GCA_964431265.1 uncultured Alistipes sp. | reverse complement strand
CCAGCTCGCCCTCCAGCTGACCCGACACGGTCAGGTTGCAGGGTTTGCCGAAGAAATCCTGCGCATAGTCGACCTTGCCCTCCTCGGTGCGCGGCAGATCGGCCATGTCGAGGGTCGTCACCTGGAACATGGCGCCGGCGCCCTCGCAGTCGGAGGCGGTGATGATGGGGGTGTGGAAATAGTAGAACCCGTTCTTATTGAAGTATTCGTGAATGGCGTAGGCCATGGCGTGACGGATGCGCAGCACGGCGCCGAACGTACTGGTACGGGGGCGCAAATAGGCCTTTTCGCGCAGGAATTCGAGCGAATGGCCCTTCTTCTGCAGGGGGTATTCGGAGTCGGCCGTGCCGTAGACCTCGATGCGCGAAGCCTGCACCTCGACGCCCTGCTCCGAACCGGGCGAGGCGACCAACCGGCCGTCGACCCGGATGCAGGCCCCCGTGGCGACGGGTTTCAGCTCCTCTTCGGCGATACGGGCCAGATCGACCACCACCTGGATGTTGTTCACGCACGAACCGTCGTTCAGGGCGATGAACGCCACGTTCTTGTTGCCGCGCTTGGTGCGCACCCAACCTTTGACGACGATGTCGGCGTCGACGACGCCCGACTTCAGGATCTCTGCAATTCTCTGCGTTTTCATGACCTATGGATATGCTTGCTTTTGCGAATTCACAAAGATAGCGGTTATTTGCGATTTGGCAAAAAAAAAGTACCTTTGCGTCACCTACCACAAGGCGACGGACGGAAGTCGAAAAGCCGGGGCGAAAGGCAAGGACTCGCACCTGCGGAAGAACTTCCACTCCCGCCTTTCAACTTTCACTCGGATGAGATATTCCATACTGCTCTGTACGGCGCTGCTGGCATCGCTGCATGCTTCGGCCCAGCCCTCGGCCCGCGTCTACCGCACCGAAGCCCTCCCCTACGACACCCGGCACGACGCCGAGGCCCGCAACCGCGCCGCCTCGGGCCACCGGATCGACTTCCGGCCCGAAGCGACGGCCGGAAGCGGAATCCCGCACGACGCCGTGCTGTCGCAATCGATCGACATTCCCTATGTCTGGACGGACGGCTTCGTCTACCTCCACCTGGAGAACCCCGGCAGCGCCTATACCGTGCGCGTGAACGGCCGCGAGGCGGCCCGGGCCGACGACCCGCTGACACCGGCCGAATTCGACCTGACGCCCTACGTCCGGCAGGGGATCAACGACTTCGAGGTGACGCTCCGCACCGACGGTACCCCCCTGAACGCCCCCGCGCCGACGCCCCGCGCGCCTTTCGAGGGGAGCTACCTCCACTACCGCAACGGGCGCTCGATCCGCGACTTCGAAATGGCGCTGGTGCCCGACACGCTGGGGCGCGACTTCGCGATGCTCGACCTGAAGATCGTGGTGCAGAACGGATTCAACTACGACGAGACGATCGAGGCGGGCTACGACATCTACTCGCCGCAGGGCAAGCTGCTGGAATTCGACATCCGCGAGACGACGATCCCGGGGCGCTCGGTCGACACGATCCGCTTCACGCCCTTCATCTACCACGCCTACGAGAACAAGTGGGAGCCGGGGAGCAAGAATCCGCCGCTCTACAAGGTGATGCTCTTCACGCGTCGCAACGGCACCTACAAGGAGTACATGCCCCTGCGCGCAGGGTTCGGCAAGACCGAATGGGTCGACGGACAGCTCGTGCGTTTCGGCAAAGCCATAGCGCTCGACGCCGTACGCTACAACGCCGCCTCCGACGCCGCCACGACCGCCGCGCAACTGCGCGCGCTGCGCAAGCAGGGCCGGCGCATGGTGGCGCCCGACTATCCGCAGCCCGACTGGTTCTACGACCTCTGCGACGAACTGGGGCTGTATGTGATCGACCGGGCCGATATCCATGCCCCCGAGCACCGCGACGACCGCCGTGTGGGCGGCACGCCCTCGAACGACCCGTCGCTCCTCGCCGAATATCTGGAGCGCGTGCAGGCGATGTATTACCGCTCGCGCAACCACACCTGCGTGGCGGCCTATGCGCTGGGCGGCGAAGCGGGCAACGGCTACTGTCTCTACAAAGCCTACCAATGGCTCAAGTCGGTGGAGCACAACCGCCCGGTGATCTGCGTCGACGCCGACGGCGAATGGAACAGCGACTTATGAAACAAGGCCCCGAACGACGCCGGAGCCGTCGGCGAGAAACGGACTGAAAGCGTCCGGCGGAGGGGACGGTTTGCTTGCAAACCCGCGTTAGTCGCCCGAAGCCAGCGTCAGGCCGTTTCGAGTAGGCAGAGGTGATCGTCGGGTGGTTTTGGCTCCACCTTTTGCCATTAAAAGGTGGAAAAAGACAAAAGCGATTCTTTGGAAATGATTCTCGAACTGATCGTCATAGGCAAAACCGACTCGAAGGAGGTGTCTGCGCTGGTGGAGGAGTATGCCCGGCGCGTGAACCGCTATTGCCGGTTCTCCCTCACGGTGCTGCCCGACGTGCGCGATACGCGGAAGCTGACGCCCCGCCAGCAGGCTGCGGCGGAGGGGACGGCGATCCTGCGGCAGCTCGCCGAGGGCGATTTCGTGGCGCTGCTGGACGAGCGGGGCGAGGAGATGCGCTCGGCGGAGTTCGCCTGCTGGGTGCAGAAACGCATGAACAGCGGCGTGAAACGACTGGTCATGGTCATCGGCGGCCCCTACGGCTTTTCCGACGAAGTATATGCCCGGGCCGACGCACGGCTGTCGCTCTCGCGCATGACTTTCTCGCACCAGATCGTGCGGGCGATCTTCGCCGAGCAGCTCTACCGGGCGTTCACGATCCTCAACAACGAACCCTATCACCACGAATAAGGAAATGCGCCGCCTGCCCGTCATCATATGTTCGCTCATGTTCGCGATGTCGCCCGGAGGCGGCAGCGCCGCGGCCAGCGGCCGTGGCGGGCAAACGGGCGCCGATGCCGACACGGCGATTCTGGTAGACAAAGTGCAGGTGACGGCGATCAAGCAGGGGACGGTGCTGCGCGCGCAACCCGTGGCGGCGACGACCGTGGGCGGACGAACGATCGAACGCGAAGGCATCGAAGCCCCCAAGCAGATCGCACGCCGGGTGCCCAACCTCCACATGCCCGACTACGGGTCGCGCATGACCTCGTCGATCTATGTGCGCGGACTGGGGGCGCGGATCGACCAGCCAGTCATGGGCATGAACGTCGACAACATGCCGGTGATGAACAAGGACTGCTACGACACCGAGCTGACCGACATCGACCGCATCGAGGTGCTCCGCGGCCCCCAGTCGATGCTCTACGGCCGCAACACGATGGGCGGCGTCATCAACATCTACACCCTTTCGCCCCTCGCCTACCGGGGTACGCGGCTGCGGGCCGAATACGGCAGCGGCAACACCTGGCGAGCCTCCGCATCGACCTACCGCCGTATCGGCGACGACTTCGGCGCGGCGCTGACGGCCCGCTACATGCGCTCGGACGGCTTTTTCACCAACCTCGCCACGGGCGAGCGGTGCGACCGCGAGGAGTCGGGCGGCGGCCGGCTCAAGCTCCAATGGCGCGGCAAGGAGGGGCTGCGGATCGACAACACGCTGGCGTTCTCGCTGCTCGACCAGGGGGGCTACCCCTACGCCTACGCCGGCCAAGAACTCCTGCACGAGGGACAGCCCGTCATCCGTCCCGGCGAAATCCGCTACAACGACCCGGCGGGTTACCGCCGCACGACCGTGAGCGACGCCCTGACGGTGCGCTACGACACGGAGCGCTACTCGGTGGCTTCGATCGCATCCTACCAGTATGCCGACGACGCGATGACGCTCGATCAGGATTTCCTGCCCCGCTCCTGCTTCACCCTCCGGCAGGCCCGCACCGAGCACACGGCGACCGAGGAGCTGGTGTTCCGCTCGCGCGAAGAGGGGCGCTACCGGTGGCTCGCGGGGGCGTTCGGCTTCTACCGCCGCTCGACCATGGAGGCGCCCGTGCGCTTCAAGCGCGACGGCATCGACGAACTGATCCTCGCGAACGCCAACCGCAACCCGACGTTCCGCTACGAAACCGACGCCCAGGAGTTGCTGCTCGCGTCGGACTTCCGCAATCCGACCTGGGGCGCGGCGCTCTACCACGAATCGACCTTAACCGTCGGACGCTGGCAGTTCACCGCAGGCCTGCGCATCGACTACGAGCGTACCCAGCTCGAATACCGCAGCCGGGCCGAATTCCCCTACCGCCTCTCCGTCGACGGCGCACCGGCCGGCACGTACACCGCCGCGATCGACGACCGCGACGCCCTGGTGCGCTCCTATCTGGAGTTGCTGCCCAAGGCGACGGCGATGTACCGCTTCGACCGCGAGTGCAACCTCTATCTGTCGGTGGCCAAAGGCTGCAAGTCGGGCGGATTCAACACCCAGATATTCTCGGACATCCTGCAGGAGAAGCTCAAGGGCCGCATGCTCTCGGGCGTGGACGACAGCGACCCGGCCGCCATGTCCTACGCCCCGGAGACGAGCTGGAACTTCGAGCTGGGCGGCCGCTTCTCGTGCGCCGGAGGGCTGGTGCGGGGCGACTTGGCGCTGTTCTGGATCGAATGCCGCGACCAGCAGCTCACGGTCTTCCCGCAGGGCACCTCGACGGGCCGCATGATGACCAACGCAGGGCGTTCGCGCAGCCTCGGAGCCGAAGTCTCGCTGCAACTCGTGCCCTGCAACGATGTGACGATCGACGCCTCCTACGGCTACACCGACGCCCGCTTCGTGCGCTACGACGACGGGCACGCCGACTACGCGGGCAACCGCATCCCCTACGCTCCGGCGCATACGTTCGCACTGGGGGCCGAATGGTCGATCTCCACGGGCGTGGAGTGGCTGGGCGCCGTGGTGCTGCGGGCGGGCGCCCACGGCGCGGGCCACATCGAGTGGAACGAGGCCAACACGCTGCGCCAGCCCTTCTATCTGCTCGCCGACGCGTCGATCCGTCTCGAACAGCGCCGCTATGCCCTCGATTTCTGGGGCCGCAACCTGTGCGACGCGCGTTACGACGTATTCTACTTCAAGTCCATGGGCAACGAATTCGTGCAACGGGGCCGGCCCCGCACCATAGGCATCACCTTATCCATAAACATAGAACGATGATGAAACGACTCTTTCTGCTCGCATTGGCGATATCG
Source organism: uncultured Alistipes sp. (assembly GCA_964431265.1). GTDB lineage: Bacteria > Bacteroidota > Bacteroidia > Bacteroidales > Rikenellaceae > Alistipes. The sequence continues at coordinate 601 of CAYSJF010000086.1, read as the reverse complement.
GCCGCGATCCTCGCCGCCTGCAACGACCGCGACGACGAACCCCGCTTCGCCGCCGAGAACACCGAGATCGAGGAGGGCCGCCTCTCCGGCACGAACCTCCATTTTCTCGGCACGACGACGGCCATTTCGGCCGACGGCGCCGCCTATGCGAACGCCGACACCCGGTTCGAATTCGCCGGTCTCGACGACTTCACCCTCTACATGCACCGCACGCGTTTCGCCGCAGCGATGCCGGCCCTCGAAATGCGGCTCTATGCCCAGCCCTACACCCCCGGCACGGGAGCGTCGCTCTCGTTCGCCCTGGCGAGCGCGGTGCCCGAAGTACGGCTGCCCAACGAAGCAGGCGGCGGATACACGTGGACGCCGCTTCCTCCCTATACGCTCACCGACATCGAGGGATCGATCGACGGCACGCGATGCCGCGTGAGCTTCTCGTGCGAGGTGCCCCGACTGGGCGCCTACCGAGTGACCTATGAAGGCAAACTATTGAAATAACGACAAACATATTTTGAGTATGAAACCCGAATACCGACCTTTCGTCGATGAGTTGATCGAACTCTGCATCCGTGAAGACATCGGCGACGGCGACCACACGTCGCTC
>CAYSJF010000085.1:0-5773 GCA_964431265.1 uncultured Alistipes sp. | reverse complement strand
TGATCGACTCGTCGTTCATCACCACGCTGCCCGACACGTGGGGCATCAACCAGCGTTTCATCATGCTGGCGGTGAACAACTGGGACAAGGAGTACCAGCGCGTCTTCCTGGGCGGGCTGACCTGCGACAGCGAGGATTTCTACAACTCGGAGTGCCACACCAACGCGATCTTCCTGCCCAAGCTCGAAAAGGGCAACACGCAGTATATCGGGTTCTTCCACACGGGAGCCTACCAGGAGTCGCTGGGCGGCTTCGGGGGCATCCAGCACTGCCTGATCCCGGCACCCAAACACGTCATCATCGACCGCGACAAATCGGACAACGAATACTACACGCGCCTTTTCGCCAAGGAGCAGTCCTACCGCTCGATGCTGCGCATACTGGGGTATTAAAAGGTATCCCATGCAGATCGCGAAAGCCGAATTCCGCTGCTCCTCGGAGCGCATCTCGCAAGTCCCGAAAGACGACTTGCGCGACATCGCGTTCATCGGGCGCAGCAACGTGGGCAAATCGTCGCTCATCAACATGCTGACGGGTCGTGCGGGGCTGGCCAAGGTCTCGGGCACGCCGGGCAAGACGCGCCTGGTCAACCACTTCCGCATCGACGACGCGTGGTATCTGGTCGACCTGCCGGGCTACGGATATGCCCGGACATCCAAGAATCAGCGCGGCGAATTCTCGAAACTGATTACCGACTACGTGCTGCGCTGCGAGAAGCTCCATTTCCTATTCGTGCTGGTCGACGTACGGCTCGAACCCCAGAAAATCGACCTGCGCTTCATCGAGATGTTGGGCGAACACGGCGTGCCGTTCGGCATCGTCTTCACCAAGGCCGACAAACTCTCGCAGACCCAGGTGCGGCGCAGCATGGAACGCTACAAGGCCGCACTGGCCGAACAGTGGGAGGAGTTTCCGCCGATGCTGGTCTCCTCGTCGGCCAAAGGCACGGGCCGCGACGAAATCCTCGACTTCATCGGCGAGTGTCTGAAAGGTTGAGCGAATGTTCATAAAACACCGTCTTGGAACGGTGTTTTTTTTTGTTCCTTATACTATCTTTGCACTACCAAACCCAACAACCCTGCTATGGCTATTCACAAAATCAAGATTTTCTCGGGCCGCGGCTCGGAATATCTGGCCGCGAAGATCGCCGCCAGTTTCGGCACGACGCTCGGACAATCGGAAGTGCTGCGCTTCAGCGACGGCGAGTTCCAACCCTGTTACAACGAATCGATCCGCGGCTGCACGGTCTTCGTCATCCAGTCGACGTTCCCGCCCTCGGACAACCTGATGGAGCTGTTGATGATGGTCGACGCCGCCAAGCGCGCATCGGCCCACCAGGTCGTGGCCGTGATGCCCTATTTCGGCTGGGCGCGTCAGGATCGCAAGGATCGGCCCCGCGTGCCGATCGGCGCCAAGCTGGTAGCCAACATGCTCATGGCCGCAGGAGCCGACCGCATCATGACCATGGATCTGCATGCCGACCAGATCCAGGGATTCTTCGACGTGCCGGTGGATGCGCTCTACGCCAGCGGCATCTTCGTGCCCTATGTCCGCAGTCTGAACATCGAAGACCTCTCGATCGCCGCGCCCGACATGGGCGGCGCCAAGCGGGCCAACACCTATGCCAAGCTCCTCGGCACGCCGATCATCATCTCGCACAAGGAGCGCGCCAAGGCCAACGTAGTGGGCAAGATGACCGCCATAGGCGAAGTGGAGGGCCGCAACATCCTGATCGTCGACGACATGATCGACACGGCCGGCACCATCTGCATGGCCGCCGACATGCTCATGGCCCGCGGTGCCAAAAGCGTGAGGGCCGCCATCACCCACCCGGTGCTCTCCGGCCCGGCCTACGAGCGGATCAACGCCAGCGCGCTGCAGGAGGTGATCGTCACGGACACGATCCCGCTGAACCCCGACAAAGACCTGCACAAGTTCACGGTGCTGACCGTCGCCGACCTCTTCGCCGAGGTGATCGAACGCGTACACAACTACAAGGAAATCTCGTCGATCTTCTTCAAATAACGATCGGCCACGAAATATTCGGGCGCCCGGCAAGGAGTATGTCGGGCGCATTTTTTTACAGAGACACGCCTATGAAACCCACGTGGAAAAACGCATGGCTGCTCCTGCTCGCCGCCGCGGCAGTCGAATCGGCTCCGCTCTTTGCCGCGGCGCCCGCCGCACCCTGGAGCCACGGACGCCTGCAGGCCTCGCCCGACGGGCACTATCTGATGCACGCCGACGGCATGCCTTTCTTCTGGCTCGCCGACACGGCCTGGCTGCTGCCCGAGCGTCTCGACCGCGACGAGACGGTCTACTACCTCAACAGCTGCCGCGATGCGGCGTTCAACGTCATACAGGTGCAAACCGTCAACGGCGTGCCGGCCTACAACCGCTACGGCGCCTCGTCCATGCCCTGCGGCTACGACTTCACGGCCCTCGACGAGCCAGGCGGCAGCTACGGCTACTGGGAGCACATGGATTTCCTCGTCGACGAGGCGGCCCGCCGCGGCATCTATGTAGGCATGGTCTGCATCTGGGGCGGCCTGGTCAATGCCGGCGCCATGAACGAAGCCCAAGCCCGGGCCTACGGCACCTTCCTCGGCACGCGCTACCGCGATCGGCCCAACATCGTGTGGATCATCGGCGGCGACACGCGCGGCGATGTCGAGCGCGAAGTGTGGGAGGCGCTCGCCCGGGCGATCCGCGCCGCCGATCCCGGCCATGCGATGACTTTCCACCCGCGGGGCCGCTACTGCTCGGCCGAGTGGTTCGCCGATGCGGAGTGGCTCGACTTCCACATGTTCCAGAGCGGACACCGCCGCTACGGACAGCGCAACGGCGACAAAGAGTACCCCATTCCCGACAACACGGAGGAGGACAACTGGCGCTATGTGGAGCGCAGCCGGGCACTCGCGCCCCGCACGCCCGTATTGGACGGCGAACCCTCCTACGAAGCGATCCCGCTGGGCCTGCACGACCCCACGCAGGGGCTGTGGCAGGCCCACGACGTGCGGCGCTACGCCTACTGGTCGGTCTTCGCGGGGGCTTGCGGCCACACCTACGGGCACAACTCGGTGATGCAGTTCTTCCGTCCGGGCGTGGTGCCGGCCTATGGCGCTACGATCCCCTGGCACGAGGCCTTGCAGGCCGAAGGGCGCAACCAGATGAAGCATCTGCGGCGGTTGATCGAGGCTTTTCCCTACTTCGAGCGCCGCGGGGATCAACAGCTCCTATGCGGCGAAAACGGCGAACGTTACGCCCGCGTGATCGCCACGCGCGGCGAAGACTATGCACTCGTCTACTCCTGCACCGACGCGCCGTTCACGGTCGATCTGCGCCGTCTGGCCGGCCGCACGAAACGGGCCTGGTGGTACTCGCCCCGCACGGGCCGGCTCTACCCCATCGGCACGCTGCGCGGCGACAAGGCGACGTTCCGCCCCGCCGAAGCGCCGATCGAAGATTTCGGAAACGGCAGCGTCGGCGAAGACTGGGCAGTCATCATCGCCGACGCGGAAAAGGAATACACAAAAACACTGGAGTAATCGTCCTGCCGACGATATAGAAGTATTTCCAGAAGCAAAAAAGCTTCGAACAAAAAAATCTTTGCCGGAAATAATCCCCTTCTATTATTTGAGCGGGCTGTCCGGCTCGCGCGCCATGACCATGTAGAACATGCGGTCGAGGAACGCCGGGGCGAACTTCTTGACGAAATGGGTTGCGCGGCCCTCGGCCTCCATCAGACACAGACGCTTGCGGTGTGCGACGCCCCGGGCGATGATGCGCGCCACTTGGGCGGCAGTCATCATCTTGGCCTCGTTGCGGGGCGTTTCGCCCTGCTGCGAACCGTCGGCCGTAAGGGCTGCGAAGCGCACGTTCGAAGCCGTGAAGCCCGGGCAGGCGATCATCACGTGCAACCCTTTCTTGAGGTTTTCGATACGCAGGGTCTCCAGAAAACCGGTCATGGCATATTTCGACGCCGAATAACCCGTGCGGCCCGGCAACCCGTGCAACCCCGCCACCGACGACACGCCCACCACGGAACCTTTCGATGCCTGAAGGTAAGGCAACGCATATTTGCAGCAGTTGACCGTACCCCAGAAATTGACATCCATCAGGCGGTGCAACACATCGAGGTCGACATCGTCGAAAATCGCCCGCATCGACAACCCGGCATTGCAGATCAGGACGTCGATACCGCCGAACTCGCGCACGGCCGTCGCGATCAATTCGCGGCACTCCTCGGGTTTCGCGACATCGACGCCGCAATAGGCCGCCTGACCGCCCCGGGCGCGGATTTCGCCCGCAATGAGCTGCAATTTTTCCACGCTTCGGGCACCCATGACCACCCGTGCGCCGCGCGCCGCGAACTCGCGGGCCAACGCCTCGCCGATGCCGGACGAAGCTCCGGTCACGACGACCGTCTTATTGTTGAAATCTTTCATATTCAATCGTTTATTTCGATTTGCAGATTGTCGTAAGCCATGTGTATTCCCTCGGGCAGCGCGGGATCGATGACCGCATGCAACCCGATCTCGTGGGACATGTGCGTAAGGTAGGCGCGGCGCGGCTGCACGCGGCGGATGAGCGCCGCAGCCTCGTCGACGCAGAAATGCGAGTCGTGGGGCTGGAAGCGCAAGGCATTGACGACCAACACCTCGACGCCACGCAGTTTCTCGACCTCGGAGTCGGCGATCGTCTTGAAATCGGTGAGGTAAGCCAGCGACCCGATGCGGTAGCCCGTCACCGTGAAGCGCGCCGAATGGTGTCCCGAGATCGGGACGATCTCCACGCCCCCGACCTCGAACGGCCGCGCCACGTCGATCTCATGCAACTCGATCTCCGGCACGCCGCGGTACTTGTTCTGCACGAAAGCGTAGTCGAAATCCTTGCGCACGACGGCCGCAGCAGCAGGTGCGGCGTAGATATCCACCCGGTGGATCGTGGGCGGATAATCGACGAAGTTGAACGCCCGCACGTCGTCCAGCCCGCCCGTGTGATCCTTGTGTTCGTGGGTGAGCAGAATGGCGTCGAGGTGCCGCACGCCGGCCCGCAACATCTGGCTGCGGAAATCCGGCCCGGCGTCGATGACCAGCCGCACGCCGTGCACCTCGACCATCGCCGAAGTCCGCAGACGGTTGTCGCGCGGATCCTGCGACGTGCAGACCGCGCACCGGCAGCCGATGACGGGCACGCCCTGCGAAGTTCCGGTTCCCAGAAATGTAAGTTTCATGAAGCACAAAGATATAACGTCCGATTCAGAATTCATAATTCACAATTCACAATTTTAGAACATGCAACGGCAGCGTCTTCAGATAGAGACACTGCCGCTTGCAAATGGTGAATTATGAATTGTGAATTAGAATCCGCCTTCGATGTTCCAGTAGAAAGCGCGGGAGCCTTGCATCTTCGTGGCGGCGTCCATGGCGCGGAACGCATCCATGAGAGGCGCGACCTGCGCATCGTCGACGATCGCCAGCACCGAGGCATTCATCGAGGGCCACGCATGAGTGCCGTAGTGGGGTTCGCCGTCGACCGACCCGCGCCCCTCGGTCAAGGCCCAGCGGGTGAAGCCGCGGATGCCCTGCTCGTCGAGAATGCGGTTCACGCGGTCGGTGAGGGCCTGATTATAGGATAAGAATACTGCTTTCATACACGAATTTTTAACCGTTGATTTGCTGCCGTTCCTGCTTCTCACGCTCCTTGCGCTGGGCGCGGTTGACCATGATCGAGTAGAGCACCGGCACGATGAAGAGGGTGAGGATCGTGG
>CAYSJF010000084.1:0-5984 GCA_964431265.1 uncultured Alistipes sp. | reverse complement strand
CGACGACGGGCAGCTGCTCGATTACGCCCGGCGCCGGGGGCTGGAACCGGCGACGATCCGCAAGATCATGCCCAACAACGTATGAATGCAACCGACATCATCCGGGAAGCTCTGGCTCAGGGCGAGACCCGGTTCGCCTTCGAAATGCTGCCGCCGCTGAAAGGCGACGGCATGGAGGGCATCTTCGCCGCGATCGACCCGCTCATGGAGTTCGATCCGGCCTATGTCAACGTCACGTTCCACCGCGAAACCCTCAAGCAGACCCGACGGCCCGACGGCACGGAGGAGCGGCATGCGGTGCGCCGCCGCCCCGGTACGGTGGGGATTTCGGCCGCCATACAGCAGCGCTATGGCGTGAAGACCGTGCCGCACCTGATCTGCGGCGGGCTTTCGCGTTACGACATCGAGGATGCGTTGATCGACATGGATTTCCTGGGGTTGCACAGCGTGCTGGCGCTGCGGGGCGACAAGTCGCACAGCGAGGAGCGTTTCGTGCCGCATCCCCAGGGCCACGCCCATGCCGCCGATCTGGTGCGGCAGATCGCGGCGATGAATCGCGGCGAATTCGTCGACGGCGAGGTCGAGACCTGCCACCATTCGAAGTTCTCGGTCGGCGTGGCGGGCTACCCCGAGACCCACCCGGATGCCGCGACGCCCGACGAAGACCTGCGCCGCCTGAAAGAGAAGGTCGACGCCGGGGCCGACTACATCGTGACGCAGCTCTTCTACGACAACGCCCGTTTCTTCGACTTCGTGGCCCGCTGCCGTGCCATGGGGATCGGGGTGCCGATCATCCCGGGCATCAAGCCTCTGGCGACGCTGCGGCATCTGACGCTGCTGCCCGAAAAGTTCGGGTGCCGCATCCCCGACGAACTGCGGCGTGAAGTGTGGGCGCATCGCGACGACAAGGCCGCCGTGCGACGCATCGGCACCGAGTGGGCCATAGCCCAGAGCCGCGAACTGAAGGCGGCCGGCGTGCCCGTGCTGCACTACTATCCGATGGGCAAGGCCGAAAACATCATCGAAATAGCCAAAACGGTATTTTAACCTATGGATATCATCGCTTTCCGCCGACATCTGCATGCGCATCCCGAACTTTCGTTCCGGGAGCGGGAGACTGCGGCCTACATCTCCGAACGACTCGCTGCCGCGGGGATCGAACACCGGCGCATCGCCGAAACGGGCATCCTGGCCCGCATCGAGGGGCGTCGGGCATGCGCCGACCGGCGGGCCGCGGTGCTGCGGGCCGATATCGACGCCTTGCCCGTCGAGGAACGGACGGAGTTGCCTTTCCGGTCGCAGAACGCCGGGGTGATGCACGCTTGCGGACACGACGTGCATGCCGCGGTGCTTTTCGGCGTGTTGCTGCGGTCGGCCGCGGCGCCCGACTTCTGCGGCACCCTTTTCGGGCTGTTCCAGCCCGGCGAGGAGTGCAATCCGGGCGGTGCGTCGAAAGTGCTGGCCGAAGAACCCTTTGTCGACTACGATGTGCGGGCCGTCATAGGCGAGCATGTCGAGCCGCAGTTGGAGGTCGGGATGCTGGGGTTCCGGGCCGGGAAATACATGGCTGCGAGCGACGAACTGCGGCTGCGGGTGCAGGGTACGGGGGGCCACGGCGCGTTGCGCGGCCAGCTCAAAGACCCTGTGGAAGCCGCCGCCCGGCTGACGGGCCTCTTGCTGGCACTCAATTCCGACGAATGCGTGGTTTCGATCGGTCGCGTCGAGGCGGCCGGCGCCACCAACGTGGTGCCCGACGAGGTATATATGGAGGGTACGCTCCGCACCTTCGATGCGGCCGAGCGCGACCGGCTCCACCGCCGGATCGCCGAGCTGGCGGCCGGGATCGACGCCTCGCACGGGGTGCGCACCGTCGTCGACATCGATTGCGGCTATCCGCCGGTGGTCAACGACGCCCGTCTGGTCGAGCGGGCCGCGGCGCTGGCCGCAGCCTGCGGGTTGCGCACGGAGATGCTGCCCCTGCGCACCACGGCCGAGGATTTCGGCCACTATTGCCGCTGCTATCCCTCGCTGTTCTACCGGCTGGGCGTGGGCGCGGCGGCCGGACGTCCCCACACGGGGAGTTTCGCGCCCGACGAACGGGCGATCGACGTGGGCGTGGACTTCATGACGAGCCTGGCCCTGCAAATTTTGAACGAATGATGAAGCAGAAGAAACAGCGTTCCTCCAAAGGAACGAAGAAAAACGACCGGGCATCGATGATTCTTCATCTGCTGCGCGAGTTTCCCAACAATAAGTTTTCGCTCAAACATCTGGCTTCGGCTTCGGGCGGCGCCTCCAAGGAGGGACGGCGCGAGACGCTGGCCGTTCTCGACCGCCTCTATGAGGATGGGATCGTGGAGGAGTGCGCCCGCGAGAAATACCGCCTGACGCGCAAGCACTTGCCCCGGTACGAGGGCGTGGCCGAAATGGGTGCCGGCGGAGCGATCCATGTGCGGGTCGAGGGGCTGGAGAGCGACATTTTCGTCAATCCGCGCAACGCCTCCACGGCACTCGACGGCGACCGCGTGGAGGCGGTGATCGTGCACCGCAGCTCGGGCGGCAAGCAGGAGGGCGAGATCGTGCGCATCGTGGAGCGGAGCCGCAGACCCTATGTCGGTGTGGCCGAAGTGGGGGCGCACCAGATCTTCGTGCGGGCCGATTCGCGCAGGATGCCGATGGACATCTACCTCTCGAAGCGTGTGAACCCCGGGCTGCGCGACGGCGAGAAGGTGGCGGTGCGCATCGTCGACTGGCAGCCCGGCAGCAAAAGCCCCGTGGGCGAGCTGATCGAGGTGCTCGGTATGGCCGGCGAAAACGATGCGGAGATGCACGCCATACTCTCGGAATACGGGTTGCCCTACCGCTTCGAAGCGGCGGTGGAGCAGGCTGCGGCGGCTATCGACGGGCGGATCGCTCCGGAGGAGATCGCCGCGCGCCGCGACTTCCGCTCCACCGCGACTTTCACGGTCGATCCGGCCGACGCCAAGGACTTCGACGACGCGCTGTCGGTGCGCCGCGTGCGCGACGGCGTGTGGGAAGTGGGCGTGCATATCGCCGATGTGACGCACTACGTGCGGCCCCACTCGACGATCGACGACGAGGCCGTCGAGCGCGGCACGTCGGTCTATCTGGTCGACCGCACGGTGCCGATGCTGCCCGAGCGGTTGTCGAACGAGCTGTGTTCGCTGCGGCCCCATGAAGACAGCCTCTGTTTCTCGGCGGTTTTCACGCTGAACGAGCAACTCGACATCCTGGACGAGTGGTTCGGCCGCACGGTGATCCACTCCGACCGTCGCTTCACCTATGCCGAGGCGCAGGAGGTGATCGAGACGGGGCGCGGCGACTATGCCGAGGAGGTGTGCACGCTCGACCGGCTGGCCCGGGAGCTGCGGCGCCGGCGCTTCGGGAACGGCGCCATCGGGTTCGACCGCCAGGAGGTGAAGTTCCGGCTCGACGAGGCGGGGCGGCCCGTGGGGGTCTATTTCAAGGAGCAGACCGATTCGAACCGCATGATCGAGGAGTTCATGTTGCTGGCCAACCGTCGGGTGGCCGAATATTGCAGCAGCCGCATCGGCGACAAGGGGCGCAAGGTGCCCCGCACGATGGTCTATCGCGTGCACGACGCGCCGAGCGAAGAGAAGCTGGATCGTTTCCGGCAGTTCATCCTGCGGTTCGGCCATGTCTTCAAGGCGTCGAAAGGGCGCGCCGTGGCCCGCGAGATGAACAAGTTGTTCGCCCGGGTCAAAGGGGCGACCGAGGAGAACGCCGTGACGACCATGGCCGTGCGTTCGATGGCCAAGGCGTTCTACACGACCGACAACATCGGCCACTACGGTCTGGCATTTCCCTACTATACGCATTTCACGTCGCCCATACGCCGTTATCCCGACATGATGGTGCACCGTTTGTTGGCGCACTATTTAGAGGGCGGGAAGTCGGTCGACAAACAGACCCTCGAAGAGCTGTGCGCCCGTTCGTCGGAGCGCGAGGCGCTCGCGGCCGAGGCCGAACGCGCCTCGATCAAGTACAAGATGGTGGAGTTCATGAAAGAACGCATCGGCGAGGAGTTCGAAGGGCACGTTTCGGGCCTGACCGAGTGGGGCGTCTATGTCGAGCTGGAGGAGACGCACATCGAAGGCATGGCGTTCCTGCGCGATATCGAGGGCGACTGGTTCGACTTCGACGAGCAGCGTTACGAGATCGTCGGCCGCACGACGGGCCGCCGCATGACGCTGGGCGATCCGGTGCGCATCCGCATCAAGCGGGCCGATCTGCAAAAACGGCAGCTCGATTTCGAACTGGTGTCGGAAAAGATCGGGAAATCATCGCATGCGGCGACTGCGCGGAAATCGGGCAAAAACGCTGGAATTTCTCGGATGTCGCGCCGACGGAAATAAATAGGTTGTTAGCTGTTATCCATGACATAATGAAATACAGGGGAGGGGCATTGCGCCCCTCCCCTGTGCATTCGGCTTTCAGCGAGTCGTCGGGTTATCCGATGCGCGGCTTGTCGCCTACGTCGATGAGGTTCTCCTCCGAAACCCCCAGCGTGCGGTAGTATTCGTTCAGCTCGGCGAGGATGTCGCGCCGCCCGGCATAGGTGGCCAGATAGTAGAGGTCGCCCAGCTCGTCGAGCTTGTCGTCGACGAGGCCCGAGACCATGTCGCCCTGAATCCCCTCGAAACGCAGGTAGTATTCGATATACTCGATCAGCGTGCGGGCATATTCGCGCAGCAGCGTGTCGCCTTTCTCCGCAGCCTCGGCGATGCCCATGGCCGAAGCGGCGTAGTAGGCTTCGAGGTAGGGATAGGTGTTGCTGTCGGTGAAGCGGATTTGCGAGGTCGGCAGCCGTTCCAGCCCCAGGTCGAGCAGCTCCACGGCCTCCTCGGGGCGCTCCTGCCGCAGCAGCTCCTTGGCCACGCGGGCGAACGAGTCGCGGGTATGCGCCGCCGCGAGGTTGTATTGCAGGAAGTAGTCGACATAGACACGGGGATCGGCGAGATTGCCGTAGCGGAACGTCTCCTTGAGCAGCGGCGCGGCATAGTCGGGGTCGATGCGGCCGATCTCCCGGGCATTCTGCACGGGGGTGCGGATCGGCACGAAACGGTAGGCATAGCCGTCGAACTGGAGGTAGTCGAGCAGCCCGAAGTCCTGCAGAATGTAGACCTGAGTCATGTAGATCGGGCGCTTCCAGTCGAAGTTGGCCAGCATGTCGAGAATCATCAGCTGGCTCTTGTCCAAGGCGCTCTTGCGCAGATCGATGTAGACCGTGTCGACCATCAGGTCGCGGTCTTTCTCGGCCACGATGCCCGAAGCTATGGCGTTCTGCTTGTCGACCGGCAGGGCGATGCGCTTGGTGGGGATATAGTCGGTCAACGTGCCGTCTTCGAGCGCGATTTTCGTGCGGGGATCGTCGCTGCGGATGAAGTCCATCACCTGGCCGATCTCCACCGCGCGGTCGATGCGGTTGTTGATCGGAATCCAGTCGTTGGCATAGGTGTATTTGTGCTTGGGCAGCGAGAAAGGCACGCCCGCAGCGTCGTTGGCGCGGGTCTTCATCTCGTCGATATACCATTCGCCGCCCAAGTAGGAGGTGTTCATGATCCTGACGTCGGGCCGCACGCCGTAGACCTCCTGATTGTTCCAGAGGGGGAACGTGTCGTTGTCGCCGTAGTTGAGGATGATCGAGCCGGGAAGCGTCGACATGAGGTAGTTCCAGCCGATGTCGCGGGCCATGTAGCGGCCCGAACGGTCGTGATCGTCCCAGTTCTGGGCGGCGAGGAGCACCGGCACGCCCAAACAGATCGCCGTGGCTGCGATCGCCGCGACCGCGTTGTCGCGTTTGACGAGCCGCGCGAGCAGATCGCGCAGCGCCAGCACGCCCAGCCCGATCCAGATCGAGAACGCATAGAACGATCCGGCATACACATAGTCGCGTTCGCGCGGCTCGGCGGGCGACGAATTGAAGTAGACCACCAGCGCCA
>CAYSJF010000083.1:0-6001 GCA_964431265.1 uncultured Alistipes sp. | reverse complement strand
GGCCAGCGCGAGATCGTCATCACGGGGGTCAATACGGGCGATTTCGGCCGCACGACGGGCGAGAAGTTCATCGACCTGCTGCGGGCGCTCGACGGGGTCGAGGGGATCGGGCGCTACCGCATTTCGTCCATCGAGCCGAACCTTTTGACCGACGAGATCATCGCTTTTTGCGCCGCTTCTCCCAAGTTCCAGCACCATTTCCACATCCCGCTGCAGAGCGGGTCGGATCGGATTCTGGGACTGATGCGCCGCCGCTATACTGCGGCCCGTTTCGCCGAGCGGGTGCGGGCCGTGCGGCAGGCGATGCCCGACGCGTTCATCGGCATCGACGTGATCGTCGGATTCCCGGGCGAAACGGAGGTCGAATTTCGCGAGACCTACGACTTTTTGGCCGACCTGAAACCGGCGTTCTTGCATATCTTCCCCTTTTCCGAGCGCCCCGGCACTCCCGCGGTCGATCTGCCCGGCAAGGTGCAGGCCTCGGTGGCCACGCGGCGGGTCGGGGAGCTGGAGGCCCTTTGCGAACGCTTGCATGGCGATTTCTGTGCGCAGGGCTGCGGCACGGAGGCCGACGTGTTGTTCGAGAGCACCATGCGCGGCGGGATGATGTTCGGCTACACGGGCCAGTATCGGCGGGTCAAGGCCCCTTACGACCGGCAGCGCATCAACACCGTATGCCGCGTCGCGCTCGGCGCCATGGACGAATCGCACGATTTATGGGGAGAAATCCGGGAATAATCGCTATATTTGCAGGAGTGAATTCCTGCGAAGACAGGCTGCGGCCCGGTCGGTATGATCGGCTGCCGGGGCTTCTTCGCCGTTCGAAATATCGGAATATATGATTCGAGGTATGACTGGTATGCGCAGACGGGTGACGATGGGCTTTTTGAGCATCGTCTGTCTGTTGTTGTTTTCGGGACTGGTCTCGCTGGTGGAGTTGGGCCGCTTGAGCCGCGATACGGACGACATCATGCAGGCCAACAGGCGGAATATCGAGCTGGCCGAGGCGATGCTCGACGCGGCCCACGACCACAATCTGGCCATGATCCGGCTGGCGGTGTTCGGCGACCGGAGCCGCGACAGCCTTTGCCGGTCGAGCCTGCAGCGGTTGGAAGACCGGTTGCAGGAGGCCCAGAGCGAAGCGCTCGAACGGTCGTCGCTCGATTCGCTGGCTTTCGCCACGACCGATTTGCGGGTGCTGACGGATCGTTATCTGGTGCTCGATGCGGCCCGGACGCTCGACCGGCCGGCGACGTTCCGCCGCGATTCGGAAGGAATCCGCTGGTATGACGACGAATATATGGCAGTCTATGCCCGCCTGACCGGTTCGATCAAGGCGTATATGATTTCGATGCAGCACTCGCTGGCGCCGCGCACCGAGCAGGTCGAGAAAAATGCTTCGCGGGCCGTGACGCCCGTGTTGATCTCGCTCGTCGTGGTGATCGCCATCGTGTTGATGCTCTACTACTTCATGTCGATCTATTTCGTCGATCCGGTGCTGCGGATGAACAAGAGTCTGGGCGACTGGCTCGCGTTCCGCATGCCCTTTGCGGTGAAAGGCGACCTGAAGGACGAGATGTCGGAACTCAAAGAGAAGATCGATGCGTTGATCGCCTTCTCCAAACAGAATAAAGCGTAGCCAGCCATGCGGGTCGACGTGGTTTTGAGGTATATCGGCATGGTGATGTTGTTCATCGCCGGTTTCATGCTGCTGGCGGCAGGCATCTCCTGGCTGGGCGGCATGGATTCGTCGTTTTATCCGCTGCTGCTCGCCACCTCGCTCACGGCGTTGTTGGGGGCTTTCCCGTTGATTTTCGTCGAGAAGAAAGAGCAGCTTTCCAACAAGGAGGGCTTCTGCATCGTCGTCGGCTCCTGGCTGGTAGCCTGCATCGTCGGCACGTTCCCTTACCTGATCTGGGGCGGCGAATTCTCGTTGGTCAATGCGCTTTTCGAGAGCGTTTCGGGCTTCACGACCACCGGAGCCACCGTTCTGACCGATATCGAAGCCCTGCCCCGGGGCATGCAGTTCTGGCGGATCGCCTCGACCTGGATCGGCGGCATGGGCGTCGTGATGTTCGCCCTGGTGATCCTGCCCTCCATGGGACGCAGCAAGATGACCCTTTCCAACGTCGAACTCTCGTCGCTGGCCAAGGACAACTACCGCTACCGTACGCAGATCATCGTGCGGATTCTGCTGGTGGTCTACGTGGGTCTGACCGTGCTCTCCACCTTGTCGCTCAAGTTGGCGGGCATGAGTTGGTTCGACGCCTTGTGCCACGGGATGTCGGCCAGCGCCACGAGCGGTTTTTCGACCCGCAACGCCAGCGTGGCCTATTACAACAGTCCGTTGATCGAGACGATCCTCATTTTCACGATGGCGACGTCCGGCATCCATTTCGGGTTGATCTACGCCACGGTGACCGGCAAGCGCAGCAACATCTTCCGTTCGGAGGTGGCGCGCTGGTATTTGGGCATGCTGCTGGCCGGCGGCGCGGTGATCGCCATAAGCCTTTACGCGGCGGGCATCTACCCTTCGCTGTCCACATCGTTCCGCTACGGATTGTTCCAGTTCGTGTCGCTCGTCACCACCACGGGTTTCGCCACGGCCGACACCAATCTGTGGACGCCGCTGGCCGTGGTCGTGCTGATCTTCGGGTCGCTCGTCTGCGCGTCGGCCGGTTCCACTTCGGGCGGCATCAAGATCAACCGCCTGCTGCTCGCCGGCAAAATGATGCGCCTGCGCATCAGGCAGCAGCAGCACCCCAATGCCGTGATCCGTATCCGCATGGACGGCGTGGTGCAGGAGAACGAATTGCTGCATGCCGTGATGACCTTCATCGTGGCCTACCTCGTGTTGATCTTGCTGGGTACGGTCTTCGCTACGATCTGCGGCGTCGATCTGATGACCGCTTTTTCGGGTGCCGTGACCATGATCGGCAACGTCGGGCCGGGATTCGGGCGGATCGGGTCTATGGACAACTACGCCTCGCTGCCCGGCGTGCTCAAACTTTTTGATTCGTTCCTGATGCTTTTGGGCCGTCTGGAGATTTTCGGATTGATCCAGCTCTTTTTCATAAAATGGTGGAGATGACCCATATGGTTCGCAGCATTTGCCTGTTCCTCGGTGCGGCGTGTTTCGGGTCGCTGGTTCGGGCGGCCGTCCAGCCGCCCGTCGAGGCCCGTATAGCGGGCTTGGAGGGCAACACCGAGTATATGTCGCTCTTGCAGGAGGATGCTCGGTTGCAGATCCGCGAAGATTCGGTGCTCCGCGCCGTGGAGGGCATGCGACAGCAGCTGCGTGCGAATCCCCGGGAGGGTCGGCGGGTCGCCGAGGAAATTTTGGAGCTGGAGAACCGTATTTTCGAAATCCGCACGGCCAAGGGGCGATTGATCGATCGCATCAACACCATCGAACAGGAGTGGGTGCTGGCCAATCTCGACGGCGCGGTCTCCGCACCCCGACCGACTCCGGAGGAGCGGCCTGGGATTCCCCAGGCGCAACAGGTGCGCAATCTGGTCGCCAACGCCTGTTTCCGCCGCGAGTTGCCCGCGGAGGATTACGCGGCGCTGTTGCGGGCGCAGCATTTGGAATCGGTCGCCGCCGATTGCATGAACCGCTATTTTTCCAACCACACCACCCTGCGGCAGCTGGCCGACGCCTACCGGCTGGCTTTCGTCGAAAACGAGGCGATCGCCATCTATGACCGCTATGCCGCGCTCGATGCCGAGAACCGGATGTTGGCCGATTCGCTGTCGAGCGTGTGGAATTACATCTTCGATAACAAGAGCTATGCCTACGACTATCTGCTGGACAAGCTGGGGCACGAGGAGTTGCTCGCCGCTCAAGAGGATGCCGTGGCCGAGACGGCCCGTAATCTGGCCGAACTGGAGGGCACCACGGCGTCGGACGAGATCGTCGATTACGTGCTGCGCAAGCAGGTGATCGTCGACTACGAAACGGCCGTGGCCGGGATATTGGGGCTGGACAAGGCCTCCGATTCGTTGCGGCATGTCGCCCGACAGCTGTGCGCGATCGATTATCGCTTGCCGCGGCAGAGTTTGGAGGAGCGCAGCTTCCTGGTTTTCGACGAGGTGACGTTCTCGTCCGTTCCGCGCTATACCGCCAAGAATCCCATTCCCAAGTGCAGAATCTATGCCCGGGGTACCATCTACCGCGTGCTGCTCGGCACCTATCGGGCCAAGCGTCCCCCGACGGTTTTCCGGGGCGCCGAGCCGCTTTTCTATACGGTCGATGACCAGGGCCAGTGGCGCTATTTCGCGGGCGGATTCGCCACGCGTCAGGAAGCCGAGGCGGCGCAGAACCTGCTGAAGAAGCGCGGCTTCGTCCGGCCCGAGGTCGTGGCTTGGCGCAATGGCGTTTACCGCAACATCACCGTCGACGGCGAAGCCGCTCCCGGGGTTTTCCGCGTGGAGATTGCGGGTGCCGAGGCCCTTTCCGAGGAGGTGAAGGCGGCGATCGCCCGTGCGGCGCAGGGCGCGGCGCTTTCGCGTGCCGGGCAGAAATTCATCGTCGGAATGTTCGACGACCGGATTGCGGCTGAGCGCGTCGAGGCGGCGATCCGCCGTGCGGCTCCCGATTTGGAAACGAATATCGCGGAAATTGCCGAATAATCGGATTTTTTTAGTACCTTTGACTGCGTCGAAGATGCTCATGCTCGGCAAAATGCAAGCGAGTTTGCTTTTGCCCTCGGTTTTTCGTATTTTTTTAAGGCGTAGAAATTCTGAAGCTATGTTTTACATCGTCGTTCTCATCTTCTTCGGGTTGCTGTTTCTCGTCGCCGAGGTGGTGTTGCTGCCCGGCGTTTCGATCGGCGCCCTGCTGGCGCTGGTTTGTTACGGCAGTTCGATCTTCCTGGCTTTCCGCGATTACGGAGCTGTCGGAGGGTGCATCGCGATTCTGGTCGTGTTGCTCCTGTCGCTCGCGGCTACGGTCGTGTCGTTGAGGGCCAAGACATGGCAGCGCTTCTCGCTCAAGCAGGAGATCGACTCCTCCTCCATGCCGCGGCCCGAAGAGCTGCTGCATGCGGGCGACCGGGGCACCACCCTTTCGCGACTCTCGCCCATGGGCAAGGTCGAGATCGGCGGGCGGGTCTACGAAGCCAAATCACTGGATGCCTATGTCGATCCGCGCAAGGAGGTCGAGGTCGTGGGCTTCGAGAACCTCAGCGTCATTGTCCGAACAATCGATTAAAAGAATATAAGGTATGGATTTTCATGCAGGGTTGATCGCGTTGATCGTTTTCGTGGCCCTTTTCGCCGTTTGGCTCGTCTTCTATTTCATTCCGGTAGGTCTCTGGTTCTCGGCGCTCGTTTCGGGCGTTCGGATCAGCCTGCTGCAACTCATTCTGATGCGCTGGCGCAAGGTGCCGCCCTCGGTAATCGTCTCCTCGATGATCGAAAGCACCAAGGCGGGGCTGAAGCTCAACCCCAACGAGCTGGAGGCCCACTATCTGGCCGGCGGCAACGTCACCAATGTCGTCCATGCGCTCGTCTCGGCGCAGAAAGCCAACATCTTGCTCGACTTCAAGATGGCTACGGCCATCGATTTGGCCGGCCGCGACGTGTTCGAAGCCGTGCAGATGTCGGTCAATCCCAAGGTCATCAACACGCCGCCCGTCGCTGCCGTGGCCAAGGACGGCATTCAGCTGATCGCCAAGGCCCGCGTCACGGTGCGCGCCAACATCAAGCAGCTGGTGGGCGGTGCCGGTGAGGAAACCGTTCTGGCGCGTGTCGGCGAGGGAATCGTGTCGTCGATCGGTTCGGCCGCTTCGCATAAGATCGTGTTGGAGAATCCCGATTCTATTTCGCGCGTCGTGCTCGAAAAGGGCCTCGATGCCGGCACGGCGTTCGAAATCCTCTCGATCGACATCGCCGACATCGATGTGGGCAAGAACATCGGCGCCCAGCTGCAGATGGATCAGGCCCAGGCCGACAAGAACATCGCCCAGGCCAAGGCCGAGGAGCGTCGCGCCATGGCCGT
>CAYSJF010000082.1:0-6192 GCA_964431265.1 uncultured Alistipes sp. | reverse complement strand
GTGCGGTTGCGCCAGATTTCGAGGTCGCCCTTCTCGGGGTTGATGATGACGTCGAAATTCTCGTCCGTCTCGTACTGCTTCTGCAGCGCGTGGCGGAAGACATCCTCCAGCACGCCGATCATCGTCGACTTGTCGATGTTTTTCAACTCCTTGAACTCCGCGAAGTTGCTGATGAGATTCAGATTGTCCATGGGAATTTTTCTATGTTTTCGTATTTGTTTTAGCTTATTTGAAATCGAGGTATTCTTTCGTCGACTTGATTTCGTCGAAAGAGTAGGCGCGGGTCACGCGGACGAGCTGCTTGCGCTTCTTGCCCTCCACGGCCTGCTTCTCCTCATAGGAGAGGGTAAGCCCCGCCTCGTCCGCGGCATCGAGCCGTGCGGTGATCTTGATGCCGCTCTGCAGCAGTACTTCCACCGGTCGGCCGATCAGCTTGCGGTATTGGCGCAGACACTTCAGCTCCGAGCCGATGCCGGCCGAAGCCACCGTGAGCGAGAAATCCTCCGTGTCGCGGTCGAACTCCGCCTCGATAGCGCGGCTCAATGCCACGCAGGCGTCGATCGAGACCGACGTGTCGCTGTCGATCAACAGCTCGATTTCGTTGCCGGGCGAGCAACTGCAGCCCACCACGAACATCTCGCTGCCTTGCAGCTGCCGTTCGGCGGCGGCGATGATTTTTTGCGTCTCTATCATGTGGAGCGTCCGTTTGCGTATGAGTATGAAATAAGGGGACGTTGCGTCCCCTTATCGTGCATCATGTCTTGCGACACCGCAAATATACGAAAAAAATCGGATATACAAATATTTAATGAAAATATTCTCGATATATCTTCGGAATTCGGTTGCGGGCGTCCGACGGGTTCGGACGGTTATTCTTGCTCCGCTTTTCCTGCGTAGGGCTTGATGATGCCGCGCTGCGACGAGCGGATGAAGTGCAGCAGGTTGTCGCGCTCGGGGCTTTGGGGTACCGTGCGCTCCACCTCGTCGCAGCCGTTCATGTAGTTCAGACCGCTCTGGAACAGGATGCGGCAGGCGTCGTGGATCTCGGCGATGCGCTCGGGCGTGAAGCCGCGACGCGAAAGCCCGACCTTGTTGATTCCGGCGAAACGCAGCGTGTCGTTGCGCACGATCACGTAGGGGGGCAAGTCCTGACCCAGGAGCGCGCCGCCCTGAATCATCGAGTGGTCGCCGATGTGCGTCCACTGGTGGATGGCGGCATGTCCTCCGATGACGACCCAGTCGCCCACATGCACCTCGCCGGCGAGCGACACGCGGTTGGCGATCACGCAGTGGCTGCCGACCACGCAGTCGTGGCCCACATGCACATAGGCCATCAGCAGGTTGCCGTCGCCGACGACGGTGGTGCCGGTCGACTTGGTGCCGCGGCTGATGGTGACGTATTCGCGGATGTCGTTGCCGTCGCCGATCCGGCAGGTCGTCACCTCGCCGGCGAACTTCAAGTCCTGGGGCAGGCACGACACCGAGGCGGCGGTGTGGATCCGGCACTTCTTGCCGATGCGGGCGCCGTCGTGGATCACGGCCCCGGGGCCGATCCAGCAGCCGTCGCCGATCACGACGTCGCCGGCGATATAGGCGAACGGTTCGACGGTGACATCCGCACCTAACTGGGCGTCGGGATGTACGAATGCGAGGGGGCTGATCATCTTACTGACGGTTTTTTACGACCTGGGCCATCAACACGGCTTCGCAGGCGAGGGTTTCGCCGACGAAGGCTTTGGCCTCGACATGCGCCACGCCGCGGCGGATGGGTTCCAGCAGGTGGATTTCGAACTGCAGCGTGTCGCCCGGTACGACCTTGCGCTTGAACTTCACGCCGTCGATCTTCATGAAATAGGTCGAGTAGTTCTCGGGGTCTTCGATGTTGCTCAACACCATGATGCCGCTGCACTGGGCCATGGCTTCGACGATCAGCACGCCCGGCATGACCGGCTCCTCGGGGAAGTGGCCCACGAAGAAAGGTTCGTTCATCGTGACGTTCTTGATGCCGGCTACCGACGTGGCGTCGCAATGGAAGATGCGGTCCACGAGCAGGAACGGCGGACGGTGGGGCAGCATGCGGCGGATGTCGTTGATGTCGTAGAGCGCCGGCTGGCGGCAGTCGTAGGTGTAGCGGGGTTTCTCGCCGGCCTTGCGGATCGAGCGCTTGAGCTGCTTCATGAACTCCGTGTTGGCGAAGTGACCCGGGCGGGTGGCCCACACGCGGCCCTTGATGCGTACGCCTAAAAGCGCGAAGTCGCCCAGCAGGTCGAGGAGCTTGTGGCGCGCCAGCTCGTTGTTGTAGCGCAGCTCCAGGTTGTTCAGATAGCCCGGTTTGATCTCCACGCCCGACTTGTTGAAAATCTTCTTCAGATTTTCCTGCTCCTCGGCGGGTACGGGATTCTCCACCACCACGATCGCGTTGTCCAGATCGCCGCCCTTGATGAGGTTCATCTTGATGAGCGGCTCCAGCTCGTGCAGGAAGACGAACGTGCGGCACGGCGCGATTTTCGACGCATAGTCGTCGCCCGGCTCGAAAGTGGCATACTGGTTGCCGATGATCTTGGAGTTGTAGTCGACATGCAGCGACACGGAGAACTCCTCGTCGGGATAGAGGATGATCGCCACGCCCTTCTCAGGGATCGAGTAGACCATCTTTTCGGTCACGTGGTAGTATTTGCGCTCGGCCTCCTGGTCGATCACGCCCGTCGAGGCGATCGCCTCGGCATATTCGCGCGCCGAACCGTCCATGATGGGGGTTTCGGGGGCGTCGATGTCGATCAGGGCGTTATCCACGCCCGAAGTCCAGAGCGCCGATACGATGTGCTCGATAGTACTCACGCGATGTCCGTCGGCCTCGATGGTCGTGCCGCGCGAGGTGTCGACCACGTAGTCGCACAGCGCGGGAATGACGGGCTGGCCCTCGATGTCGACGCGGCGGAAGACGATGCCGGTGTCGACCTCCGCCGGATGGACGGTCATGGTCACCTGAAGACCCGTATGCAGCCCTTTGCCCGAAAACGAGATGGGAGCTTTGAGCGTTTGTTGTTTGGTAGACATGATTCCGAATTATTTTGTGCCCCAAAGGTATAAAAAATCGCTGAAAAAAACTAATTTTGTCCGAAATTCCGACCGCTTGCCATGACCCCCATGCCTTTCGACAGCGAGAACTCCGAACCCTCCGTGCGACGTCCGCGGCTGAATTTGCCGTTCGACGACCGGCGCGAGGATGCCGGAACGTGGGCCTACGATCATCGTATCGGGTTGTGCGTCACGTTGATCGCCTATCTGGTGCTGATGATCGTGTTCGTCTCCTCGAAGATCGTGGTGGGGCGCCGCGCTGCCACGCAGGGCATGTATATCGACCTGCAGACGCTGGCCGAACTGGAGCGCGAGCGCGACCGTCTGGCCGAGGAGGTGCGGCGCCGTCAGGAGCAGGACCCGATCGACTGGAAAAGCATCCGCAACGCGGCCTCCAACGAAAACGCGCTGAACGAGACCTTGAAAGACGATCGCGGCACCAACGCTTCGGAGCTTAACCATGCGGCGGTCGAGGCGGCCGAGCGCATGCGGGCCAATCGCGAAGCCTACGAGCAGGGCCTGGCCGAAGAGCAAGCCATACGCGACCGCAAGGGGAGCGAAACGGGCGCCGAGCGGCAGGATCGCAGGATCGAGGGCCGGGTGACGGTCTCCTTTTTGCTGACCGATCCGGTGCGGACGTCGCGTCGTCTGGTGGTGCCGGCCTATCGGTGCGAGGGGGGCGGCGAAGTAGAGGTCGAGATCGCGGTCGACCGCTCGGGCGAAGTGGTCGGCGCCCGTGTGACGTATGGCGGCGACGACTGCATGCGCGAAACGGCACTGCAGGCGGCCCGCTCGTCGTTGTTCAACATCGACGCTTCGGCACCCCCCAGGCAGCAGGGGACGATCACCTACATTTTCATCCCGCAGTGACGGCGGTCGGATCGGGCGGCGGCTGCAGACCAGATAAGAGTCTGAAATAGTTATATTTACTACAAGTTCGGTTTTGTATTCGGCTTAATTCGTATCTTTGGCTGACGCTGAAGATACTCATGCTCGGCAAAATGCAAGCAATTCGGTTTTGCATGGGGTTTATTCGTATCTTTGGCTTCGCCGAAGATACTTCAGTCTCGGCATAATCAAGCTATCGCTTGCTTTTGCCCTCGCTTATTCGTATCTTTGTACCGAACGGGTTTCGGAAGTCGAAACCCTGCAGCAAACAGCAAGACGATGATCGATGTCAGCAGTGAAAATATAATTTTGGTCTGCGCCCTGCTTCTTTTCGTGGCGGTGGTGGCCGGTAAGGCGGCCTATCGCTTCGGGGCGCCGGCGTTGTTGCTCTTCCTGGGCGTGGGCATTCTGTTCGGCCTGGACTTCATCTCCTACCGCGCGTTGGAGGCGACGCAGTTCGTGGGGATGATCGCGCTGTGCATCATCCTCTTTACGGGCGGCATGGACACCAAGTTCTCGCAGATACGGCCCGTCATCGGCCCCGGAGTGGTGCTCGCCACAGGGGGCGTGGTCGTCACGGCGTTCATCCTGGGCGGTTTCGTGTGGCTGCTGGCCCCGGCGGTCGGGGTGGAACTGCCGTTCGCTACGGCGCTGCTGCTGGCGGCGACCATGGCATCGACCGACTCGGCGTCGGTCTTTTCGATCCTGCGCAGTAAGAAACAGGGGCTGCGGGAGGATTTGCGCCCTCTGCTGGAGTTGGAGAGCGGTTCGAACGATCCCATGGCTTACATGCTCACTGTGCTGCTCGTGGGGATGCTTTCGCATACGTCGGGCGAGATAGGCTGGGGAACAAATGTCTTTCTTTTCGTGGTGCAGATGGTCGTGGGTGCCCTGTCGGGCTATCTGATCGGGTGGCTGGCCGTGTGGACGATCAACCGGATCAACCTGGCCAACAAGTCGCTCTACTCGGTGCTGCTGCTGGCGTTCATATTCTTCGCGTTCGCCTTTACCGATCTGATCCGGGGCAACGGCTACCTGGCTGTCTACATCGGCGGACTGGTGGTGGGCAACCACAAGCTGACGCAGAAAATGCCGATGACGATCTTCTTCGACGGATTCACCTGGCTGATGCAGATCGTGATGTTCCTCCTGCTGGGTCTGTTCGTCAACAGCGACGAGCTGCTGCAGCCCGAAGTGTTGGCGCTCGGCGTGGCGGTCGGCGTGTTCATGATCGTCGTGGCGCGTCCTGCCTCGGTTTTCCTGTGCCTGGCTCCGTTCCGCCGGTTCTCGACCAAGGCGCGGCTCTATGTCTCGTGGGTAGGGTTGCGCGGTGCGGTGCCGATTCTCTTTGCGCTCTATCCCCTGATCGCCAAGATCGAATATGCCGACCTGCTGTTCAACGTGGTGTTCCTGTCGACGGTCATTTCACTGTCGGTGCAGGGAACGACGGTCAGCGGCATGGCCAATCTGCTGGGCCTTTCGTATGAGGAGCGCGAATCGTCGTTCAGCGTCAACGTGCAGGATGAAGTGAAGACCGGATTCACGGAGATCCAGGTCAACGAGGGAATGATCGGGAAGTGTCTGAAAGACATCGTTCTGCCCGAAAATACGCTGATCATGATGATCTGTCGGGACGGCAGCTATTTCGTTCCCCGGGGCAATACCGAACTGCTGCGGGGCGACAAACTGCTCGTGATCTCCGACCGCGACGACGAACTGGCCGCATCCTACAAAAACATGGGTATCGACGAAGTGATGAAGCTGCGTTGAGGCATCGGGTCGATGCACATAGATAGGGTCGTGCGGATACGATCCGCCCGTATCGACCTCCGACCCTGCCGATCCGATAATCGGGAGTCCCGTTCCGAATATTGCAGTTTGCAGGAGCATGGCGCTCGCATGGGAGCGGTGAATGTGCGGGAGCGGTCGTCCGGGTGTTCGTTGTCGTCCTTATATTATAAGGTATGGCCGGACTTCGGGGTTTCGGCGGGCGCCGCAAGTGCAGCCTTCGCACGGGGCGACGATATTTTTTGCGGAAACCGTTGTCTTATTCGAAAATTTTCCTATCTTTGCACCCGATTCCGCCCTCGGAAAGAGCACGGAATCGGCGTTCTTTGAGAATGAGGAAAAAGTGGAAATTTTTTCGCCGATTATTTGCGCGATTGATTTTTTATGTCTACTTTTGCAATCCAAAACG
The DNA here is from genome assembly GCA_964431265.1 of uncultured Alistipes sp. Classification (GTDB taxonomy): domain Bacteria; phylum Bacteroidota; class Bacteroidia; order Bacteroidales; family Rikenellaceae; genus Alistipes. Next base: position 29 of record CAYSJF010000082.1, on the reverse strand, counting down.
GTTGATTCTGCCGATGTAGCTCAGTTGGC
>CAYSJF010000081.1:0-6287 GCA_964431265.1 uncultured Alistipes sp. | reverse complement strand
CCGACGGTTACTTCGTGCTGCCCTACACCATCGGCGACTACCTCTCGCACAAGATTCAGGCTCCCAAGGTGAAGACCGACACTCCGGCGTTCGACGAAGCCGAAAAGGCCGTCCGGGAGAAGATCACCAAACTCTTCGCCATCAAGGGCAAGCAGTCGGTGGACGACATCCACAAGAAGCTGGGCCACATCATGTGGGAGAACGTGGGCATGGCCCGCACCAAGGAGTCGCTCGAAAAGGCGATCGCCGAGATTCAGGCCCTGCGCAAGGAGTTCTGGAGCGATGTCAAGCTGGTGGGCGCCGAGAACGACTTCAACGTCGAGCTGGAAAAGGCGCTGCGTCTGGCCGATTTCCTCGAACTGGGCGAGCTGATGGCCCGCGACGCGCTGAACCGCGAGGAGTCGTGCGGCGGTCACTTCCGTTCGGAGCACCAGACCGAGGAGGGCGAAGCCAAGCGCGACGACGAAAACTTCGTATATGCCGCCGTGTGGGAGTACAAGGGCATGGACGAGGCTCCGGAGCTGACGAAAGAGCCGCTCAACTTCGAGTTCGTACACCCGGCACAGCGCAACTACAAAGACTAAACAAGCATTTGAGATTATGAATTTCACGTTGAAAATATGGCGTCAGAAAGACGCCAAGTCGAAAGGGGCGTTCGAATACTACAAGGTCGAGAACATTTCGGCCGACACGTCGTTCCTCGAAATGCTCGACATCCTGAACAACAACCTCATCCACGAGGGCAAGGAACCCGTGGCGTTCGACCACGACTGCCGCGAAGGCATCTGCGGCATGTGCTCGCTGCACATCGACGGCCGTGCCCATGGCCCCGGCGACGGCGCCACCACGTGCCAGATCTACATGCGCAAGTTCAAAGACGGCGCGACGATCACCATCGAGCCGTGGCGCTCGGCGGCGTTCCCCGTCATCAAGGACCTGGTGGTCAACCGCTCGGCCTACGACCAGATTCTGCAGGCCGGCGGCTTCATCTCGGTGCGTACCAACTCGGTGCCCGATGCCAACGCCATTCCGATCGCCAAGGCCGATGCCGACGAATCGATGGACGCAGCGGCCTGCATCGGCTGCGGCGCCTGTGCGGCGACCTGCAAGAACGGCTCGGCCATGTTGTTCGTGGCGGCCCGCGTGTCGTCGCTGGCCAAGCTACCGCAAGGCCGCGTGGAGGGTGCCCGCCGAGCCAAGGCCATGGTGGCGAAGATGGACGAATTAGGCTTCGGCAACTGCACCAACACCGGCGCCTGCCAGGCCGAGTGCCCGAAATCGATCTCCATAGCGCACATCGCGCGCCTCAACCGCGAATTCCTCGCGGCCAAGCTGGAAGACTGACGAAGCCCGCAAGGGTGGAGCATCGCGCGCCTGCGCTTCGCGCATCGAATCCGTTGCGGACAGGCCGCAACGCCGGGATACAAAGTCCGCTCTATTTTCGCCGCACCCTGCGACCTTTTTGATCGCAGGGTGCGGCGTTTTCGGATAAAAGACAGCTCCTGCAGATGCTGGACGCAGCGCACGGAACGCCCGATTGCCCGGTTGCCATTGTTCAGCGGGTTGACGTTACCGGACTCGAAGTTCAAGTTGCCGGCGTTGACATTGCCCGCAGCATAGGACGAGGAAGACCAATAGCGGCCGTTCACGCCGACGTTCTCCAAGGCTCCCGACGCGTTGCTGCGGTTGCCCGCGGCACCGAGAGAAGCAATCGCTGGAATGAATGACGGAAAGGAAACGCGTAACTTCCCGCCAAACTGGGATGGACAACTAACGGAACCTCACCGCAAAACCCGAACAGAAAACGCGACACCTCGCCACGAGGTCGCCGGCTCTCGCGTCCGTCATTTCTCTCGGCGGCGTTTCTTGCCGTTAGTGGATTGCTGAATCTACATACCGCGCTGGCAGAAGCCGTGACCCCTGCCACTCCGGGTAAAAGAGAGCTGTCTTTTAAATCGCACGAAGATACGACAAACCGCCCGAAGCGCCAAATCCGCACGAAACCCTATAAAACCGGAGTTGCGGCACAGCACAACTTCTTTCGGCGCCGAGAGCCACTGAAAGAGGTGCGAATCCGTCGAAACAAGAGCCGCAGCAAGAAGCGCCAGCCCGGTAGGAGGCACAGGGAAATGCGGAAAAAACGATATTTTTCGAAAAAATTTAGTACTTTGTATTGCATAATACCAAAACTTGCATTATATTTGCACCGTACAAATAGCAAACCAGCCGGATCATGAAAGAAACGATCAATGCCAACATCGGCTCCGTAGCGTTCACCGTCGACCGGGACGCCTACCTGCTGCTCGAAGAGTATCTGGACGACGTGCGCAGCCGTCTGTCGGCCAATGTCGCCGAAACGATGGACGATATCGAACGACGCTTCGCCGAGATTTTCCAGGAGCGGATCTCTTCGCCCATGCAGGTGGTGACGCTCGACATGGTGCGCGCAGCCATCGAACGCATGGGCAAACCCTCCGATTTCGGAGAGCAGCTCCACCCCTCCGACTCCTCCCGGCAGCCTGCGCTGCGCCGCTCGCGCACCAACCGCTCGATCGCGGGCATCTGCGCCGGTCTGGCCGAGTTCTTCGGAGCCGACGTCACGCTCATCCGCATCGTCACGCTGCTGCTGATCCTTTTCGGCGGACTCTCGATCTGGGTCTACATCATCCTGTGGATCGTCATTCCCGAAGCTCCGGCCCCGAAATTCACGACGACCGACAAAAAACGATAACACCATGGCAATCGACAAAAAACTCTATCGCACCCGCGACGGCATCGTCGCCGGCGTCTGCGGCGGGCTGGCCGAATTCTTCGGGCTGGACACGGCGCTGCTGCGCATCGCGACCCTCATTCTGATCCTATTCGGCGGGCTTTCGCTCTGGGTCTACATCATCCTGTGGATCATCGTGCCCAAAGCCCCCAAACAATTAAAAGCATGACCTCTATGGCTGAAGACAACGTAAAGGCGCAAATGCGCAAAGGGATTCTGGAATACTGCATCCTGGCCATCCTCTCGCGCGGCGACTCCTATGCCCCGAAGATCATCGCCGAGTTGAAACAGACCGAGATGATCGTGGTCGAAGGGACGCTCTACCCCATTCTGACCCGGCAGAAGAACGCCGGACTGCTGACCTACCGCTGGGAGGAGTCGCCCCAAGGCCCGCCCCGCAAATACTACGCCCTGACCGACAAGGGCCGCGAATATCTGGCGGCGCTCGACCAGGCATGGGACGAGCTGGTGGGACAGATCCGCACCATCCGTCACGGCAAAACCGAATAAACGACTCTAAAAAATCCCATAATCATGAAAAAACTCTTTCTGCTCATCGCCGGCCTGGGCTTCCTGGCCGCCCTCGTCGGATGCCTGCTGGGGCTGACCGCCAAGCAGGTGCTGGCCACCGACCGACTCGTTTCGCTGCGCATCAAGGGCAACGGACAGATCGTTACCCGCACGCAGAGCATCCCCGCATTCGAGGCGATCGACGCGTCGCGCGCCATCAAGGTCACGGTGACCGAGGCCAAAGCCGGCATCGTCCGGATCGAAGCCGACGACAACCTGATCGACAAAGTGATCGTCGAGGTGAAGAAAGGCACGCTGAAGATCGGCATCGACCCCTCGGTGAAAAACCTCTCCGACCACCACGTCGCAGTCACGGTACCCTACCACACGAAAATCGGCGCCCTGGAGGCCAGCAGTGCGGCTTCGATCCGCTGCGACCGCCCGCTGAAAGCCGCGAAAACCTCGCTCTCGGCATCGAGCGCCGGGAAGATCGAAACCGACGTCGAAACCACGAACTGCAAGATCGACGCATCGAGCGCCGCGAAAATCATCGCCGCAGTGACGGCCGAGGAGTGCAAAATCGAAACATCGAGCGCCGCGAAAGTGGCAGCGACCGTCGCAGCCCGGAAATGCTCGTTCGACGCATCGAGCGCTTCGAAAATCGAAGCGAAAGGAACGGCCGGACAATGCGAAGCCGACCTTGATTCGGCGGCGAAGCTGTCGGCCGACGAGTTCGAGGTGCAGGAGTACGACATCGAGGTTTCGAGCGGTGCTGCAGCCGACATCCGCTGCACGGGCATGCTCCGGGCCGAAGCATCGAGCGGCGGCAGCGTCCGCTACTCGGGCGACTGCTCGACGCGCATCGAAAAATCGAGCGGCGGCAGCATCCGCGCCAAATAACCCCCACAATCGACCCGACTTATGAAAGAAGTGAAAAAATGCAGTCTCTCGGGCGTGGCGTTCACCTTGGACATCGACGCCTACGAAGCGCTCGCCGCCTACATCGAGAGCCTGAAGAAAAGCTATGAACACTCGGCCGACGGCGAAGAGATCGTGGCCGACATCGAAGCCCGCATCGCCGAACTGATCCTCTCGGCGCAGGACAACACCCATGTGGTCGAACTGCCGCTGGTGCAGAACATCATCCGCCAGATGGGGTCGGCCGAGGATATCTCCGATGCCGATCTCGACGGCGCACGCCCCGGAGGCCCCCGCATCCCGCGCCGCCTCTACCGCGACAGCGACAACGCCAAGTTGGGCGGCGTGTGCTCGGGCATCGGCAAATATTTCGACGTCGATCCGGTGTGGGTGCGGCTGGCGATGTTCCTGCCGCTGCTGCTCACCTGCTTCCAATGGGTGCCGATCCTCCGCTGGACGGGGCCGATGATGGGCAATCTGTTCGGCGTCTTCATCATCGGTTATCTCATCATGTGGTTCGCCGTGCCGGCGGCCCGCACCGCCCGACAGAAACTGGAGATGAACGGCGAGAAGATCACCGAGCAGACCATCAGCCGCACGACCACCGCTTCGGCGGCCTACGACCCCGACACGCACGCCAAACCAGTGATCGCCGAGGCGGTGTCGATCGTGGGCAAGATCGTGTTGATGCTCTGCAAGATTTTCGCCGGGCTGCTGGTGTTCGGATTCATCATGCTGGCCTGCGCCCTGATCGTGGGGCTGTTCGCCTTGATCGTGGGCGGCCACGACATGCCGCTCTCGCCGGCCTTCCTGCACGACACCACGCTGTGGGTGCCCGTGCTCGGCATCCTGGCCGTGTTGATCCCGGTGATCCTGCTGATCTATGTGATGATGTGCCTGATCGCCTCGCGCAAGCCGGGCGGGAAAACGGTGCTGCTCTTCTTCCTGACCTGGTTGGTCGACATCGTGGCGCTCTCGTGCCTGGCGGTGCGCGAAAACGTGGGCGACGGATTCCGCACCGAATACCGCACGGTGAACCGCATCCTGCGGAACGAAGTCGTCATCGACGGCGACACCACCACCCTGGGGAATCTGCTGCACGGAATCGACGACGGGAAAATCGTCGAAAACGACCTGAATTCCCTCCACATCACCGTCCCGTCGAAAGGGCTGGACATCGTGGTCGACAAGGAGCAGTCGCGCATGGATATCCAGGCCGACGGCAAGCGCATCACGATGCGCTCCGACCCAGGGTCGGCCTCACCGGAAAAATAGCGGCACGGAACTTGCATTCCGGAGCGGTTCCGGAACAAGCGAAGAACAGGTGTTTTTTGAAATAAAAAGTTTTTTCTGCAGCAGGGGCGGACGCGGTGTCCGCCTCTGCATTTTTTGAAAAAATTGAAATAATTACTATCTTTGGGCGATTTTGTCAATCAACGGAAAACTATGACAGAGATCAAATGTATCGGCGTTCTGACGTCGGGCGGCGACGCCCCCGGCATGAACGCGGCGATCCGCGCGGTGACCCGCAGCGCGATCTACAACGGATTCGCGGTGAAAGGCATCATGCGCGGCTACAAAGGGTTGGTGTGCAACGAGATCGTGGAGTTCAAGTCGCAGAGCGTGAGCAACATCATCCAGATGGGCGGCACGATCCTCAAGACCGCCCGCTGCAAGGAGTTCACCACCCCCGAAGGACGCAAGCAGGCCTACGACAACATGACGGCCGCGGGCATCGACGCGCTGGTGGTGATCGGCGGCGACGGCTCGCTGACGGGCGCCGGCATCTTCGCCCAGGAGTACAACGTGCCGATCGTAGGGCTTCCGGGCACCATAGACAACGATCTGGGCGGCACCGACTCGACCATAGGCTACGACACGGCCCTCAACACGATCATGGAGGCCGTGGACAAACTGCGCGACACGGCGTCGAGCCACGAGCGGCTCTTTTTCGTCGAGGTGATGGGCCACACGGCGGGCTACCTGGCCCTCAACAGCGCCTTGGCCACCGGCTCGGAGGCGGCGATCATCCCGGAAATGGAGACCGAAGTCGACCAGCTGGCCGAACTCATCAACCACGGGTTCCGCA
>CAYSJF010000080.1:0-6509 GCA_964431265.1 uncultured Alistipes sp. | reverse complement strand
GCTATACGTCGCCTTACAAGTTCTACCAGTTCTGGCTCAACGTCAGCGACGAGGACGCCAAGCGTTACATCAAGATTTTCACGCTCCTCGACCGTGAGACGATCGAATCGCTCATCGCCGAGCACGATGCCGCGCCCCACTTGCGCGTGCTGCAGAAGCGCCTGGCGCAGGAGATCACCATGATGATCCACTCCCGCGAGGAGTACGAAAAGGCGGTCGAGGCGTCGGCCATCCTTTTCGGCGGCGCGACCTCCGAGGCGCTGCACAAGCTCGATGAGGCGACCCTCCTGCAGGTTTTCGAGGGGGTGCCGCAGTTCCGCATCGCCCACGCCGAACTGGGGCTGCCGTTCGTCGACCTCGCCGCCGAGAAGACGCAGGTCTTCCCCTCCAAGGGCGAGTGCCGCAAGATGGTGCAGGGCGGCGGCGTGTCGCTCAACAAGGAGAAAGTCTCCGATCCGATGCGTCCCGTCGTCGAGGCCGATCTGATCGCCGGCAAATACCTGCTCGTGCAGAAAGGCAAGAAGAACTATTACCTCGTCATCGTCGAGTAGCATGGAGTATCGCATCACGTTGGAGCGCATGGAGTTCCATGCGTTGCACGGCTGCTACGAGCTGGAGCGCAAGGTGGGCAACCGCTTTACGGTCGACCTAACGATCACCGTCGAATTGGGCGATGTGGCGGCCGAAGATTGCGTCGAAAAGGCGGTGAACTATCTGACCGTCTATGAAATCGTCCGCGGGCAGATGCGCATCACCCAGCGCACGATCGAGCGTGTGGCGATGAACATCATCGACGCCCTCTATGCCGCGTTTCCGCAAATCCGGTACCTCGCTTGCACGGTATCCAAGCTCGCACCGCCCCTCGGCGGCAAGCTCGACTGCGTGAGCGTGACGCTGGAAAAATAAAAAACGGCAAGACCTCTGCGGCGGACTGTCGTCCGTGTTACCGCAGCCTGCGGGAAGTGCCGACGATCTCTCCCAGAGACAGCTGAAGCTTTCACGGTACCGGGTGCTGTAGAATCATTTGGAGGAGGATATAAAAAATCTGTCTGCATCATGCAGACAGATTTTTTCGTGACCAAGCCCGAGGATGAACCTGTTCGGGCATCGTGCGGACGGTTCTGCTATGCCTTGCCGGCCGAGCCGAGGACGTTCTCGCACTTGTGCTTGTAGAGCTTCTTCAGCTCGTCGCGAGCAGGCCCCAGGTACTTGCGGGGGTCGAACTCGGCGGGCTGCTCCACGAATACCGTGCGCACGGCGGCGGTCATGGCCAGGCGACCGTCGGAGTCGATGTTGATCTTGCAGACGGCGCTCTTGGCGGCCTCGCGCAGCTGCTCCTCGGGAATGCCTACGGCATCTTTCAGCGCACCGCCGTGGGTGTTGATGATCTTCACATACTCCTGGGGTACCGACGACGAGCCGTGCAGCACGATGGGGAAACCCGGGATGCGCTTCTCGATCTCCTTGAGGATATCGAAACGCAAGGGGGGCGGCACCAGAATACCGTCGGCATTGCGCGTGCACTGCTCGGGCTTGAACTTGTTGGCGCCGTGCGAGGTGCCGATCGAAATGGCCAGCGAATCGACGCCGGTCTTTTTCACGAAGTCCTCCACGTCGGCGGGGTCGGTGTAGTGCGAGTGCTCGGCGGCCACTTCGTCCTCGACGCCGGCCAGCACGCCCAGCTCGCCCTCGACCGTTACGTCGTACTGGTGGGCGTATTCCACGACCTTCTTCGTCAGCGCCACGTTCTCATCGTAGGGCAGCGCCGAGCCGTCGATCATCACCGACGAGAAACCCATGTCGATGCAGTCCTTGCACAGCTCGAACGAGTTGCCGTGGTCGAGGTGCAGCACGATGGGGATGTTCTTGCCCAGCTCTTTGGCGTACTCCACGGCGCCCTGTGCCATGTAGCGCAGCAGCGTCTGGTTGGCGTACTTGCGGGCGCCGGCCGACACCTGCAGAATCACGGGCGACGAAGCCTCGACGCACGCCTGGATGATGGCCTGCATCTGCTCCATGTTGTTGAAGTTGAAAGCCGGAATGGCGTAACCGCCCTCGATGGCCTTGGCGAACATCTCGCGGGTGTTCACCAGTCCCAGTTCCTTGTAAGATACCATAAAATTATAATTATTTGATGAAGCGTTCGCACTCAAAAACCGCACAAATTTAATGAAATAATTCGAACAATGATCCTTTTCATGCGCTTTTTGTGAAATTATTAACAGCAGCTTCGCTCTGTTCGCCCGCCGGGTCGTGCTGTTGTATTTTCCGAATATGTTGCCTATATTTGCAATAACATATACCGACACGGAAAGTGTAAGTTTATTCCTTTAGAGTGAACGTAGGAAATTCAATCTGAAGAGGGAATAAGCCGACATCTTCTTCACGTCCTGTCCACATCCGTGGATCGGCGTGGGGCTGTTGCTTATTTTATCTTCAAGGTTTCCTACGACCTACTCTAATGAAATAGGCTTCCGGCACCACGCTTTCTGTTTATTTTACCCCGTCGGGGTGCGGACGGAAGAAAACTATTTCAAGATGAAACGACTTACAATTTTGTTGATTTCGATTGTATTCAGTCTATTGTTTTTCGGATGTAAAAACTATGAAAATCAAAAAAATAACATGATACAATCCATCCATGAATACCAAGCGGAGCAAATCCGAATTGCCAATTCGGATTATTTGGGTTTAAGCGATCTCAAATATATTTTATCCCGGTTCAGAGATAGCATGCAAATAAGTTTGGTCGAGCATTGTTCCGAAAAGGAAAAACAAAGTAGACAAGACTTGATGCTGTCGCAAAATATAAGTTTGGATGAATACGATGTGTTGACGAGAAAACCTCAATCGGCTCTTGAAAAAATGAATCCTTTGGATTACTACAGAAAAGATATGAGAAAATTGAAAGCAATATTGAATGCTACTAATTCGTCTCATCTTCATTCGGATAGATATAAAAAAACTATTTCCGGTTTTTTTACAACCGCATTGAATAAATTAAAAAAGAAAGATGATTCTGACGCTGAGCTGATTAGTTTCTTGTTCCTTTTTGCCGGAGATTCTCATTTCATATCGGATCGATGCGAAATAGTTCATGAAGCCTATTCCAAAGCTTTGGAATATTTGATAGTCGCACCGAAAGATTATGTATGGGATTATTGTAACGTTATTCTGAAAATTATTAAAAGATTTTCTGCAAAACTGGCCGAAGATGAATTTTATATGATTTACATGGATTTGGTAAATCGTACGGCTGCAGATTATCTGGGCACGGAGATCGTCGATATAATCAATACCTACACGGTTTATTCCAATATGACGGATAAAAAAACGATGTATGACAAATATTTAGCGACATCAATCGACAACTGATTTGTTTCGTAAAAATCCGAACCTATGAAAAAACTTTTTGTTTGCTTGGCTTTTGCCGGACTTCTCTGCGGCTGCGGCGAATCAGGGACAGACCGGCAACCGGACAACGGAAATGCCGGGCTTGAGCCGTGGGACCCCGTGCCGATTGTCGGCCAGTGGAGACTTAGTCTGGTAGAACGGTATGCCTCCGACGGAACGCTCGCAGAGCAGCGTCTCGTGTATTACGACCCTATTATCTATTATGCTTTCAACGAAGCGGGGTTCTTCCGCTGTTACGACTCCTCGCTTGCGGATTCTTGGCAATGTCCATATGACGGCACCTACACCTACGACACCCTTACGCAGCGGCTCGATTTGGATGTCGTCTATCGTCGTCGCACCTCCGTTACCGCTTCCTATTGTGAAGGGTGCATGCGATGGATTTACGAGACCGACGAAAACGGTTATCGGCTCGTGGAATACTATGAAACCTTTTATGATCCGGATCTGCTCCCGCCTGAAAAAGAGGAGGATATGGGTATCCTCATTCCCGACCCGAACTTCAGACGTTATATGTTGTCGAACTACTCCCAAGGCGACGATATATTATCGGCGGCCGAAATGGCCCATATCGAACGGATGTGGGCTTGGGAGCAAAAAATCGCATCGATGGAAGGCATCGAGTATTGTACTGCCTTGACATGGTTGAACTGTGGCTGCAATTTGCTGACAAGTTTGGATGTAAGCCATAATACGGCATTGAAAACATTGGACTGCTTCTGGAATCCCCAGATGACCGATTTGAATGTCAGCGGCAATACGGCGTTGGAAACATTGCGCTGTTACGGCAACCAACTGACCAGCTTGGATGTAACCCATAATACGGCGTTGAAACGGTTGTACTGTAACAATAACCAACTGACAGGCTTGGATGTAAGCCGAAATACGCAGTTGAAAGAATTGTATGGTTACAACAATCGACTGACAAGTCTGGATGTCAGCAATTGCAAACAGCTAAAAATACTTTATCTTAATCCCATGCCCTCGTTGAAAACTCTCTATATGGCCAAAGGACAGATAATCGACAATATGTCGATTTCGAAGACAACCGAAATCATTTACAAATAAACCTAAAATCATTGAACTGAAATGGAGAAACAAGGACACAATCCCGCCGCTGCGGGAACGAAACAAGAGTTGTACGACCGTTGGGTCGACGAGGTCTGCGCGTTCCTCGAAGACGCGGGGCCGAAACTGAACCGTTGTTGCAGCGCCATGCAGTCGCGTCCGGTGCTCGACAAGTCGCCCGAAGTCGTGTTCCTCGGACTGCATCCCCACGAGGACTTCGGCTGGATTCCCGAAAAAGGTGCCGATCGGAAACGTTTCTATGAGGGCAATCCGGATTTTTATGCCGATAATGGTCAAAAGCGCCTGACAAACGAATGGAAAGTGTGGTCGAAACTCTACTATGCGATGGAATGGGCGAACTGCACCCGCCCGATGGAGGACGGCAACTTCGTCTTCATGAATGCCGTTTATTTCGGAACCGCCGACGTCGCGGCACTGAAAGCGCTGCCGGGGAGCAAAGAGGTTATCGGCAAATGTCTGGATTTCACGGCGCAGGCGATTCAAACCGTTTTCCAGCCCAAGTTGGTGGTCTGCTTCTCGATGAAAGAGGTGTTCGATCCGCTGAATGCGAAATTCGGATTCGAGCGAGTCGAAACGCTGAATCCGCTCAACGGCCCGAGTTATGTTTCCGACAAGGTTGTCAGACGCGGTTGGTGGGGTGATTGCAAGGTCATCGGAATTCCGCATCCGGCATCTTACGGTTTGACCAACGATGATTGGGGTGCTTTCGCTTTGTTCATCAAGCAGGAATTGAACAAATAATCATATAATCATAGCGGAATTATTCGTACACGTCGGGGATGCCTTTACAGAGTGTCTCCGATATTTTTTTCGGTGCCGGGGCGGATGCGTTGTTAATAAAATAACAAATCGGGCGCATTTGTTGTGCAATCCGGAGAGTTTTTTGTATTTTTGCGAGATCGAATGCCGCGGCAAGAAAATCGGGGTATTCGGGATGACGGCACTTGTTCTGCGAGGGGTGTCGCACCGGGCGGCGGCGTAGCGGCCGCAGGCTCGAACCGAAGCGAAAATGTAAATAAATAATATTGTGGTTATGGCCGAATTCATCTACCAGGAGCCGTTCCCCGTGGGGGAGGACAAGACGCAGTATCGTCTGCTGACCGAGGACTATGTGAAAGTCGTCGAGTGCGACGGCCGCAAGATCCTGAAAGTCGACCCTGCGGGTCTGGAACTGCTGTCCAAGGCGGCTTACAGCGACGTGTCGTTCTACCTGCGCGCCGCTCATCTGCAGAAGCTGCGCAATATCCTCGACGATCCCGAGGCTACCGACAACGACAAGTTCGTGGCCTATACCATGCTGCTCAACCAGTGCGTGGCCGCCGAGGGCGAGTTGCCCACGTGTCAGGACACCGGCACGGCGATCTGCATCGGTCACAAGGGCGAGGATGTCTATACGGGTGCCGACGATGCCGAGTGCATCGCCCGCGGCGTCTACGAAACCTATAAGGAGCGCAATTTGCGCTATTCGCAGGTCGTGCCTTTCACCATGACCGACGAGAAGAACTCGGGCACCAACCTGCCCGCGCAGATCGACATCTACGGCGGCAAGCCCGGCATGGAGTACGAATTCCTCTTCATCACCAAGGGCGGCGGCTCGGCCAACAAGACGTTCCTCTACCAGCAGACCAAGGCGCTGCTCAACGAGGAGTCGCTCACGAAGTTCATCACCGAGCATATCAAGGATTTGGGCACCTCGGCCTGCCCGCCCTACCACCTGGCCCTCTGCATCGGCGGCACCTCGGCCGAGATGTGCCTTTCGACGGTCAAGAAAGCCTCGGCGGGTTATCTCGACGAGCTGCCCACCTCCGGCAACGAGGGCGGCCGCTGCTTCCGCGACCTCGAATGGGAGGATAAGGTGCTGAAAATCTGCCAACAGTCGGGCGTCGGCGCCCAGTTCGGCGGCAAATACCTGGTGCACGACGTGCGGGTGATCCGTGCGCCGCGCCATGCTGCTTCGTGCCCCGTGGCGATCGGTGTGAGCTGCTCGGCCGACCGCAACATCAAGG
>CAYSJF010000079.1:0-6547 GCA_964431265.1 uncultured Alistipes sp. | reverse complement strand
CGCAAATCATCCTGCGGGCCGCTTCGAGCCGCTGCCGGATGAGCCACTTCTGCGGGGGCAGGTCGCTGATGCAGGCGAAGTCGCGCTTGAAGGTGGCCAGCGAACGGCCCGTGTAGGCGGCGAATTCGCTCAACGACATATCCTGCGTGCAGTTCTGCTCCATAAACGACAGCAAGTCGATTTTCCACGGCTCGTTGAAATCGAACAGCGTCGGATAGAAACGTTCGTCCGCCGACAGCAGACAGCGCATCGCCTCGTGTATCTTCATCCGCACGAAGTCGTCGTCGGGCCGTGTGCCGGTATCGGTAAAAGGAAACAGCGACGCAAAAAGGCTCTCGACATAGGGCGACTCGGGCATCTTGATGACCGCCTCGCGGAACCGCCTGGCCCGCTGCGGAAAGGCCGCCTCGTCGAGCGTGCGGAAATATTCGCGTAGGAAGCGGCGGTCGAACCGGATGCTGATCGCCTTGTAGGGGTCGCTGCCGAGCGTATGCTTGTGGATTTGCAGGCGGTGGTCGCGTTTGAGAAAGACATATTCGCCGGCGCGGATATGCTGCACCCGTCCGCCGTATTCGAGCCGTATTTCGCCCGAATAGACATAAATCAAGGCATGATGCTGCAGCCTGTATTCCGACAGCGACTCGGCCGGCAGAAAACAGCTGTAAATAATATCCTGATAGTTGTATACGCTCGTAGGCTCCATAATCGCAAAGTTAGCGTTTTTTAGCGAAGATTGCGCCCCAGTTCGTAGGCCTGCTTTTCATAGCCGGTACGCTTGATGTCGCCCGCCGCCCATACGCCCGGAACAATCAGCTGCCCGCAATCCTCCCAGCCGAGGTAGCCGACCATTTTGTCGTACATCATCTTCGCCGAATCGCCGATCCGAATATCGGGATTGCCCATCGTGGCGATGAATACCGACTTTTTGCCGCCGATAACGGCATTGACGCAGTAGAAGCGGTCGACCACGGTTTTGAGCTGGGCGCTCACTCCGAAATAATAAATCGGCGTTGCCAGCACAATCGCATCGGCCGCAAGCAGCTGTTCGCGCAGGGGTGCGAAGTCATCCTTTTGCACGCACGGGCCGTTCATGCCGCAGGCATTGCAGGCCATACAGCCGCCCACCCGGTGTTTCGTGCAGTCGAACTCGACGATTTCGTGTCCCGCTTCGGCGGCCCCTTTCGCGAACTGGTCGGCCAAATAGTTGGAATTGCCGCTCTTGCGCGGACTTCCTTTCAAAATGACGATTTTCATATCTTTCTCAATTTTCAATTCAATCTCAAAACTGCAATCCCCGCCACGACGCAGAGCAGGCCGATGTATTGAAGTATTCCGATGTGTTTCTTTTCGGTACCTAACAGTCCGTATTTGTCGATTGCGAGGCTGCACGTCAGCATACCGCAAATGCTCGTAACCAGCAGCATCCCGATGCTCACCTTCGCCGCAAAGAAAGCAAATCCGGTGACAAATACGCCTCCGATGATTCCTCCTAACCAAGACCACCACGGACGGTTGAGAGAGAAAATCTGTGGGATACGGCTACGGTCGGAAGGGATACAGAGGATAATCACTATCAGCAGGACCGTTGCAGTGAGAAATGTAATCAGCGCAGAATATATGGCCGATGATAGATTTGCGGCAAGCAGACTGTTCATGGGAGGTTGCATCGCATAAATGACACCTCCGCTGAAACCGATAAGCTGCCACACCAATATTCCTTTTCCCTTTATGCCGGTCTCTCCGCGTCTTACAATCACCATCACGACCCCGACGAGGATAAGAAGCAATGAAACAGCCCTGAGCAAACCGAATTGATGCACAGAGGTGTGCAGCAGTCCGAAGTGGTCAATTATCAGTCCCATGCTTATCTGTCCGATCATCGGCATCAACACGGTCTGCATACTTCCCAACTTGGGAAAGATGATGATATTGATAGTCAATGCGTACAAACCGCATAGTCCACCCATCCATGCCCATAAGGGGAGAGTAGAAAATAGCGACGGAGAGAACGAAAGACCTCCGCGCTCCATGAAAGTCGCTGCCAGCAGAAACAAGGTTCCTATCGAAAAGGAAACGAGAGAGGCGACTAAGGAAGAATCGACAGACTGCCGCAAACGTGAATTTGCCGCAGTCTGTATCGGGGTCAATACTCCTAAAAAGAAGATTGTGAACAGATATATCATAATTTACTATGGTCGTAGTATTTTTTTTGTCGGATTATTTGCCGTTGTGAACACCTGAACTGCCGTAGAGCTTGGTGCGCAGTTCGCCGAGTTGGGCAATCTGTTCGTCTGTGCGATTGCCGTATACCTGCATCCGGTCGAGTGCGGCGGTCAGCGTGCGGTATTCGTCGTTGCTCAACACCACCTCGGCGGCGCCCAGATTCTCGGCGATGCGTGTATCGCTTCGCATGCCCGGAATCGGTACGATGTGTTCGTGGTGCATCACCCAAGCCAGCGAAATCTGTGCGGGCGTGCAGTGCTTCTCGGCCGCATACTGCTTCACGAGGTCGACAATGGGTTGATTGGCCGCCACGTTTTCAGGCTTGTAGCGCGAAATGACGCGGCGAATATCGTCCCCTTTGTACTCCGTCTGCGCCGAGTACTTGCCGCTCAACAGTCCGCCCGCCATCGGCGAGTAGGCTACGAAACCGATACCCAATTCACCGCACAAGGGGATAACTTCTTTTTCCCACTGACGCGCCATCATCGAGTATTCGCTCTGCACGGCCGTAAGCGGTGTTACTGCGTGAGCCTTGCGAATCTGTTCCGCAGTCGCTTCCGACACACCCCACGACAGGATTTTGCCCTCATGGATAAGCTCGCCGAACCACTCGGCCAACGCCGCCGCATCGGCCTCCTGCGGCACCCGGTGTGCATAATAGAGGTCTATGCGGTCGGTCTGCAACCGTTTCAGCGACCCTTCGACGGCGGCACGCACACCGTTGCGGCTCAACTTGCCGCCGGGAATCTGTTCCTGCCCGAGCAGCGCGCGGGGCGAAAACTTCGTGCAGAGTACGATTCCGTTGCGAATCGGCTTGAGGGCTTTGCCGACCAGCTCCTCGTTGCGATAGGTGGCGTAGATTTCCGCCGTGTCGTAGAACGTGCAGCCCATGTCATGCGCCTTGCGCATCAACCGGATCGATTCGCTTTCTTCGGGAATTTGTCCGTAGGCCGTGCTGAATCCCATGCAGCCCATGCCGAGAGCCGAAACCTCGATGCTGCCCAATAATCTTTTCTTCATCATTTTGCTTTTATTGGTTTTTACTGTTGCAAAATTACAACCGAAAAGCCGCAGGGCGTGTTGCTCTGCGGCTCAAATAGATGTTGCCGAACGGCTCAAATTTCGATTCGCTGCCCGATAAGGAGAGGCTGGCCTTTCGGTTCGTTCGCCACTTGCACAGACCCTAATCGCCGCATCCGTCGCAAATCGATCGGCTCCTGCAATCGCTGCAGCTCGCTATTTCGTTTCGCGTGTCGATTGTCAATTGCCTGCTAATTATCGTACGGGCTACATGCGATTCAGTTCGTCGCTGTTGTTGGCCCTGTTCTTAATGCCGCTTTGCGTGTTGTTGAAATTGAATCGCACTTCGAACCGGACATATCGGCTGTCCTGGCGCGATTTCATGCCCGTAATGACATTGTTGAGGCGGTTTTCCCATGTGCTGCCGTTGAAGGTTCCCAGCAGGTCGTTTGCACTGAGGCTTAACCGCAACCGATCTTGAAACAGTCGCCAAATAATAGCGGCGGACAGATTATAAGACTCTCCGCACCTCGTTATGCCGTCATCGCCTTCGCTCTGGTACTCGAAAGCGCAATACAGCAACAGATTCTTACGTATGGTAAAACTGTTGGAGAGGGAAAACATCCAAAACGGCTTATTCCGTTTTATGACTTCGTTCAAATAAGGCACGGATACGAAAGGTTTTTCGATATAAGCCTCGACATTCAGATCATAGAATCCCCACCGTTTGGAGTAAACTCCGCCCAAAAGCACGCTTTGGCTCCGAGGCAGGTTTTGATAAGACCATCGGGTAATATCCGGATTCACCGGGTCGTTTTCGGCCGTTTCGATGATATGATTCCGCTTGTGGGAGTATCCGGCGATAAGCGTAACATCGTGAATCGAGATATTCAATTCGACGTTGTTTACATAAACCGGCGTCAAAAGAGGGTTGCCGACCCCATAGGAGAGAGAATCGAGGTAGATGATGTTAGGGTTGATCTGCTTGAATCCCGGACGGACGATTCGCTTCGAGTAAGACAAACTGAAATCGAGGTTGTCGCTGGGAGAGTAATTTGCCAGAAAACTCGGAAAAAAGCTGTTGTAGGTCGTGTCTATGAGTGCGGCATCCACAGTCGTTTTGGAGGACGTATGCTCGTATCTCAACCCTGCTGAAAGATCGAATTTGCCGATCTTCTTTTTGATCTGCAGATAGCCGGCAGCTATTTTATCTTTGATTCGGCTTTGCTGGGCATAGAGCGTATGGCCCGACTCCAGATCGAACTGCCGGCTGCTTCCGTCGTTGTGTACATACGAATATTTGGCACCTACGCCCACATCCAGAAACTTCAAAAATCGGAACTGATAATCCGCCGTGGCGGAATATACGCTGAAAGCACTTCGGCTGTTGACTTCATACAGCAGACTCGGAAAATCCGGCAGCCGTTTTTCGTCCGTATCGATGTCTGTGGCATTGCTCGTATAGGCATATCCGAGCACAATCTCCAGCCGGTTGGAAATCGAATCCGGATTTAACTGATAACTGACATTCGTATTATACAGACAGTTACGACCGAACTCCCGCAGCATGATCAGTTTGTCGATATCCGGTTCATTGCTCTTTTTGATCTGTTGTGCGGTTTTGCGATCGCTGTCGTTATTTTGCCAGTAACCATTGAACTGCAATCCGATCCGGCTTTTATCGCTGATGCGGTATTCATTTCCAGAAAAGAACGTGTGCCGTCCGCGGTGATAAAGGTTCGTAATGTTACCGACATTTTCGATCACATAGGTCGGCTGTGTGCTGAAATTGTAAGACTTGCTGTAATCCAGATTATTGGCAAATTCGTAAGAATAATTCAGCAGATTGGCCCACCGGTTCTTTTTATTGTTGAGCTGCACGCCGACGTTATTGCTGAACTTGCGACTGACTGTAAAACGATCGTATATGGCAACCGAAAAGTTGTCCGTGCGGCTTCGTTTGGTACGTATTCGCAGGATAGCATGTCCTGCCGCCGAATATTTCGAGGATGGGTTCCGATCGATTTCGATGCGGTCTATATCGGTCGATTGCAGGGCGTTCAGCTCTTCGAGAGATACGATTTCCCGATTGTCGACATAAATCACAGGCTCCCCTTTGCCGAAGACTTTGATTTGCTCGTTCCGATCTACGATCAGCCCCGGACTTTTTTGGAGGACATCGAACAACGACCCCGCATTTTCGAGTACAGTACCACCGACATTTATCGTAAGCAATCCTTTATCCTGTTTAAATAACTTTCGAGCCGCGACAACGGCAACCGCTTCGATTTGTTGGGTATCTTCCGAGAGATTCAAAACGCCGAAATCGAAAGCCCCATTGGTTATATGGATTGTTTGTCGGAACGGGACATATCCCAAAGAAGAGATTTCGACATCGTAACAATCCAACTCCAATCCGGAAAAACGGAATTCCCCGTTCTCGAAAGCACCGCCCGCAAGAAAAAGCGAATCGGTCGAAGACGACAAGGTTACGCAGAAGTAGTCCACCGGTCGGTCATTGCAGGCGACCCGTCCGCAGATGCTGTTGCCGGAACCCTGCCCGAACGCGTGTAGCGGCAACAAACACAATCCCCCGAAAAGGACAAACGAAATGAGTTTCTTCATCGAGACAACAAGTCTGGTTATTCTTCCGATTTGCAGTAATGGTCGTAATAATATGATTCAAGGCATTTTTCCAATACCTATTTTTATTATCGAAGTTGCGTTTTCTATGACTCGCAAATATACGGAAATAAAGCTCGCTTTTCTTCATTTCGCACCGAAATCGCGCCGTATTTGAGCTTTATTCATAAAAAACCGGCGGAAGAACATCCGATTCTTCCGCCGTTGCAGTTCGTTCAATTGGCTATTTCGTTTCGTCTTTCGAGTCGCAGAATCATTGAGGGGCAACTTTGTCCGAACGGGGCTTTTTCGTATCTCCCGGATGCCGTGCATATAGAAACGAAAATCCCGCAAAACCTTGATTTTGCGGGATCTGTCTTTGCTTGTCCCCGAAACGGCTTCGGGTCTTGGCGGAGAGAAGGGGATTCGAACCCCTGAAACGCTTTTGACGTTTACTCGCTTTCCAGGCGGGCCAGTTCAACCACTCCTGCACCTCTCCAATGGCGGCTCAAAAGTAGGCAAACTTTCTCAAATCTGCAAACCTCGCCGCCTTTAATTTGCAGCAACCGCCTTGCAAAGGCACGAAAACGGCAGAACATATGTTCTGCCGGTGCACTCTTTCGATGTTTGGCGGAGAGAACGAGATTCGAACTCGTGGTACGGATTACTCCGTACGTCGGTT
>CAYSJF010000078.1:0-6589 GCA_964431265.1 uncultured Alistipes sp. | reverse complement strand
CATGTAGACCTTGCGGCAGAGCGATGCCAGATAGGTCGCCTCCTCGCAGGCCGTGTCGCCGCCGCCAACCACCGCCACGTCTTTCTTGCGGTAGAAGAAGCCGTCGCACGTGGCGCAGGCGCTCACGCCCTGTCCGCGAAACTTCGTTTCGGAGGGCAGCCCCAGATACTTGGCCGTCGCCCCCGTGGCGATGATGAGGCTTTCGGCTTCGATCTCGTGCGTGCCGTCGACCACAGCGTGGAACGGGCGAGACGAGAGGTCGATTTTCGTGATCGTGCCCGTGCGGATGTCGGCGCCGAAACGCTCGGCCTGCTTGCGCAGGTCGGCCATCAGCCGGTTGCCGTCGACCCCCTCGGGGTAGCCCGGGAAGTTCTCCACTTCGGTGGTGGTGGTCAGCTGACCGCCCGGCTCGATCCCCTCGTAGAGCACCGGTTCGAGGTTGGCGCGCGAGGTGTAGATCGCGGCGGTGTAGCCCGCAGGGCCGCTGCCGATAATCAAGACTTTGACTTTTTCCATATCGTTGTTTTGTTCAGATTGCGCATCCATCAATCGTTCCGAATTCGGTCAGCCGGCGTCCCATGTAGTCGAAAAGCGCCCAGCGCCCCTCTTTACGGACATAGACGACGCTCTCGGCCGGCTTGTACTCCACGATTTCGTATTCCGGCGCGATCACGTAGCGGCCCTCGCGGTCGATGAGTCCCATGCCCGTCGGGGTTTCGACCTCGGCGCGCCCTTCGTGGAAATCGTCGGCCCACATGTATTGCGACGCGATGACGGGCCGGTTTTCGGCATCGACATAGCCGAATCCGCTTTCGTCCTCCACGCAGATCAACCCCTCGAACAGGTGGCTCGTCCAGCGGTGGCCGGGCAGGGTTCGTATCGGCTCGTAGGGCGCGGACACGTCGCTTGCGACTTGCGGATCGGGTGCGGCGTCGATCCTGCGGCGCAGATTTTCAAATGCTTCGGCGTCGGCTTGCCGGTCGCCGCCTAAACGGGCGTCGTGGTAGCGCAGCACGACCAGCCGCCCCTCGCACCAGCGCAGATTCTCGGCTTTCAGCCGGTTATGGACGAATCCGAGGCCGATCAACTCCTCCTCGAGTTGGTCGAGCGCCCGCCGCAGTGCGGCGCGGTCTTCGGTGCGCAACGCCTCGTCGAAATCCTTGCCCTCGGGCAGGTGCTGCAGTACCAGGTCGCAGCGGTGCTCGGCGCCGCCGTCGTCTTGCCAGCCGAGTTCGCCCGGCAGGATGCGCCAGTCGGTCAGCGCCGGGGTGTTGAGGCGCTTGATCGCCACCGCCGTGCGTTCGATCGCAGGCAGGGCTGAGGGGGTCAGCGGCATGGCGAGCAGCCAGCGCCGCCCTTGCCAGTCGATGCGGGCTTCGGCGAAGCGCGTCGTGCGCACGAGTTGCGGCAATCCGTTGGCCCCCGTTTCGGCGCGGGCGTCGGTCAGCGTACGCAACGAAAGGTCGGGCGTCAGCAAGGCCCGGGCGAAGAGTTGCAGGGTGGGGATCATCGCTATTCTGTTTTTATGCTGATCGAACCGATGTTGAGCATGGCCACCAGCTGGGCGGCCGAGGCGTTGAAGCTCATGCCCCGGAACGGCGGCAGGGCGCCCGGGCCTTTGGCTTCGCGGATCATCGGCTCGAAGACTTCGGGCATGCGGCTCGAACAGTCGTAGAGCAGGCGGGCGTAGCGGTTGGGGCAATCGGCCTCGTCGTCGCTCGGGAAGAAGATTGTGCGGCCGCTCTCGTCGGCCGCGATATGGATGTTGATGAGCAGTACGTTGCCGTCGGAGGTGCGCAGCGAGCGGATTTGTTCGGCCACGGCCCACAGGTCGTCGGCTTCGCAGTCGGTCGCCTCTCCGTCGGTGATGTTGAACACCACGGGCGGAAAACTCTCGGCATTCTCCCGGCGTGCGCACCATGCCGCCGCCAGGTCGCGGGCTTCGATCAATGCCTGATACATGGGCGTGCTGCCTGCGGCGCAGGCTTCGATCCACCCCGGCGAGGGAATATCCCGCAGTGCGATCGTGCCGTCGGGCATGCGATGCTCGACCGTCTCCACGCGCAGGGGCACTTCACAAGCGGCCAATCGGCTTACGCTCATCGTCTTGCAGCCGTCGGGCAGAAGCGGACGCACCTCGTCGTCGCCCGAGTAGCCCAGCACGGCGATATCGTAGTAGTCGCGTACGCCGTCGTCGCGGCGCGCTCGTTCGACGAGTTCGAACAGCAGGTCGTTGGCGATCGTCGCGACGGCTTGGGCCTTGGTCGTCGGCCGCCCGCGGAACCGGATCGTCTCGGACATCGACCCCGAGCCGTCGATCAGCAGCACGAAAGCCGTGCGGTGGGCGCGTGTGATGCTTTGTGTGTACATGTGGGTTCCTATTTTAGTCCTCGTACGGCGCGGTAGTCGGCATACCGCTCCTCGTCGGTGTCGCAGTCGGGGCCGTAGCCTACGGAGAGGTCGGGCGACTCGTCGCGTTTGAGATCGGCATCGGTCGTGCGGCGCATGGCGGCGTGGGCATTGCGGCCTGCTTCGATCGCTTCGGCCATCTCCTCGGGCGTCGGGGCATGTCCCAGAAGCGAGGCATAAATGTGTTCGGCCCAGCTGTGGGCATACTCGGCATAGTGGACGTGGAAGACCCGGAAACGGTTGTCGATCTCGTCGAACCGCTTCAGCCGCCCCTGCTCGATCGCCTCGACGATGGCGTCGACCTCGCGTTTGGCGATGTATTGCCCCGCTACGTCGAGCCAGCGGCCTCTGCCGTCGTAGCGGGAGTCCGGCGCACCGGCAGCCAGCATCCTGCCCAAAGCGGCGACGATCGCCTTGTCGTAGAGCTTGATGCCGCGCGTCAGCGCCGTGGCGCGGATCACCGTATTGCCATGGATATATTGCTCGGCCTCGGGGGCTTCGTCCTGGAGCGTATGGAGTTTGTCGACGGCCTGCAACATGGCCCCCGTGACATAGGGGTTGTATTCGTCGAAGTCGATGACGTCGCGGCCCGCTTGGCGTCGATCGCGGGCGGGCCATTTCTCTATGTCGCGCACCGTGCCGTAGCTGGTGAGGTTGGCGCCCGGCAGCAGCTGCGAACGCCCCTCCTTTTCGATGAGGTAAGAGTAGGGGAAGATCGAAGTGTCGTGGTGGTCGGAGTGATTCCCCTTGACCATGGTGAACGCCCCCTCGGCGGCCGGCGACATGATGTAGGCGCCGCTGGCGAACTTGCAGCCCCGCAGGTGCACCGACTGGTGGACGGCGCCGCTCTTGTAGAGGTGGTTGCTCTGGTTGGTGCCGCTGCCCGCGTTGAAGAACGAGAACATGCCGGCGATCAGCAGCGACGATTTGTGGTGCGAGGCGGTGTACGGCCCTGCGAAGATCGAGACGGCCTCGCCGTTTTCGCAATGCGAATTGGCGAAAAAGAGCGATTCGCCGGCCGTGAACCCCTTGTCCAAACGACAGCATTCACCCGCGAAGCAGCGCTCCAGCGTCGTGCCGTTGTCGATCGCGGCGTCTTCGGCTGCGATGAAGTCGTAGGCTTTGACGTCGACGCCGATGCGCGCACCGTCGCAGAGTGTGCCGTTCTGCAGTATCGAGGCGCCGTCGATCGTCACGCGGTCGCCCATGCGTACTTCGCGGATGAACCGGGCACCGACGATGCGGCAGTCGCGGCCCGTCTCGCCCGATTCGGCAGCGCGGCTTT
The DNA here is from genome assembly GCA_964431265.1 of uncultured Alistipes sp. Lineage (GTDB taxonomy): Bacteria > Bacteroidota > Bacteroidia > Bacteroidales > Rikenellaceae > Alistipes. The sequence continues at coordinate 2,895 of CAYSJF010000078.1, read as the reverse complement.
CGGCGTAGTCGTCGATCATCGATTCGAGTGCGGCGACGAGTTGCGGACGGTGGCGGTAGACGGCCATCATGTAGGCGATCTGGGCCGTCATGCGGTCGTAGATCTTCACCGTGCGGCCGCCGCATTCGTTCATCGTGGCGACTTCCGTGCCGTTGCCGAACGTGCTGCGGTGGCGGCACTCCATCGAGGTCACGTCCTCCACGAGCGTCCCCGCCCCCAGCCGATAGTTCCCGACGTGCGAACGGATGATACGGACTCCTGATCCGATTTCGATGTGCCCGTCGAGCCGGCATTGCTGCAGTTGTGCAGGCGTGAAATCTTCGCTCACGAGTATCTGCGACCAGTTTTCGGCGGTGGTGCCGTATTTTTCCGCTGCGGCGATCTCTTCCGCAGTCATTTTTCTGAATGGGGACATCGGATGTTTTTTCTGTGCCGGATACCGTCGGTTTCCGGGCGCGTCGCTGCGCCGTTCGACGGCGGGCCGGCAAATCGTTGCAAATATAGCGATTTGCAGCTAATATTCAAATGGAACGTCGGCTATCTTTGCCGCTTCGCCGCAGGCGGGGTGCCCGGGCTGTTCCGATTCGTGCCCTGCACGATCGATTTCGATGCGCCGACCGTCGCGGATCGCCTGCGCCCGATCTCCGCGAAAGGGCTTGACGGCTTCGCAGCGCGGGCAGCTGAATACGGTGCGTCCGGCCGGGTCGATGAAGTGCCAGGTGCGGCCCAGTCGCACGGCAGCCAATCCCTCCGAGAAGTCGAACCCCTCGTCGTAGAGGGGCGGAATCGTCGTCCGCCCGTCGTTGCGATAGCCCCATAGCCCGTTTTCGGCAAAGAGCGCAGGGACTTCGGCGGAAACTTCGGGCGCGGCGGTCAGGTGGCGCAGCAGATGCGGCAGATCGGGTAGGCGGAGCGTGGGCGAGAGCAGCAGGCGTGCGATGCGGTATTCGGCCGCCAGCCCCTGCCGCTCGAAAAGAGCCAGTACCTCGTGCAGTGCCGGATCGTCGGCGATATGCTGCGGGCTGAAAAGCAGTCCGTCGGTTGCGGCATGGCGTTCGTAAAGCGCGGGATCGATCCGCAGGGCATGCAGCGCCGTGGCGATCAGGGCCGCCGGGTAGTCGTCGAGCGAAGCATCGAAATCCTCCGTCGTGCGGGCCGGATGTTGGAACGCCGCCGTGCCGATTTCGGCACTTCGCTGCCCAGCGAAAGCCGGCAGAAACGAGGCGTCGAGGTCGATCGGAACGAGCCGGTCGTCCGCCGCGACGATGATGTTCTCGGGTTTCAGATCGCCGTGCGCCCGATCGTCGGCGACCAGCGACAGAGCCAGCCGGTCGAATGCTGCGGAAAGGCGCGCCAGGCGCTCTTTGTCGCCTCGTTCCGCGGCCTGCGCGAGGGCTGTATGGAGCGTTTCGCCCTCGATCCAGTCGTTGATCACGACATCGACCCACTCGCCGCGGTCGGGATCGGTATGGAGGTAAAGCTCCTGCGGCAAAAACCGCTCGCCGTAGATTTCGGCCAGGTGCCGCATGGGGCGGAAATAGCACCGCAGGGCGCGCACCTCGCCCTCGTGGCGGATGCGGAATACCGCGGCGCTGTTGCCTGCGGTGTAGAGCGCCCGCCCCTGTTCGTCGCGGCACAGCGACACCTCGCCCAATGTGCGGGTGAGTCCGTGCGGATCGTCAAGGGCCGACAGGTATTGGCGCAGGGAGTACAAGAGCGGGGAAATGCAAGTCGATTCGGAAAAGCAAACAAACAAAAAGGCGAAAGGAGAAACTTTTTACGTTTCACCTTTCGCCTGTTCGGAAGTCCCGCAGGACTCTTTTCTTCGGACTCAATGGCAGGTGCAGTGTCCGTCGTGATGGTGCTCGTGGCTGCCGCAGCCGCAATCGTCGTGTCCGCAGCCGCAGTCGTCGTGGTCATGACCGCCGCATTCGCCGCCGCACTCATGGTCGCCGCCGCACGAACCGCACGAGCAGTGGCCCTGCAGGTCTTCGGGCGTCACGTCGCGCACGGTGACGACCTCCACTTCGAAGTCGAGCGTCTTGCCGGCCATGGGGTGGTTGAAGTCCATCTTCACGGTCTCGGCGCCCACCTCTTTCACGATGCCCATCATGCGGTTGCCCTGCGCATCGCTCATGGGTACCTGCGAGCCTACGAAGAGGATGTCTTCGGCCAGTTTGCCGTCGACCATGAATATGTTTTTCGGCAGATCGACGATCGCTTCGGCGATGATCTCGCCGTAGCCGTCCTTGGGACTGAGCGTGAAAGCCACCTTGTCGCCCGGCTCCTTGCCCAGAATGGCCTCCTCGAACTTGGGCAGCAGCATGCCCGTGCCGAAGATGAATTCGAGCGGTTGGCCCGGACGCGACCGGTCGGCGATCTGACCGTCGACGGTCAGCTTGTAGTCCACGCCGACCATTTTGTTCTGTTCTACTTTCATGAAAGTTGCGTTTTGATCGAACAAATGTAGTAAAAAATCGGCTGCTGTCAAAATTTACACTTCGTTTGTGCAACACAGGTTGCGGTCGCCGTAGCCGTTGTCGATCTTCGAGACATGGGGGAAGAACTTCGCCTCGCGGATCCAGGGCAGCGGGAACGCCGCCTCCTCGCGCGTGTAGGGGTGCGTCCACTCGCCGCACAGCTCCGACGCCGTGTGGGGGGCGTTGACCACCGCGTTGTCCGCCTGGCCGGCGGCCGCTTCGCATTCGCGCTTGATCCGCACGAGCGCTTCGATGAAGCGATCCATTTCGGCCTTGGGTTCCGATTCGGTCGGCTCGACCATCAGCGTCTCGTGCACGGGGAACGAGAGCGTCGGGGCGTGGAATCCATAGTCCATCAACCGGTGGGCGATGTCGCCGCAGTCGATGCCGTAGTCGTGCTTGAAGTGCGTGAGGT
>CAYSJF010000077.1:0-6781 GCA_964431265.1 uncultured Alistipes sp. | reverse complement strand
GGTAGCTCCAGAACTGCGACACCACGCTCTGCGGGCCGCCCTGGCAGTAGAGCAGCACGGGGTATTTCTTCGCCGGGTCGAAATCGGGCGGCAGGACGACCCACGTCAGCATCCGTTTGCCGTCGGTGGTGCGCACCATGCGTTTCTGCACCCGGCCCATCTCCACGGCGTCGTAGACGGGGCCGTTAATCGCCGAAATCCGGGTCATGGCGCCGTCCGCGAGGTCGACGTCGAAGAACTCGGTGGCCATCGATATCGTGCAGACCTCGGCCGCGATGTGTCCGCCGGCCATCGTGAAGGCTTCGATGTCGTGGTCGCCCGCAGTGAGCACCTCGACCCGGCTGTCGGGCAGCGCCACGCGGCAAATTTGGTGCGTCGCTTCGATCGGGGCGATGAAGTAAATCGTTTCGTTGCCGTCCCACACCGTGTTCATTGCATTGTAGTCGAACGAGGCCGTTGCATCCTGCATCCGGCCCGTCGTGCAGTCGTATATGAACAGGCACTCCTTGTCCGACTCGTTGCCCGCGCGGCGCATCGAGCGGAACGCGATCTTCTTGCCGTCGGGCGACCACACGGGATATTTGTCGTAGCCCGGCATCGCTGCAGCAAGCTCGGCGACCGCACCGGGCGCGACGTCGTTCGCGTGCGGTTTGCAGATGTTCCGCGTGGCGCCCGTCGCTATGTCGTAGACGAAGATGTCCGAGTCGGTCGACACGGCATATTCGGTGCCCGTCAGCGGTTTGCAGGTGTAGGCCAGCTGCGTGCCCTGCGGGTTCCATGCGATCTCGGCCGTGTCGAAATAGGGGGCCAGCGGAGCGTCCCACGCCGCCTCGGCGCCGAGGATGTCGACCCCTTCGGTCACCATGCCGTCGCCCAACCCGGCGACGAAGATGTGGCGGTAGTCGCCCTCGTCCCAGTAGTCCCAGTGGCGGGCCATCAGATCGTCGTAGATGCGGGCCTGCGATTTGGGCATGTCGGCGTGGATGTCCGACGACTTGCGGGCCGCCGCATGCACCGTCTGCACCCACCAGATATGCCCGCCGTCGGGGCTTATGCCGAAGCCCTCGACTTCGGGTATCCCCTCGCCGCCCGTCACCTGCACGGGGTGCGCGCCGTCGGCATCCATGCGCCACACCTGCGTCGAGCCGCTGCGGTCGGAGAGGAACCAGATGCTCCGCCCGTCGGCCGACCAGCGGGGCGAGGCGTTGTTCGAGGCGTAGTCGGTGAGCTGCCGGCACTCCCGGTCGGCGATATTTTCCGTCCATATGGTCGTTATGCCGCGGTTCTCGGCCATGTCGTACTCCGTCACGGCGTAGAGCAGCCGCGAGCCGTCGGGCGAGAGCGACGAGTCGCCCGCGCGGCGCATCTTCCACATCACCTCGGGGGTCAGCCGGCCCGCGGCGATCTCCTCCGCGGTCAGGGCGTTGTTGATCTTCAGCGGTGCCGGGCGCTCGTTGCACCCGGCGAGTCCCATAGCAGCCATGGCCATAAACAATAATGCGAATTTTTTCATCGAATGAAATCGAAATTATATATATGTGGTTAATTTTGCCGCGGGATAGTTCCTGCACGCATTTTCCCGCCGTTTTTTATGGAGTCTCTTTTTACCGTTTATTTCGCCGATAAGTCGGTCGTCTTCGCCCGGGAAGCCCCCGCACCGGCGACTTTCCGTTTCGCACCCGCCGACTGCGGAGCGATAAGTCGCGACAAGATAGTGAATTTTCTCGAAACCCGCAATTCGGTCGCCGTCGTGGTGCCCGATCCCCGGGCCGCTTTCGAGCGTTTCGCCCGGGATTTCACGACGGTCGAGGCCGCCGGCGGCGTGGTCGTGAACGGGCGCGGCGAGCGGCTGATGATCCGCCGCAACGGCCGCTGGGATTTGCCCAAGGGGCATGTCGAGCCGGGCGAGCGCCTCGAGGCGTGCGCCGCGCGCGAGATTCTGGAGGAGACCGGCGTGCGGGCCGAGGTCGCGGCGCCGCTGTGCGCCACGTGGCACGCCTACTTCTTCCCGCCCACGGCGCGCTGGGAGCTGAAGCGCACCCATTGGTTCGCGCTGCGGGCGTGCGACGACACGGCGCCGCTGCGTCCCCAGGCCGAGGAGGGGATCGAACGCGCGGTCTGGTGCGACCCCGCCGCCTTCGCGGCCAACCTGCGCGAGGCCTTTCCCACCGTGCGGCGCGTAGGCGAAGCGTTGGAGCACAAATACTGATAATGCAGATGCAGATGCAGATACTGATGTTGATGCTGATGCTGATGCTGATGCTGATGCAGATGCCGATGCGGGGGTCGCACTATTGCCGGTTCGATTCGGTGCGGTGCGGCGACTGGTCCGACGGGATTCCGGGGCGGGGAGACCCGCACGGCTTCGAAAGCCGTATGGGGCGGCGATTCTTGCGGACGGGCGTTTTATTTTTCCGGTTTTTCGCGCTTTTGCCCGATATTTGTTATCGCCTTGTGGGAGTGGTAGGTAGGGGCTGCCGGCGAAAATCGCGAAAAAATAGGGCGGTTTGTTGGCGGATATCCAAATAAAACGTATATTTGCAAACTCCTTTTCAGGTAAAAGAACTTAATTTTTAATATCATAAGATATGACTAAAGCAGATATCGTAAGCGAAATCGCTAAGGGCACCGGGGTCGAGAAAGTCCAGGTGCAGGCTATCGTCGAGGCTTTCATGGAGAGCATCAAGTCGTCGTTGTCGAGCCACAACAACGTGTATCTCCGCGGCTTCGGCAGCTTCATCGTGAAGAAGCGCGCCAAGAAAGTGGCCCGCAACATCTCGAAGAACACCACCATCACCATTCCCGCGCACAACATTCCCGCTTTCAAGCCAGCCAAGAGCTTCGCTGCGAAAGTGAAATAGTTTCGATGAATCAAGAACCTCTAAAATTTAAGGACTATGCCAAACGGAAAGAAGCATAAGCGTCACAAGATGGCTACCCACAAGCGTAAAAAACGTCTGCGCAAGAACCGTCACAAGAAAAAGTAGCGACGCATCCACGGGACAGATAAAGCTAAAGGGGCTTTGCGGCTCTTTTAGCTTTACCTATTTAAAATGTCGGAATCTTTCGGGACACAGGGATGTCGTGCGAGGAAGGTTTCCGGTCGAAAGCCTCCGCGCGGTTTTTCCGCTCGCCGGGGCTTTTCGCCGGCGTTCGGACGTCGAGTATCCCGTTGTCGGGTTCCATCGATTTTGGAGTTCTCCGCCGCTCCATATTCCAAGTCGCGGACTAATTTCAGCGCATCGCGTCCCGTTGTCGGACGCGCATAAATAAATGAACAGAGAACTAATCGTAAACGTCAACCCGACCGAGATCACCATCGCCCTGTGCGAGGACAAGGTGCTGGTCGAGTTGTCCAAGGAACAGTGCCAGACGGGGTTCGCCGTCGGCGACATCTATCTGGGCAAGGTTCGCAAGATCATGCCGGGTCTCAACGCGGCATTCGTCAATATCGGTCACGAGAAGGATGCTTTCATCCACTACCTCGATCTGGGAACGCACTTCCCCTCGCTGCAGAAGCTGGCCGCGTCGCAGATTCCCGGCAAACGGGGGCTGCGCCTCGAGAGCATGAAGCTCGAACCGCCCGTCGAGAAGTCGGGCAAGATCGGCGACTACCTCCAGGTGGGGCAGCAGATCATGGTGCAGGTGGCCAAGGAGGCCATTTCCACCAAGGGGCCGCGTCTGACGGCCGACATCTCGCTCGCCGGGCGCAACGTGGTGCTGGTGCCGTTTTCGTCCAAGGTCTTTTTGTCGCAAAAGATCCGTTCGGGCGAGGAGAAGAAGCGCCTGAAGCGCATCGCCGCCGCCGTGCTGCCCAAGAATTTCGGCGTCATCATCCGCACCGCGGCCATGGAGGCCCGCGACGAGGACATCGAGCAGGACATCCGCACCCAGATCGAGCGGTGGCGCAAGACGGTCGCTGCCGTGCGCAAGCACACGGCGCCTGCCCAGCTCATGAGCGAGATGAGCCGCGCCAACACCATCATCCGCGACTCGCTCAACGGCTCGTTCTCGCAGATCGCCGTCGACGACCAGGCGATGTTCACCGACATCCGCAACTACATCCGTCAGATCGACCCCGAGAAGGAGAAGATCGTCAAGCTCTACAAGGGCAACGTTCCCATCTTCGACAACTTCGACATCTCGAAGCAGATCAAGTCGCTCTTCGCCAAGTACGTGTCGCTCAAGCGCGGCGCCTACCTCATCATCGAGCACACCGAGGCCATGAACGTCATCGACGTCAACTCGGGCAACCGCACCAAGGCCGAGGACAACCAGGAGCAGACGGCCATGGACGTCAACCTCGCCGCCGCCAAAGAGATCGCTCGCCAGCTGCGGCTGCGCGACCTGGGCGGCATCGTCATCATCGACTTCATCGACCTGCACAAGGCGCAGAACCGCCAGGCGCTCTTCGACGAGATGGTCAAGCTCATGTCCACCGACAAGGCCAAGCATACCGTGCTGCCGCTCACCAAGTTCGGCCTGATGCAGATCACGCGCCAGCGCGTGCGCCCCGTCGCCGTGGAGAACGTCTCCGACGTCTGCCCCACCTGCAACGGCTCGGGCAAGATCGAACCCACGGTGGTGCTGGATCGGAAGATCGAGAACCAGATTTCGCTGCTCACCGAGGATCGGGGCCACAAATACGTCAGACTGGTCGTCAGCCCCTATGTCGCGGCATTCCTCAAGAAGGGATTGTGGTCGCTGCGCCGCCGCTGGGAGTGGAAGTACAAGGTGCGTCTCGACATCGTCGAGGATCAGAGCATCGGCATCGTCGAAGTCCACTATCACGACCGCAAAGGCAACGACTTGATCAAAAAATAATTCACAATTCAGAATTCACAATTCATAATTAAGCACACGGGGCGTATTCGAAAGCAGTACGCCGCATCATCCGGCGATCGCCGAAAAACACGAAAACCGAATCCTTTCGTGCCCGATTGCGAACGTTTAAATTGTGAATTGTGAATTCTGAATTGTGCATTCCGTTTTATGTCTGCCCGTGAGCAAATAGCGCAGTTCGCCGCCGGGTCTCGGGCACTCGGGGCGTTGTGCCGGCAGTTGAAGCCGGCCGGCGGTGCCGTGCATCTGCGCGAGCTGGTCGGCGGGGCTTTGCCGTTCTATGCCGCCGCTGCCGTCGGGCAGGTCGGGGGCATCCACGTCTTCGTGGCCGAGGATCGCGATGCCGCGGCCTATCTGCTCAACGATTTCTACGCTCTGCTCGACGAATCGCGCGTCTGCTTCTTCCCGTCGGCCTACAAACGGTCGGCGGCCTATGGGGCCGAGGACGCCCAGGGCGTGGTGCAGCGCACCGCCGCGATGAACGCCCTGCGCAGCTTCGACGGCCGGGGTTATCTGGTCGTCTGCACCTGGCCCGAGGCGCTCGCCGAGCGGGTCGCCGACGGGCAGACGCTGCAACAGGGCACCATCGCCGTGCGCGTGGGCGACCGCATTTCGATCGAGGTGCTGGTGCAGGCGCTCGTCGACGCCGGCTTCGAACGCGTCGATTTCGTCTACGAACCGGGGCAGTACTCGCTGCGCGGCGGCATCGTCGACGTCTTCTCTTTCGCCGAGAGCAAACCGTTCCGCATCGATTTCTTCGGCGACGAGGTCGATTCGATCCGGCGGTTCGAGATTTCCAGCCAGCTTTCGTCGGAAAAGCTCGCGCAGGTCTCCGTCGTCCCCGACATGAACGCCGCCGCGGGGGGCGCTCGCGTGTCGCTGGCCGAGTTCGCCGGGCCGCAGGCCGCCTGGTGGTTCTACGACCCCGACTTCGTGCTGCGCCGCGTCAACGACCTGCGGCGCAAGACCCTCGGCGACCTGGAGCGGCCCGAAGAGATCGACCGGCTGCTCTCCAGCCGCAACGGACTGCTCGCCGATTTGTCCGGCAACCGCCTGGTTTTCCTGCGCGACAACCTGCCCGAGCGGCCCGCCACGGCGGCCGTCGAGTTCGCCACTTCGCCCCAGCCCCGCTTCAACAAGAATTTCGAGCTGCTCGCCGACGACATGATCCGCAACGCGCTGCGGGGCTACGAGACCTACATTCTCTCGGAGAACAAGATGCAGGTCGAGCGCCTCGAAAACATCTTCCACCAGATCGGCCGCGGCCAGGCCGCCGTGCGCGCGATCGGTGCGACGCTGCACGAGGGCTTCGTCGACGACGAGCTGAAGCTCTGCCTCTACACCGACCACCAGATTTTCGACCGCTACCAGCGCTACCGCATCAACGGCGAGATCAAGCGCGACGAGCAGATGACCGTCGCCGAGCTGAACAGCCTGCGCCCGGGCGACTATGTGGTGCACATCGACCACGGTGTCGGGCGCTTCGACGGGCTGGTCAAGGTCGACGAGGGCGGCAAGCAGCACGAGGCGATCAAGCTCGTCTACAAGGACGGCGACGTGTTGTTCGTCAATGTCCATTCGCTCCACCGCATTTCGCGTTATAAGGCCGGCGACGGCGAGCCGCCCAAAATCTACAAGTTGGGCAACGGCGCCTGGCAGAAGCTCAAGAGCGCCGCCAAGAAGGCCGTCAAGGACATTTCGCGCGAGCTGATCGCCCTCTACGCCCGTCGCAAGGCGTCGCCGGGCTTCGCTTTCTCGCCCGACAGCTACCTGCAGCACGAGCTGGAGGCGTCGTTCCGCTGGGAGGATACCCCCGACCAGCAGGCGGCCATCGCCGCCGTCAAGCGGGACATGGAGTCCGACCGGCCCATGGATCGCCTGATTTGCGGCGACGTGGGCTTCGGCAAGACCGAGGTGGCCATCCGCGCCGCGTTCAAGG
>CAYSJF010000076.1:0-6909 GCA_964431265.1 uncultured Alistipes sp. | reverse complement strand
GCGTGGGCTGTTGAAAAGACGCAAGTTCGGTCAAAGGGACATCTTGTTGAGCAGAGGAACGTTACTGCTGGACGGACAAGGAACGCGACGAAGTAACCGAAGAGTTCGGCAAGGGCGCACACGTGCAACGCTACAAAGGTCTCGGCGAGATGAACGCCCACCAGCTGTGGGAGACGACCATGAATCCCGAAACCCGTATCCTGCGCCACGTAACGATCGAGAACGCGGCCGAAGCCGACCGCATTTTCTCGATGCTGATGGGCGATGACGTACCGCCCCGCCGCGAATTCATCGAACAAAACGCGCATTACGCCAATATCGACGCATAAAACCGAAAGAAGAATTGCCCGCTGGGGGCAATTCTTCTTTCTTTACCAAACGAAACAGCATGAAAGTAACCGTCATCGGAGTGGCCGGCGGTACAGGCTCCGGAAAATCGACCCTCGTCAAGCGTTTGCAGGAGGCATTCAAGCAGGAAGACGTCGTAACGCTGTGCCACGACTACTACTACAAGGCCCACCCCGAACTCACCTACGAAGAACGCACGAAGCTGAATTACGACCATCCGCAGGCATTCGACACGCAGATGATGGTCGAGCACATCAAGGCTTTGAAAGACAACGTGCCGATCGAACATCCGGTCTATTCGTTCGTCGAGCACACGCGCATGCCCGAAACCGTGTGTGTGAAGCCCTCGAAAGTCATCATCGTCGACGGAATTCTGATTTTCGAGAACAAGGAGCTGCGCGACCTGATGGACATCAAGGTCTATGTCGATACGGATGCCGACCTGCGTCTGGCGCGCCGCATCCTGCGCGACGTTTGCGACCGCGGACGCACGATGCAATCGGTCATCGAACAATATACGACGACCGTGAAACCGATGCACGAAGAGTTCGTCGAACCGTCGAAAAAGTATGCGGATGTCATCATCCCCGAAGGCGGATTCAATTCGGTGGCAGTCGAAATGCTGATTCAGAACATCCGGTCGCTGATCGAACGGAACGACTGATTCGGCCGACTGCCGCGCGTCCGAAAATCGCAACGTTGAAAAAGGCAACTCCCGCCGGAGAGTTGCACGAGAATTGTTGCGGTCGAAATTCATTCATTTTCATGCACTTTTTCCCGCCCCGCCATAACCCGAAACAAGTTCGGCTTCGGCCGCGGCTTATCGAAAACGTTATTATCTTTGTGACATGGATTTCAAACTCGTATCGGACTATGCCCCGATGGGCGACCAACCGGAAGCGATCGGGCAGCTGGTCGGGGCCATCCGCCACGGCTCGAAGCACAACACGCTGCTGGGCGTCACCGGTTCGGGCAAGACATTCACGGTGGCGAACGTCATCGCGCAACTGGACCGTCCGACCCTCGTGTTGAGCCACAACAAGACGCTTGCGGCGCAACTTTATGGCGAATTCAAAAACTTTTTTCCCGAAAACGCCATTGAATACTTCGTTTCCTACTACGACTACTACCAGCCCGAAGCCTATCTCCCGTCCACCGACACCTACATCGAAAAAGACCTCTCGATCAACGACGAAATCGAACGCATGCGACTGAGCGCCGTAGCGACCCTGCTGTCGGGACGGCGCGATGTGATTGTCGTATCGAGCGTCTCGTGCCTTTACGGTGCGGGCAATCCGGCGGATTTCCATGCTACGGCCATCCGTATCAAGGTCGGGCAAGTCGTCAGCTACAAACACTTTCTCTACCAGCTCGTCGAAGCGCTCTACACGCGCACGGAACGCGAACTGGAACCGGCAACGTTCCGCGTGAACGGCGATACGGTCGACATCATGGCGGCGTTCGGCGAGTTCGGCAGCCAGTGTTTCCGCGTGATGTTCTTCGACAACGAGATCGAGGCCATCCATGCCATCGATCCCGTGACGGGACAGCGGCTCCACACGCTCGATTCGCTGACACTCTACCCCACGAGTCTCTTCGTGACGACCAAGGAGCGCATCCACACGGCCGTGCAGCAGATCTATCTGGATTTGGGCAAGCAGATCGAGTTTTTCGAGCGCGCGGGCCGCACGATGGAGGCGCAGCGCATCAAGCAGCGCGTGGAGTACGACGTGGAGATGATCAAGGAGCTGGGCTACTGCCCCGGCATCGAGAACTACTCGCGTTATTTCGACGGACGTGCCGCCGGCACGCGTCCGTTCTGTCTTTTGGACTACTTTCCGCAGGACTATCTGATGGTCGTGGACGAAAGTCACGTAACGATCCCCCAGGTGCACGCCATGTTCGGCGGCGACCGGGCGCGCAAAGAGAATCTGGTGGAGTACGGCTTCCGCCTCCCCGCGGCCAAGGACAACCGTCCGCTGACGTTCGGCGAATTCGAACAGCTGCAGGGCACGACGATCTACGTGAGCGCTACGCCGGCCGACTGGGAGCTGATGAAAAGCGAGGGGGTGATCGTCGAGCAGCTCATACGCCCCACGGGACTGGTCGATCCGCCGTTGGAGGTGCGCGTAACGCTCAATCAGATCGACGACCTGATCGAGGAGATCGACAAACGGGTGAAAAACGACGACAAGGTGCTGGTGACGACTATCACCAAGCGCATGGCCGAGGAGCTGTCGAAGTATTTCGACCGCGTAGGCATCCGCAACCGCTACATCCACTCCGACGTCGACACGCTGGAGCGCATCCAGATTCTGGAAGACCTCCGGGCGGGGATGTTCGACGTGCTGGTGGGCGTCAACCTGCTGCGCGAGGGTCTCGACCTGCCGGAAGTGGCGTTGGTGGCGATCCTGGATGCCGACAAGGAGGGCTTCCTGCGCAACGTGCGTTCGCTCACGCAGATCGCCGGACGTGCGGCGCGCCACTCGCAGGGCAACGTGATCCTCTATGCCGACACCTGCACCGAATCGATGCGCTACACGATCGAGCAGAGCAACCGCCGCCGCGAAATTCAGGTGCGCTACAACATGGAGCACGGCATGCTTCCGCGGCGCGCGCAACGCAGCGGTTCGGGCCAAAGCACCCTGCTGGCGGGGAAAGTCTCGGCGGCGGAAATCGACCTGGCGGCCTATACCGACGGGAATACGAAGATGCTGGCGGCGGACGTCCGGCACGGCTACACGGCAGGCGCTCCGCTGCCGGGCGCCGGAGAGAACCTCGACGCCTTGATCGCCCGGGCGCGCGAAGACATGGAGCGGGCCGCGAAGTCGCTCGATTTTCTGGCCGCGGCGAAATTCCGCGACCGCATGTACGAATTGCAGAAGCTGCGCGACGAAAACAAGAAGTAGCGAACCGCCCCGTGCAGGCGGCAGCCCTCGCCTCAACTATTTTCCGTCCGGAACGTGAAGTACTTGGCCGCCAGGTAACTGTACAGAGTCGTGACGCACGTGGTCAGCACTTTTGCGGGCGTCGGCCACACGCCGCACACCTCGACGAAGAATTTCAACCCCGCATAAGTCAGCACGACGGAACCGGCGACCGAAAGGGCATAACGCCACAACTGGGTTCCCGTCCGCAGGGAAGAGCGGCGGAACGCGACGTTGCGATTGAGCCAGAAACCGACGAAAAAAGTCAGCGGAAACACCACGATCAGCGCCGCGATATGGGGCGACAGCACCACGAAACCCAGATCGAAAAACCGGCGGGCCACCACGTAATTGTAAATCACGAAATAGCACGCCGGATCGAACACTCCGTAGGTCATCCCGCCGCACGCGGCATAGCGGAAAGTCTCCAAAGGCAATACCGAGGCGACGGGCCGGAAATAAAACCGGTCGATCGCCTCGGTTATCGCATCGGACAGACGCATCAACGTCCCGTGTAAGTCCACAGATCGGGGAACAGCTCGCGGTATTCGGCCTTGAAGCGGTTGCAGGCCCCGAGGTCGTCGGAGACGAACGGCGCCACCATCAACTTGTCGCCGAACCGATAGATGCCGCACCGCATCGACGGCACCATGCGTTCGAGCGTAGCTGCGGCACGGGCCGCATTTCCGGGCACGGCGAAGACGCCGAACACCACGTAATGGCGCTTCGACACGAGCGACGCAGGGGCACCGGCGCTGCCCGACGGCTCGACGCCGCCATGCTGCGCGGCGAACGAGAGCGGTTCGGGCCGCACGGCCTCGACGGGCTGTACAGGATCGGCCTCCTCGGTCGCTTCGCCGTCGTTCGCCGAAGCCTCCGAGTCGGAAAGCGAGGATTCATATGTCGAGAACTCCGCCTCGCGCTCGGAATAGACGAAATAGCCCACGACGAGGGCCGCCAGCACGGCGAACGCCGCGACCCAGATCGCCCAGTCGTACTTCCGGCGCCGCACCTGCACGAGCGCATGCCCCTGCGGATTGAGCATATGGTCGAACTCGGGATCGGGCGTGAAGTGCTTCGACCGCAATTCGCCCACGCCCTCGATCACCAGGCCGTTTTCGACCGTCACGTTCTCCAACCAGCGGTCGTAGATGGATTGCGCCGTCTCCGGCTCGCAATGCGCGGCCCGGGCGATCTCGTCGACCAGCGAAACGCCGCGCTGCTGCGAAGAGAAGCGCACGGCGCTATAAGGAGGTTCGACCATCGTTTGCGTCACGGGGCGGGCGCTCTCCTTCTCCACGAACAGCGTACCCACGCCGGGCAGAAAATACTCGCCTCCGGCAGCCAGCCGATTGGCTATCAAACGGTTGACTTGATCGATCATCGGATTCTTGTTCATCGTTTATTGTTTTTAACGGTTGTAGTCGCAGAATGTGCGGGAGCCACCGCTTCGGGTCGCGCGGCACCCCGCCAGATCATGTAAATGCCCAGTATGATGAAAGGGATGCTCAACCACTGTCCCATGTAGAGCGTCCATCCCGTCTCGAAAGCCGCCTGCTCGGTCTTGATGAACTCGATGAAGAACCGGGTCAGGAAAATGCCCTCCAGACCCACGCCGAACAGGATGCCGGGCCGCCGACGCGCCAGGTCGCGCCCGAAGTAGAGCCAGCACAGCACAGCGAACGTCGCCAGGTAGCACAACGCCTCGTAAATCTGCGTCGGATGCACCGGCAGCGGAGCGAATTCGCGCACCCACTTGGCCGAGCGGACGAACCGGAATCCCCACGGCAGCGAAGTGACCGTGCCGAAGATTTCCGAATTGAAGAGGTTGCCCAGCCGCACGAACGCCCCGCCGATGCCGACGGCGATCATGATCCGGTCGAGCGACCAGATGTAGGGCAGCTTGTTCTTGCGCGAAAAGAGCCACAGCCCGACGAGCAGTCCGATGGCGGCGCCATGGCTGGCCAGCCCGCCGTCGCGGAAGCCCGTGACAATCGTCCACGGCTCGCGCAGATACTCCATCGTATCGTAAAAGAGGCAATGTCCCAGGCGCGCGCCGATGATGGTGGCCAAGGTGCCGTAGATGAATATCGACTCCGAGACCTTCTCGGGCAACCCCTCGCGCTTGCAGAAGCAGTCGAAGAGTTTGGCGCCGACGAGAATGGCCAGCACCCACATCACCCCGTAATAACGGATGTCGAGCGACCCGATATCGAAGAACACCGGATCGAAATTCCAAACTATGTCCAAAAAACGTATCATTTATTCGAAGTTTAACGGGTCGTATGAACGTCGGCGCCTACTGTATCTGCTGCAGATCGGCTTTCTTGAGCGTGAACGAGAACGTGCTGCCTACGCCCAGCTCGCTGCGCACCGTGATGCGTTCGCCATGGGCCTCGACGATGTGCTTGACGATCGCCAGGCCCAGGCCCGTGCCGCCCTGCTCGCGCGAACGCCCCTTGTCGGTGCGGTAGAAGCGCTCGAAGACGCGCGGCAGGTCCTCCTTGCCGATGCCCTGCCCGTTGTCCTCGATCTCGACGAGGATTTTGTCGAGCATGTCGCGGAAGCGGATGCGCGTCGACCCGCCCTCCTTGCCGTAGCGGATCGAGTTGATGATCAGGTTGACGAAGACCTGCCCGATATAATGCTTGTCGGCCCAGGCCCAGAAAGGCGAGGGCAGATTCTCGGCCCCTTTGACCGAAATCTTGATCTTCTTCTTGTCGGCCTCCATCTCGGCCTGTTCGGCGATCTCCTTGGCCAGAGCCACGACGTCGAACCGCTCCATATCGAGCCGGTTCATGCTGCTCTCTAACTTGGAAATGGTGTCCAGATCGTTGACGATGTTGATCAGGCGGTCGATGCTCTTTTCGGCGCGTTCGAGGAACTTGCGGTTGATCAACTCGTCCTCCAGTCCGCCGTCGAGCAGCGTCGATATATAGCCCTGGATGTTGAAGATCGGGGTTTTCAGTTCGTGGGCCACATTGCCCAGATACTGCTTGCGGAAATGCTCGGCCTCCTTCAGACGGGCGATCTCCTTGTCGTTGGTGTCGGCCCAGGCGGTCAGCTCCTCGCCGATGTTCTCGACGTGCTTGTCCCGCAACTCGGAGAAGATTTCGTTGGTGTGGACGTCGCGCGAAAGGACGATCGAATAGATCGGCTTGAGCTTGTAAGCCACATACTTGCGGATGATGAAAAGCGCCGCGAGGGCCATGACGGCGAAGACTCCGGCCGCGACGCTCAACGTCAGCCACCACACGGCATCGAACAGCGTCGCGCCGACGGCCACGATGACCGCTGCGAGCAGCGCGATCCACAACGAAGCGCCCTCTTTGGTTTTGATATTGACCACCATGATATGCTACGATTGATGACGGTGCCGCACCTGCCGCTCCGAGACCGGGCGGTCGGCACGAACGACCTGTTATTTATATTGCTGCATGAGACGGGCGATGTACTTGCCCACGATGTCGAACTCCAGATTGACCACCGAACCCACGTCGATCCGGCAGAAGTTGGTGTGTTCGAACGTATAGGGGATGATCGCCACGCGGAAGCTGTCGGCTTTCGAGTCGCAGACCGTGAGGCTCACGCCGTTGACCGCCACGGAGCCTTTCTCCACGGTGCAGAGACCTCC
>CAYSJF010000075.1:0-6940 GCA_964431265.1 uncultured Alistipes sp. | reverse complement strand
CAGCCATTCTGGCCAAGAACTCGATCAAGTCGGTCGAGGTCGTCGACTTCCCCGAGTTGGGCATGGAGGCCGTGCGCAAGATTTATGTCGAGAACTTCCCGGCCTTTATCATCGTCGACGACAAAGGCAACGATTTCTTCGTCGACTTCAAGCATTAGAACGATAGCATAGGAGTTACGTGGTCAGTCCGATGAAAGGTTTTGCCAGAATAGTTTTCGCCGTGCTCTGCACGATCGGGTGCCTGCCGCTGTGCGCCGCCGAGAAGATCGCCTTCGAGGTCTCTTCGCCGTTGATGGTGGCCGTGGGCGAGGCGTTCCGGGTCGAATTCGCGCTCAACGCCAACCCCGACGGCGATACGTTCGTCGCTCCTTCGTTCGAGGGATTCGATGTGCTGGCGGGGCCTGCCGTGTCGAAAGGCTCGTCGATCCAGATCGTCAACGGCGCGATGTCCAAAAGCGTCAACTACACGATCACTTTCGTGCTGTTGGCCCAAAGCGCCGGCAACGCTACGATCGGCCCGGCCGAAATAGCCGTGGGCGGGACGACCTATCGCACCCGTCCGTTGGCTATCGAGGTCGTCGGCGAGCAGGGGGGCGGAGCATCCGGTTCTGCGGGCGGCGCGGGCGTTTCCGGCGGACAGCAGCCGGCGCAGGATGCCGAGAGCCAGGCCCAGGGACGGGTCGGCAAGGACGATATTCTGCTGCGGGCCGTCGTGTCGCGGACGTCGGTCTTCAAGGGCGAGCCGCTGCGGGTCGCTTTCAAACTCTACGAGCGGGTCAATGTCGTGGGGTATCAGGATGTCAAATTCCCGTCGTTCAACGGTTTTTGGGCGCAGGAGCTGAATGCCGACAACGCCCGGCGCCAGCGCGAGACTTTCGACGGCAAGGTCTACGAGACGCTCGTCGCCCGCGAATTCCTGCTCTATCCCCAGCAGGCGGGAACGCTCACCATCGACCCTGCCGAGCTGACCGCCGTGGCGCAGGTCGTGGTGCAGAGCCGGCGCAATGTCGATCCGTTCTTCGGGGGCGGGCACGAAATCTACAACGTGCCGCGCAAGGTGCAGAGCCAGCGCGTCAGCGTGACGGTCAAGCCCCTGCCTGCGGGCGCGCCGGCCGGATTCAGCGGTGCCGTGGGGCGGTTCGAGATGCAGACCGTGCCGCCTGCCGAGCAGCTCGCGGCCAATTCGGCGGCCACCTGCACGGTCAAGATTTCGGGCACGGGCAACCTCACGTTCGTGCAGGCGCCCAAGCTGGCGTTGCCCGCGTCGTTCGAGCAGTACAATGTCAAGACCACCGAATCGATCAATGCGTCGGCCGCCGGAATTTCCGGTTACCGGCAGTTCGAATATCCGTTCATCGCGCGTGCCGAGGGCGATTACGAGGTCGAACCGGTGGAGTTCAGCTATTTCGATCCGTCGCGCATGGAGTACGCGACGCTGCGGTCGAAACCTTTTGCGCTCCATGTCGTTCCCGATGCGTCGGGCGGCGGCGAGGCGGTCGTCATGCAGGGCCGCGGCATGTCCAAGGAGGAGGTCAGATTGTTGGGGCAGGATATCCGCTTCATCAAGCTGGGCGGCGCACAATTGCACCGCGTGCGGCGTCCGTTCCTCTTCAGCGGAGGTTATTGGGCCTCTGTGGGCGGTATCCTGCTTGTGTTCGGGGTGGTTTACGCGGCGTTGCGCCGGCGGATACGCGAATCGCAGAACGTGGCGCTCGTGCGCGGCCGGCGGGCCAACAAGGTCGCCGTGGCGCGTTTCCGCGCAGCCCGGAAATACATGGAGCAGGAGGATCGCCATGCGTTCTACGAGGAGATGCTTCGGGCGTTGTGGGGGTATGTGAGCGACAAGTTCAACATCCCCGTGGCCGACCTCACCAAGGAGAACGTGCGCGAGGTGCTGCACCGGCGCGGAGTGCCGGTCGACCAGGCGCAGCGCTTCACGGCCATCATCGCCCAGTGCGACGAGGCGCAGTATGCGCCTGCGGCATCGGCCCGGATGACCGATGTCTATGCCGAGGGTGTCGATCTGATTTCGCACATCGAGGCCATGATCAAACGATAGGATGCTTATGAAACGATTCATCGTCATAGGATGCGCTGCCCTCGCGGTTTTCGCTTCGGCCCGGGCGCAGGAGCTGCCGCTCGCGCCGGAGAGCGGGGCGGTCGTACAGCCCCGGCAGGAAGAACCGGAGGCTGCGCGGCCTCTTGCCGACATGCTGTGGGATCGGGCCAATACGGCCTATATCAACGGCGACTATGGCACCGCGGCGGAGACCTACGAGCAGCTGCTCGCCGAAGGTCTCGTCTCCGGGAAACTCCAGTACAATCTGGCCAATGCCTATTTCAAGCAGGAGCAGTTGGGCAAGGCGATCCTTTTCTATCGGCGCGCCCTGCGGTCGGCACCCGGCAACGGCGATATCCGCCACAATCTGGGGGTGGCGGAGGCCCGCACCAAGGACGATATCGAGAAGATTCCCGAGTTTTTCTTCGCCGCCTGGATGCGCGGCGTGCGGCAGACGATGAGCTGCAGGGCCTGGACGCTGCTGTCGCTCGCGGCCCTGATCGGCGCCCTGGCGCTGCTGCTGGTCTATCTGTTGGCCCGACGGTTGTCGCTGCGCAAGATCGGGTTCTACGGCACGCTCGCCGCTGCCGCGATCTTCGTCGCCGCCACCTCTTTCGCCGCCGCCGAGCGGCGCGGGATGCTCGATCGTTCGCAGGCCGTGGTGATGTCGGCATCGGTCGCGGTGAAGAGTTCGCCCGACAAGTCGGCCACCGACCTCTTCGTGTTGCATGAGGGTACGGTGGTGCGGATCGTCGACCGGCTCGACGAGTGGTGCGAGATCGTCATCGCCGACGGGAAGAAAGGGTGGCTGGAAAGCCGTAAAATCGAGATCATCTGATGTCGGAACTCTTGCAGAACGTGGTCGGCGAGCTGTCGAAGCTGCCCGGAGTGGGAAAGCGCACGGCCTTGCGTCTGGCCATCCACATCCTGCGCATGGAACCCGAGTCGGTGGCCGAAATGACGCGCAGCATCGACAAGTTCCGGGGCGAAATCAAATATTGCGCGCGGTGCAACAACCTCTCCGACGAGGAGGTGTGCCCGATCTGCGCCGACCGCGAGCGCGACCATTCGACCGTCTGCGTCGTCGAGCAGGTCGCCGACGTGCTTTCGATCGAGAACACGCGGCAGTACAAGGGGTTGTATCATGTGCTGGGCGGGGTGATTTCTCCTATGCAGGGCATCGCGCCGTCCGATCTGAAGATCGATCTGCTGTGCGACCGCATCGCCGAGGGCGGCGTCAAGGAGGTGATCCTTGCGATCTCGACCTCGGTCGAGGGCGAGACGACGCTCTTCTACCTGATGAGCCGTCTGCGCCGTTACCCCAACGTGAAAGTCACCTCGATCGCCCGCGGCATCGGCTTCGGCGACGAACTGGAGTATGTCGACGAGCTGACGATCACGCATGCCCTGCTGAATCGGCGGGAAATAGAATGAAACGAGAATAAATTTAGGTGATTATGGAATTCGTTACCCATGAAAAATTGACGATCGTCGGCGCTGCCGGCATGATCGGTTCCAACATGGCGCAGACTGCGTTGATGATGCGCCTGACGCCCAACATCTGCCTCTACGACCCGTTCGCTCCGGCGCTGGAGGGCGTGGTCGAGGAGCTGCGCCACTGCGCGTTCGAGGGGGTCGAACTTACCTGGACTACGGATATCGGCGATGCGCTCACGGGTGCCGCCTATGTCGTTTCGTCGGGCGGTGCGGCGCGCAAGGCGGGCATGACGCGCGAAGACCTGCTGAAAGGCAATGCCGAGATCGCCGCCCAGTTGGGAAAGGATATCCGCATGTATTGCCCCGATGTCAAGCACGTGGTCATCATCTTCAATCCGGCCGACATCACGGGCCTCGTGACGCTGATTCACGGCGGGCTGCAACCCTCGCAGGTCTCGACCCTCGCGGCGCTCGACTCCACGCGTCTGCGCTCCGAGCTGGCCCGGTATTTCAAGATTTCGCCCGATGAAATCCGCAATTGCCGCACCTACGGCGGGCATGGCGAACAGATGGCCGTCTTCGCCTCGACGACGCTCGTCGCCGGGCGTCCGCTGTCGGATTTGATCGGTAAGGAGATGCCCGAGGCCGACTGGCACGAGCTGCAGCAGCGCGTCGTCCAGGGCGGCAAGCACATCATCGAGCTGCGCGGCCGTTCGTCGTTCCAGAGTCCGGCCTATCTCTCGATTTGCATGATCGCCGCAGCCATGGGCGGCAAGCCGTTCTCCTATCCCGCCGGCGTCTATGTGGATAACGACGAGTTCCGGCATATCCTCATGGCCATGGAGACCTCGATCGGCCGCGATGGCGTAACTTATAAGAACGTCGAGGGTACGCCCGAGGAGCATGCCGCCCTCACCGAGAGTTACAAGCACCTCTGCAAGCTCCGCGACGAGGTCATCTCCATGGGCATCATCCCGCCCGTCGAGGAGTGGCACAAGATCAATCCCCATCTGAAATAGAAAAAGTATGAAGCATTGGATCTTATCGGTTGCGGCGATCGTGCTCTGCTGGGGCGCGGCCGAGGCGGCGAAGCCGAAGAAGCGGCCGACCGTCGAGGATATGGAACGCCGGTTGGCGATGCTCGACGCAGAACAGGAGCGCCTCTCTATGGAGCTCAATCGCAAGGAGTGGGAGTGCTACGCGATCCTGGCCGAACGGGAGGGGCGGGTGGCTCGTCTCACGGATTGTCCGGGCGTCAACCTGAAAGCTATCCGGGATAGCGTTCCGGAGATCGGCGCCTTGTACGAGCGTTACGATGCCTGTTACAAGGCATGGCAGGAGATTTTGCGCACGGCGCCCGAATACGCTAAGCTGCACGAGGAGTACCGCTACGTGAAGAATCTGCCGAAAGACGCTCCTCGGGCCGTGGAAAACAAGGCGGGTTACGATCGCATGTACGACAGCCTGCGAGCTTATAATCCGGCATATCGGCCGGCAGTGGAAGCGCGGGACAAGGCTTTGTTCGATCGGGATATGGCCGTATTGAGCCATGTGATGGCGTGGTATGGGCAGCAGGGCCGCATCATGCCTACGCAGCCGGTCATTTCGATGGCGCAGATGAATGCGATTCGCAACGAATGGCCCGAAGTCAGACAGATGGAAGACGAGTTGAGGGCTTTGCGATCGGTGCGCAGCGATCTTTTCAGACAGATACGCAACGTGCGCTACGGTGTGGAGTGATTCCGACTCTGTATGCGTGAAAAGCCGCCCCGTAACGGGGACGGCTTTTTATTGTGTTCGGGACGTTATTCGGCGGCTTGGAATACGGCCCGCAGTTCGCCCTCGCGGAGCAGCAGGAGCATCGGGCCGTCCATATTGTAGTGGGTCGTGGATTCGAGTGCTTCGAGGAATTTCCGCTCCTGCTCCTGCTCGGGGCAGGCCATGCGCGTCGAGGCGATCGGGCCGAAAACGAGTGCCCGTTTTTCGGTGGTCGTGTAGGTGCCGCTCAACCGGTTGCAGGCGCCGATGCCCGCGACTCGGCCTTCGTCGAGGTGCAGCGAGAACGCTCCCTCCCGCGGCTGGACGCTTCGCCCGTCGAGCTGGATGAGCTGCCACGTCGTGCCGGCGAGCGGTCGACGGGTCTTTTTCTGGTAGGAGCGGCAGGGGCAGCAGCTCGTCATGAGCAGCGCCAGAAACAGGGTCGCCGTGAATTTCGTGAACGTGTTCATCTTTCGTGGGTTGTTCGACTGCAAAGATAGGCAATTTTATTACCTTTGTATCGAGTAAACACTTTCCGACTATGAAAAAGATCATCGCTTCGCCCCTCGCACCCAAAGCCGTGGGGCCTTATTCGCAGGCCGTCGAGGCCGGCGGCGCACTCTATGTCTCGGGACAGCTGCCCATCGACGGGGCCACGGGCCGTATGGCCGAGGGTATCGAAGCCCAGACCCGCCAGTCGCTGACGAACTTGGGACACATCCTCGCCGAAGCGGGTTACGGTTTTGAAAACGTCGTGAAAACCACCGTGCTGCTGCAGCATATCTCCGACTTCGCGGCCATGAACGCCGTCTACGCCGAGTTCTTCACCTCGGAGATGCCGGCCCGCATCTGTTTCGAGGTGGCGGCGCTGCCCGTGGGCGCGCTGGTCGAGATCGACGCCGTAGCGGCGAAGTAATGGATAGGGAGCCGCGGCCGGCGGCTCGATTTTTTTTCGGCGGTGTATTTCAGACAGTTGAAATGCACCGCTGCTTTTTGTAGATAATTTGTGGATAATTCGGTTGCGGATCGTTGGGATATTCGCTCGGAATGCGTGATCTTTGTAAAACTGCGCGTCGCGCGTTACGATCAGGAACGAACAAAGCAACAGATAGATAGTTATGGCAAAAGTTTCCACCACTCCTGCACCGCAGAAAGTCGACTACAACGATGCGGTCGCCGAGTCGAAAATTTACTTCGACGGCGACGAGCTGGCCGCCACGGTGTGGGTCACCAAGTATGCCCTCAAGGACTCGTTCGGCAACATCTACGAGAAGTCGCCCCGGCAGATGCACGAGCGCATCGCCCGCGAGATCGAGCGCATCGAGCAGAAGTATCCCAACCCCATGTCGGCCGACGAGGTTTTCGCGCTGCTCGACCACTTCCGCTATGTCATTCCGCAGGGCGGCCCCATGACCGGCATCGGCAACGATTTCCAGGTCGCGTCGCTCTCCAACTGCTTCGTCATCGGCCACAAGCATCCGGCCGACTCCTACGGCGGCATCTTCCGCATGGACGAGGAGCAGGTGCAGCTCATGAAGCGGCGCGGCGGCGTGGGGCACGATCTCTCGCACATCCGCCCCACGGGCAGTCCGGTGCTCAACTCGGCCCTCACGTCGACGGGTATCGTGCCGTTCATGGAGCGCTACTCCAACTCCACGCGCGAGGTGGCGCAGGACGGCCGCCGCG
>CAYSJF010000074.1:0-6942 GCA_964431265.1 uncultured Alistipes sp. | reverse complement strand
GAGTACGACGAGCAATACCGCTATCCGCTGGCCGCGGCATTGGTGCTCCTGCTCCTGGAAGTGCTGCTGCTCGACCGCCGCAACCCGCTGCTGGCGAAATTCAATATATTCAATTCATAATCGATTGTGAAACAAGTAATTGTGAATTATGAATTGTGCATTGTGAATTTTTTGCCTACCTTTGCCCCGCAGGCCCGCTCCGTCGCTGCCGGCGCAAGCCGGGGGAGGAAAGTCCGGGCAACGCAGAGCACCGCGCAAGCTAACGACTTGATGTCCGAGAGGGCATGGCAGCGTAACAGAGAACGACCGCCTGCCGGGTTTCCGGCCGGTAAGGGTGAAAAGGTGGGGTAAGAGCCTACCGCGGGGGCAGCGATGTCGCCCGGCCGTACGTCCCGCGGGTTGCAAGACCGTGTATACCGACAACGAAGGGCTGCTCGTCCGATGTCGGGGGGTAGGTTGCTGGAGGCGGCAGGCGACTGCCGTCGTAGATAAATGACGGAGACCCGGGAGCGATCCCGGGCACAGAACCCGGCTTACAAGGCCTGCGCACATGAAAAGCCGCTGCTTCGGGAAGCAGCGGCTTTTTCCGTACATTCACTTCGCGAGGCGGCAGAGTCCGACCAGCAGCAGCGCACACACTGCCGCCCCGGCCGCGAACCACCATCCGCGACGGGCCGCAGGGGCGGCACGCGTCCGCTCCCCGACGATCCGCACTTCGCTACGGGCCAGACTGTCGACGGAACAGCGCAGCCGGGTTTCCTGCACCGCCGAAGCGACCGAATCGCACTGCCTGCGGCTGCGGGTCTCCCTCCGCTCGACACGGGTCACCGCCCGCTGCATGCTGTCGCTCCGCGCTTCGACGATCAACGTGTCGCCCCGGCACCGCACCGCGACCGCAAGACCGCCCTCGCACCGGGCGAACACGGCTCCGGGCGGCAAAAGCGCCGCCTCCGCCAACGGCACGGCCAGCACCGCCCGCTGCGCCGCGACGGCTTCGTAAGTCTCGACGCGGCTCTCGTACACCGCCGCGGTTTCCCGATCGCGGGACGACGCAACAAGCGTATCGCGGCGCTGCAGCTCCTGCATCCGCTCCACGGCGCCGGCGCTCTGCCGGGCCTGAAAATCGTGCTGCGAACGGCTCCGCGACGCGGCGCATGCCACGCACGACAATGCCGCCGCACCGGCGACGAATACTCTGACTGAAGACAAGAATCGGAATTTCATAGCAATTTCATGTTTACAATGTTGGAAGGTAAATTCCGGCGCAACCGTTCGACCTCGCGGGTCAACCGGTCGACCTTGGCCAGCAGCTCCTGCTGGGCGATCTGCCACTCGGCTTTCTCCTGCCGCAATGCCACGTTCTCCTGCAGCACCTGGTTGTATTTCTCGCACAACAGATCGATCGAACGCTGCATCTCGACCAGAAAATCGTTGTTGCGTTTGCGACGGCCCACCGCCCACGAGGCGACGGCGCCCACGAATCCGCTCGGCAACGCAAAGACGAGCAGATCGTTCACCCAGGAAAGATCGGACATGGCAAAAGAGGAGATAATCGGAACAGAAAGTTACTTTTTCCAGTCGAATCCCGGAAAAAGGCGGCGCAACTCGGCGCATGAAGTGCGGCCGGCGATCAACGCGGCCAGATAGTCGTTTTCGCTGACCAGCGCGTTGGCGATCGTACGTTCCTCGACGAAGAACTCGTTGTCGCACAGGATTCTGCGCACGTCGACCTCGCGGCGGCGACGCAGCTCGACCCAATAGTAGTAGCGGGCTGCGACGGCCCGGTTGCGCTGACGGAGCCGCGCACGACGCGGCCTGAAGACCTTGCGGCCCTCGGATGAAATGGCTGTCATGGAGATGAGAATGATCGCATGGCGCCCGTCGGCATGCCCCGGAAACGGGGCCGAAGCATCCGGAAGAACTCCGGAGCGCAACGAGGCGCGATTAAAAAAAGAGTGCAGCTGCCGTGCAAATATACGATCCCGAAAAGGCGATGTCAAGAGAAATCCCGAAAAAATTTCGGGATTTCCGCCAACTCGCTGACCGACAGCGGCGAAAAATTCGCCGCCGATCCGTCCTCTCTATATCTTCGCTCGGGACATACCCCTTCGTCGCCGCAACCCGCAGGGCGCGCCGGCTATTTCGTTTTCTTGCGGACGCTCCACCCGAAACGGCCCAGCGCCCGGCCCAGAGCATAATATTCGCCGTGCGAATAGACGATCGGGCAGGCGCGCTCCAGACAAAACCGGCCCGTCTGCGGATCGACATAGGCGCTGTCGACCTGCACGCCGACCACCTCGGCGATGAACATGTCGTGCGACCCCAAGGGCAGCACCTGCCGGACGCGGCATTCGATGTTCACGGGCGACTCCTCGACGATGGGCGCCGCCACATGCTGCGCCGCGACGGGCGTGAGGCCCATTTCGCGGAACTTGTCGCAGTCGCGCCCCGAACGCACGCCGCACCAGTCGGTGGCACGGGCCAGGGCCTCGGTGGTGAGGTTGATGACGAATTCGCCCGTGCGGCGGATGATCCCGTACGAATGACGCTCGGGCCGCACCGAGATCGAGCACATCGGGGGATCGGAGCAGACCGTACCCGTCCAGGCCACGGTCAGCAGGTTGTATTCGTCGGGCGTCGCGCCGCAACTCACCAAGACGGCCGGCAGCGGGTAAAGCACCGTGCCGGGTTTCCAGCTCTCTTTCATAAAAATACGCTTTTCGATCCGGAGCGAAATCCGGAGACCCGAACAAAGATAGCGATTTTTCGTTATATTTGCCTTGTGCTTGCCGATTTCATCCGCTATTTAGAGGCCGAACGCCGCTTTTCGCCGCTCACCGTACGCAACTACCGCCACGACGTGGAGGAATTCCTCGCCTGGTTGGGCACCGACGACGCGCATTTCGATCCGCGCCGGGTCACCACGGGCGACATCCGCGAATGGATCGTCTTCCGCACCGACCGGGGCCGCATCGGCGCCGCATCGATGAACCGCGAACTCTCGTCGCTGCGGGCGCTTTTCCGCTGGCTCCACCGCACGGGCGTCATCGAGAAAGACATCCTGCGGCCCCTCGTCTCGCTCAAGACTTCGCGCCGGCTTCCGGTCTTCGTGCCCGAAAGCCGCATGTCGACCCTCGTCGACGACTGCACGTTCGACACCGACCGCTTCATCACCGAGCGCAATTCGCTGATCGTCCTGCTTTTCTACTCCTGCGGGCTGCGGCTCGCCGAACTGATCGGCGCCGACCGCACCGACCTCTCGGCCGACTGCACGTCGCTGCGCGTGCACGGCAAGGGCGACAAGGAACGCATGGTACCCATCCTCGACGAAGTGCGCGACAAGATTCTGCACTACATGGAGGTGGTCGAGCGGCAAAAAATTTGCAACTATCAGGAAAAAGCGCTATTTTTATCCTGCAGGGGTACCCGCATCGCCCGCAGCACGGTCTACCGCATCGTGCAGGAGGAGCTGGCACGGGCCGGCGTCCAAGGCAAGAAAAGCCCCCACGTACTGCGGCACACGTTCGCCACGCATCTGATGAACGGCGGCGCCGACATGCGCGAGATTCAGGAGCTGCTGGGCCACGCCTCGCTGCAGGCCACGCAGGTCTACACCCACAACAGCATCGCCCGACTCAAGGAGGTCTATGCCAAAGCCCACCCCCGCGAAAAGCAGAGCGACAAATAAATGTTGCCGGTTCGGGTTAGAAAACCTGCAAGATATTGAACGTTTTCGACAAGCCGAGGGCAGAGCCAAGTTTACTTGGGCTATGCCGAGGCAAGAAAACCTGCAAGAATTTGAACGTTTTCGACAAGCCGAGGGCAGAGCCAAGTTTACTTGGGCTATGCCGAGGCAAAGAAAACCTGCAAGATATTGAACCCTTAAAATCGAAGGTTATGAACGTACAGATCCAATCCGTGAAATTCGACGCCGACAAGCGGCTGGTCGATTTCGTGAACGCCAAGATGACGAAACTGGAGCGTTTCGCCGAGCGCTCGACCGGCGCCGAGGTGATTCTCAAGCTCGATAAGGATCACGAAAAAGGCAACAAGATCGCCACCATCACGCTCCGCATGCCGGGCGAGGAGTTGGTGGCCGACCGTCAGGCCAAGAGCTTCGAGGAGGCGGTGGACGAGGCGATCGACGCACTGAAACGCCAGCTCGACAAGTTCAAGGCCAAAGTCGAGAAATAAGGCCCTGCCGACGACTCGACGGCGCTCCGGAAAATTCGGAGCGCCGTTTTATATTACACGCAACAACCGAATATACAAACAGTTATTCATTCTGCGCTGTTTTATTTCTGCGAACCGTTCCGATTTTCAGCGAAATCTTCGTATATTTGGCTGTGCCGAAGATACTCCGGCCTCGGCAATGCCCAAATAAATTTGGCATTGCACTCGGCTCTCCGTATATTTGGCTGTGCGGCAACGGACTTTCCCGCATCGACGGCCCGAAGGGCATTCGCCCGGGGCGATGTCGGCGCGGCGGTCATGCAGCCGCAGACCACTCAAACACAACGATATGAATCGACTGACGTTTTGTATCCTGTTCGCCGCCGCCCTGTTCATGAGCGGTTGCCATTCGTCGAAAGTGAAGATTTCGGGCCGCTTCGTCGGCAGCGAGGCGACGACCGTCTACCTGGAGCAGACGACCCCGCTCGCGACTTCGATCATCGACTCGGCCCTGCTCGACAAGGAGGGCGGCTACGGCTTCCTGCTCAAGGAGGCGGCCCCCACCCCCATGCTCTACAACCTCGTCTACAACGGGACGCGGATTCCCCTGCTTCTGGCCGGGGGCGACCGGGTGACGGTGAGCGCCGTGGGCAGCGTACTGCGCAACTACACGGTCGACGGCTCCGCAGAATCCGAGCTGCTGCGCGACTTCTACCAGGCCTATGTCGGCGGGGCGCAACGGCTCGATGCGATCGCCGCCCGTTTCGCCCGCACGGGGCTGACGGAGGCCGAGCGTCAGGCGCTCAACCACGAATATACGGCCGAATATTTCCGCATCCGCCGCGAGCAGCTGCGCTTCATCGTCGAGAACAAGGCGTCGCTGGCCGCCGTCTATGCCCTCTACCAGCGTCTGCCGGGCGACGCCTATCTGTTCAACGGCGACAGCGACGTGGTCTACTACCGCACCGTGGCCGAGGCGATCGAAAAGAGCTACCCCTCGTCGCCCTATCTGCAGCCGCTGCTGGGCGAAATCGCCCGCATGGACGCCCGCATCAATCTGGCTTCGCAGGTGACCGAAACCTCCTATCCCGATCTGGAACTCCCCGACATCTACGGCCGGAAAATCCGTCTTTCGTCGCTCGCGGGCAAGGTCGTGCTGCTCGACTTCTGGTCGGCCGAGTTAGGCAACAGCAACACGCTCAACGCCGAGCTGAAAGAGGTCTACCGCAAATATGCCGACGCCCCGACGCCGCTGGAGGTCTACCAGGTGGCCGTCGACACGTCGAAACCCCTGTGGATCACGGCCGTGCAGGAACAGCAGCTGCCGTGGATCTCGGTGAGCGATCTGCGCGGCCGAGCCTCGACGGCCTTAGGGTTGTACAACGTGCGGAAGCTCCCGGCCAACTTCCTGATCGACAAGAACGGCACGATCGTCGCCAAGGATATCTACGGCAAAAGTCTGGAAAAGCGGCTCGACCGACTGACCCGATGATTTACTTCGCATCCGACGTCCACTTGGGAGGCGGCGCTCCGCAGGAAGCCCACGCTGTCGAACGCAAGTTCATGGCGTGGCTCGACTTCGTGGCGCAGGACGCCGAAGCGATCATTTTAGTGGGCGACATCTTCGACTTCTGGTTCGAATACCCGGACAAGGCGCCTTCGGACTTCGAACCGACGTTGACCAAGCTCACGGAGCTGACGAGCCGCGGCATCCGCGTGGTCTTCTTCACGGGCAACCACGACATGTGGACGGGCAACTGCCTCTCGAACGAATGCGGGCTGGAAATCCACACCGAGCCGCAAGCCATGACGCTGGCCGGCCGCCGCATCTTCATCGCCCACGGCGACAACATGCAGATCGACGGGCAGCCGGGCCTCAAACTCCTCAACTGTCTTTTCCGGTCGCGACCACTGCGATGGCTCGTCACGAAACTCTGCCCCTACGACACGTTTCTCCGTTTCGGCCGCTGGTGGAGCAGCCGGTCGCGCAAGTCGCACAACTCCCAAAAAAACGCTGTCGAAGTGACCCAGCCGCTCATCACTTATGCCCGCAACTATGTTGCTGCCCATGCCGACTGCCCCGTCGACCATTTCGTCTTCGGACACATGCACGCAGTCCGCGATTACCGCGAAACGGGACTCCACACCGTACACTTGGGTGCCTGGGATGTCGACCCGACCTACGCGGTATTGGATGATTCGGGCGATCTGACCCTCAAACGATTCGAAGCATGAAACAATATCTCGATTTGCTGCGCCGCATCCGGAGCGAGGGTGTCGTGCGGGGCGACCGCACGGGCACCGGCACCCGAAGCGTTTTCGGCCACCAGATGCGTTTCGACCTGCGGCAGGGGTTCCCGCTGCTGACCACCAAAAAAGTCTTCCTGAAAGGGGTGATCCACGAATTGCTGTGGTTCCTGCGCGGCGACACCAACATCGCCTATCTGGTCGAAAACGGCGTGCACATCTGGGATAACGACGCCTACCGTTACTACGGCGAACTATGCGCCGCACGCGGACTCCGACCGCTCGATCGCGAAACATTTCTGGCCAAGGCAGGCACCCCCGCACTGATGGAGGGCTACCGCTACGGCGACCTCAACCACGTCTACGGCTATCAGTGGCGCTCGTGGCCCCGGCCCGACGGCGGTACGATCGACCAGATCGCCCAGGCCGCGGAACTGATCCGCCGCAACCCCGAATCGCGGCGCATCCTCGTCTCGGCGTGGAACGTCGCCGAAGTGGAGGAGATGGCCCTGCCGCCCTGCC
>CAYSJF010000073.1:0-7125 GCA_964431265.1 uncultured Alistipes sp. | reverse complement strand
AGAAGAAGAAGAACGAGATTTTCCAGATGGCCATGCTCGATCCCAAGCTCGCCATTCTCGACGAAACCGATTCGGGTCTCGATATCGACGCCCTGCGCATCGTCGCCACGGGTGTGACGAAGCTGCACACGCCCCAGAACGCCACGGTCGTCATCACGCACTACCAGCGCCTGCTGGACTACATCGTCCCCGATGTCGTGCATGTGCTCTACAAGGGCCGTATCATCCACACGGGCGACAAAACCTTGGCTCTCAAACTCGAAAAGGAGGGCTACGATTGGCTCATCAACGATTACAGGGAGTAATGGCCGTTCTTACCGATACGATCCGCCGCTTCACGGCCATCGGGGGCGACTCGCTCTGGGTCGCAGCCGCTGCGTCGCAGCCTTTCGTCGCCGTCGATCCGCAGCAGCTGCGCATCGAGGTGGCTGCAGGTGCTTCGGCGCAGCTCGTCGTGGTGTATGAAAAGCCTGCGACGTCGGCTCTCTCCGTTTGGCTGGAGCCGGAGGCCCGATTACAGCTGACCCATATATTTTTGGCCGGGGCTGCTGCCGGAACCCATGTGCGGCAAGACGCCGGCAGTAGGTGCGATATGACCGTCGTGCAGTTCGCAGGGGCCGACGCTTCTTACCGGATCGACCTCGATGGGGCGCATGCCGACAATTCGTTCGGCGGGCTTTTCCTCGCCGCCGGCGAAGAACACAGCGTCATCGACTTGCGCACGAATCATAGCGTTTCCGATTGTCGCAGCGATTCGTCGGTCAGGGGTATCGCGGGCGGCAGCGCCGTGGGCGAGTTCCGCGGGCTGGTCTACGTCGCGTCCGACGCACAGCGTACCGATGCCCGGCAGCAGAGCCGCAACATCCTGTTGAGCGACACGGCGCGCATCGTCGCCGAACCGCAGTTGGAGATTTATGCCGACGATGTCAAGTGTTCCCACGGCGCCACGGTGGGGCAGATGGACGCCGAGGCCATTCTCTACATGCGCCAGCGCGGTTTGAGTCTGGCGCAGGCCCGACGTCTGCAAATCGAGGGTTTCGCCGGCGACGTCGTGCGGCGTTGCGGTATCGAGGAGTTGGGTGAGGCGCTTATGGAGGCCGTCGCCCGTAAAATGGAAAACATGTAGCCATGTTCGACGTTCAGAAGATACGCGAGGAATTCCCGATCCTCTCCCGCACGGTCTACGGCAAGCCGCTCGTCTATCTCGACAGCGGCGCCACGGCCCAGAAGCCGTTGTCGGTGATCGAGATCCTCGACCGCTTCCACCGCGAGCACAACGCCAACATCCACCGGGGCGTGCATTTCCTTTCGGAGGAGGCTACCGAGGCGTTCGAAGCCGCTCGCGCGCGGATCGCCGCATGGATCGGCGCCGCGAAAGAGGAGGTCGTCTTCACGTCGGGCGCTACCGCGTCGCTCAATACCGTGGCCTATGCCTGGGGCGAAATGGCCGTCCATGCGGGCGACAACATCGTGGTGAGCGAGATGGAGCACCATTCCGACATCGTGCCGTGGCAGTTGCTGGCCCAGCGCAAGGGAGCCGAAATCCGTGTCCTGCCGTTCGACGATGAGGGGCGTTTGCGTACCGAGCTGCTCGGCGAGCTGCTCGACGAACATACGCGCGCCGTGGCCGTCACACAGGCTTCCAATACGCTCGGCACCCGACCCGATCTGCGGCCCGTCGTCGAGGCCGCCCACGCCGTGGGGGCCATCGTCGTGGTCGACGGATGCCAAGGTGCGGTGCATGGAGGCATCGACGTAGGGGCGCTGGACTGCGACTTTTACGCTTTTTCGGGCCACAAGCTCTACGGCCCCACGGGCATCGGCGTGCTCTATGGCAAGCGCGCTTTGCTCGATGCCATGCCGCCGTTCATGGGCGGCGGCGACATGGTCGACCGTGTGACGTTCGAGCGCACCACCTATGCCCCCGTGCCGTTGAAGTTCGAGGCCGGCACGGCCAATTTCGTCGGCGCGATCGGGCTGGGCGAGGCCGTGAAGTTCGTGCAGCGGTTCGATCCCGCCGAGGTCGAAGCGCATGAAACCGCACTGCTCCGGCATGCCGAACAGCGTTTGCAGGAGATCGACGGCTTGCGCATCTACGGCACGACGCCCGGTAAGTGCGCGATCGTTTCGTTCGATGTCGAGGGCGTGCACCCCTACGATCTGGGCATGATCCTCGACAAACTCGGCATCGCCGTGCGCACCGGGCAGCATTGCGCCGAGCCGGTGATGACCCATTTCGGCGTCGCGGGCATGTGCCGCGCCTCGCTGGCGATCTACAACACGCTTGCCGAGGTCGATGTGCTGGCCGCCGGCGTGCGGCGGGCCGTGAGGATGCTGCGGTCGTAATATATTAGGGGAAACCGCTATGTTTATCGTACTCGAAGGATTGGACGGAGCCGGCAAGTCGACGCAGATCGCTCTGTTGCGCGATTTTTTCGCCCGCAAAGGCGTCGAGAGCGCCTATATCCATTTTCCGCGTTTCGACGCTCCCGTCTACGGCGAATTGATCGCCCGGTTCCTGCGGGGCGAGTTCGGCGCGGCCGATCAGGTCGATCCCTATTTGGTGGCGCTGCTTTTCGCCGGCGACCGGGCCGAGGCTGCGGCGCAGATCGGCGAGTGGCTCGCCGGGGGCAAGGCCGTGATTCTCGATCGTTATGTCTATTCCAACATAGGCTACCAGTGCGCCAAGCTCCCCGAGGGCGAGCCGCGCAGGCGACTGGCCCGGTGGATTCTCGACCTGGAGTTCGGCCATAACGCCATTCCGCGCCCCGATCTGTCGCTTTTCCTCGATGTGCCGTTCGCGTTCACCGAGCATAAGCTCACTGCTGCGCGCGAGGGCGACGACCGTACCTATCTGCAGGGCGCCGAGGACATCCACGAAGCGTCGCTCGCCCTGCAGCGGAGCGTTCGCGAGGTCTACCTCGATGCCGCCCGCACCGACCGGACGTTGCGCGTGGTCGACTGCTCCGACGACCGGGGGCATATGGCTTCGCCCGAAGCCATTTTCGCCCGGATTCTCGATTCGTTGAACCCTCTCTTGCAAAACGATGCGAAGTAGCCGAATTTTCAAACTCATCGCCAATGTTTGCCGGGTGGTGCTGGCCGCTACGTTCGTGCTTTCGGGGTTCACCAAGGCCATCGATCCCTGGGGTACGGCTCTGAAAGTCAACGAATACCTCTCCATCTACGGCATGGAGCGCCTGCAGGGGGCGAGCATGGCCTTTTCGATCTGGCTGTGCGGCGCCGAGCTGATGATGGGGTGCATGCTGCTGTGCAAGGTGCGCATCCGCTTGATCTCGATCTTCGCGTTGCTGTCGATGTCGTTTTTCACCGTGCTCACGTTCTTGAGCGCTGCGTTGATTCCCGTCGAGGATTGCGGATGCTTCGGCGAGGCGCTGAAGCTCACGCCCTGGCAAACGTTTTTCAAGAATCTGGCGCTGCTGCCCATGGCGGTCGTCGTGTGGTGGCGTTATCGTCCCGACAAGATATTCGCGTTCAACGCTTTGGAGATCGTATTGACCTGCACGTTCTTCAGCATGTCGATGTGCCTGGGGTACTATTGCTACCGTCATCTGCCGCTCATCGATTTCCTGCCTTATAAGGTGGGGGTCAACATCCGCGAGGCGATGCAGGCGCCCGACGGCGATTCGGGCGAGCTGGAGACTGTGCTCGTCTACCGCAACCGCAAGACCGGGCGTCTGCGTGAGTTCTCGCTCGACGACACGGCGTGGCAGGATGCCGAGAAGTGGGAGTGGGTCGATACACGGGTTTCGCACGAGGAGCCTTTGGTGCGGCCCATGATCGGCGAGTTTTCGTTGCGCGATGCCGAGGGCGATGCCACGGAGCGTGTGCTTTCGATGTCCGGACGGGTCTACTGGCTGTGCGTCACGCAGTTCGACCGGATCCCGCGGCGTTGCGAGCGGCGCATGGAGCGGTTGGCGGTGCGGGCTGCGGAGGAGGGCGCCGAGGTGCTCTGTCTCACGCCCGATCCCCTGCACGGGGAGCAGTGGCATCTGTTCGGCAGGCAGCGGGTGCGATGCTACAACATCGACGCCTCGACCATGAAGACCATGCTGCGGGCGCGCAACGGTCTGGTCGTGCTCGACGACGGAACGATCTCGGCTAAAATGAATTGTCGGGATATTCGTCCGTAGAGGCGCTGCAGGGGCTGTGGTATGAAAGTTGACTTCGATGTGCGGAGTCAACTTTTTTCATATGCGCATACTTTTCTCGGTGTTTCTGGCGGTGGGCTTGTGGGGGTGCGGTCGTCGCTCTGCGGTTTCTGCCGACACGATCCGGCCCGTGAAGGTCGCGGTGACCGAGGATGCCGCCTCGGTCCGCAAGGATTTCGCCGGCATGGCCACGCCCGACGATGCCGTGACCCTGGCGTTCAAACTCGCGGGGCAGGTGCTCGACGTGCCCGTTTCGCAGGGACAGCGGGTCGGGCGGGGGACGTTGCTGGCCGAGCTGGATCCCCGCGATGTCGAACTGCAGGTGGCGGCTACGCGCTCCGCGTTCGAGGAGGCCCGTTCGCAGCAGCAGCGCATGCAGCGGCTGCTGGCTCATCAGGCGGTTTCGCGTCAGGAGGCCGAGGCCGCCGCTACGCGCTTCGCCCAGTCCTCCTCGGCCTACGAAAACGCTCTCGATCTGCTGAAAGACACGAAGATCGAGGCTCCGTTCGCCGGCGTGATCGAGGCTACCTATGTCGACAGTTACGAGCGGGTGCAGGCCGGGCAGGCCATCGTGCGGCTGGTCGATCCGCGCACCGTCACCGTCAAGTTCACCATGCCCGAACGCGGTCTGGCTTCGTTGTCCGACACGGCCGTGTGTTTCCGGGTCGAGTTCGACACCTACCGCGGTGTGCATTTCGCCGCACGTCTCAAGGACTACGCCCGCACTTCATCCGATGCCTATGGATTTCCCGTGTCGTTGACCCTCGAAGGGGTTGACACGGCGCGCTATGTCGTTTCGCCCGGCATGTCGTGCACGGTCACCTTGTTCGTTCCTGATCCCGTGCAAGGGGCCGTGTCGTTGCCCTTGTCGGCGATCTACGCCCCCACCGACGGGGGTACGTATGTGTGGGTCGTCGGCCCCGACGATCGGGTCGAGCGCCGCGCCGTGACGCTCGGTGAGCCGTTCGGCACCGATCGGGTGATGATCGACAGCGGCGTCGAGCCGGGGCAGCGGGTCGTCACGGCGGGGGTCTATCGCCTGCAGCCGGGCCAGAAAGTGCGGATACTGAACTGACAGAGCCATGACGCTTCCCGAATATTCGTTGCGCAACCCCAAGGTGGTGTGGTTCTTCCTCGCGGTGCTCCTGGCTGGCGGAATCGCCGGATTCCTCACGCTGGGCAAGAAAGAGGATTCGGTCTTCGTCATCAAGAGCGCTTCGCTCCTCTGCTCCTACCCGGGCGCTGCGCCGCAGGAGGTCGAGAAACTGATTACCGAGCCGATCGAGCGCGAGGTGCAGTCGATGCGCAACATCCATAAAATCACCTCCGAATCCACCTACGGACTCTCGAAAATCCTGGTCGAGCTGGATCCCGCCACTTCCGCCGGCGAGATTCCCCAGCTGTGGGACGAGTTGCGACGCAAGACGCTCGATGTCCGCTCGCGACTGCCCGTCGAGGCTTCGGCGATCACTGTCGCCGACGATTTCGGCGATGTCTACGGCATCTATTACGGGCTGTCGGTCGACGACGGTTTCTCGTGGGACGAGCTGCGCGAGTGGGCGCAGCGCCTGAAAACCGCTTTGGTGACGGTCGAGGGGGTGCAGAAGGTGACCTTGTTCGGCGAGCAGACGCCTGTGGTCGACGTCTATGTCAATCTGTCGACGCTGGCCAACTTCTCGATCCGGCCCGAAACGATCCTCGCCACCATGAGCCAGCAGAACGCCGTGGTCGACAGCGGTGAGAAGCAGGCCGGGGCGCTCGAAATCCGCATCCTCGAAGAGGGTGCCTACGGAAGCCTCGACGACATCGCCGACCAGCTGCTGTTCGCCCCTTCGGGCAAGCAATACCGTTTGGGCGACATCGCTCGGGTGGAGCGGGGCTATGTCGAACCTCCGCAGACCCTGATGCGCATCGACGGCCGCCGGGCCGTCGGCATCGGCATCTCCACCGAGCGGCAGGCCGACGTGGTGAAGACCGGCGACCGCATCGCCCGCGTGCTCGATGCCCAGGTCGCGCGCATGCCCTTGGGCATGGAACTCACGGTGCTCTATCCCGAAAACCGCATCGCCCGCGAAGCCAACGCCACGTTCATCCTCAATCTGGCCGAATCCGTCGCTATCGTCGTGGCGATCATCATGCTCGTCATGGGCTTCCGGGCCGGGGTATCGATCGGCAGCTCGCTGCTGTTTTCGATCGGCGGCACATTGCTGCTCATGCAGTTTCTGGGCGAGGGACTCAACCGCACCTCGCTGGCCGGTTTCATCATCGCCATGGGCATGCTGGTCGACAACGCCATCGTCGTCACCGACAACGCCCAGCAGGCCATGCTGCGGGGCGTCGAACGTCGGCGGGCCGTGATTGACGGGGCTGTCGGCCCGTGCTGGAGTCTGCTCGGCGCCACGCTCATCGCCGTTTTCTCGTTTCTGCCGCTCTACCTCGCCCCGTCGTCCGTGGCCGAGATCGTCAAGCCGCTGTTCGTCGTGCTGGCTTTGTCGCTGTCGCTCAGCTGGGTGCTCGCGCTCACGCAGACGCCCCTGTTCGCCGGATTTCTGCTGCGCGCCGAGCCTCGTGCGGGCGATCCCTACGACACGAAGTTCTACCGGGCGTTCGACCGCCTGCTGGCTCGGCTGCTCCGGTGGCGGTGGGGCGTGGTCGTTGGCATTGCGGTGCTTTTCGTAGCTTCGCTGGCGGTCATGGGGCGTCTGCCGCAGAACTTCTTCCCGTCGCTCGACAAGCCTTATTTCCGGGCCGACGTGCTGTTGCCCGAGGGGTTCGGCATCCGCGAAACCGAACGCAACCTGCTCCGCATGGAACGATGGCTGCAAGAGCAGCCCGAAGTCGAGCATGTTTCGGTGACGATGGGCGCCACGCCTCCGCGCTACTATCTGGCCAGCAGCAGCGTGTCGCTGCGGCCCAATTTCGGTAACATCCTCATCGAACTGCACGACAAGCG
>CAYSJF010000072.1:0-7318 GCA_964431265.1 uncultured Alistipes sp. | reverse complement strand
GTATGCCGAAAGCTCGATGTGCCGCCGCAAGACGCTGCTGCACTATTTCGGCGAGGAGTACACCGAGGAGAATTGCCACAATTGCGACAACTGCCGCAATCCCAAGCCGCAAGTGGATGCCCGGGCGGCGATGAAGACCGCGTTGGAGGCGCTGCGCGACATCGGCGACAAGTTCAAGGCCGACTATCTGGCTGCGGTGCTCGTGGGCAAGAACACGGCTCTGATCAAGAGCTACGGCCACAACAAATCGAAGTGGTTCGGCGCCGGCGAGGAGCACGACGTCCGCTTCTGGGGCGCGGTGATCCGTCAGGCGCTGATCCTGGGACTGGTAGACAAGAACATCGAGAACTACGGCCTGCTCTCGATCAACGGGAAAGGCGAAAGTTACATCGCGTCGCCGTTCCCGATCAACGTGACGCTGGATCACGACTACGACCAGGAGGAGAAGGAGGCCGAGACCGAAACTCCGGTGGGCAAGGGCGGCGCGGCCGACGAGGAGCTGTTCTCGATGCTCAAAGACCTGCGCAAGAAGGTGGCCAAGAAGCACGACCTGCCCCCGTTCGTGATCTTCCAAGACCCCTCGTTGGAGGACATGGCCGTGCAGTACCCCGTCACGATCGAAGAGATGCAGAACATCACGGGCGTCGGCGTGGGCAAGGCCAAGAAATTCGGCGAAGAGTTCATCGAGCTTATCAAGGCCTATGTCGAGGAGAAAGAGATCATCCGCCCGCAGGACATGGTGGTCAAGGGCGTGGCGAGCAAGTCGGGCAACAAGATTTTCATCATCCAGTCGATCGACCGCAAGATGGATTTCGAGGATATCGCCCGCGCCCGCGACCTGGAGTTCGACGAGCTGCTGACCGAGATCGAGGGCATCGTCAACGCAGGAACGAAACTCGACATCTCCTACTACCTCAACGGATTCATGGACGAAGAGAAGATACAGGACATCTACCTCTATTTCAAGGAGGACGCCGAAAGCGATTCGCTCGATGCGGCGATCGAGGAACTCGGCTCCGACTACACCGAGGAGGAGATTCGTCTGGTACGCATCAAATTCATGTGCGAACAAGGAAACTGACCGACACGAATATGAACAAAAAGACTTTCATCCTCGCCTTGACATTCTTCTGCGCGACGTTGGTGTGGTTAGGCGTCAACATCCGCTGGTTCATCACGTGCCGCGGCTGCGTGAGCCGGTTCGACCTGCTGGCGGCGCTGCTCTTCGTGGCGGCGGGAGCCGGCATGACCCTGCACGAATTCCGCAAGAAGAAACGCACGCATCTGGAAGATGCCGACAAACACCAAATTCCCTGATATGGCGATATTGAGACGATTCGTATCGATCCTGGCCGGGATATTCTTCGTCCTGGCGATCGTGTCGGCCTGGCGCGTAGTGATGGCCGACGGCAGCGACATTTGGTATGTGCCGGTGGTGATGGCCTGCGCCGCGATCGCGATGATCTTCGCGGCCCTGCGGCTGCAACCGCGCGACGGGAACACCTCCGAATAACCGCTCACCCGAACCGAGCCGTGCCGGAAACGTTCGGTCACCGACTCGATCGATTCCGTCCGATGAACAAGGCATTGTTTTTTATTCATGAGCGAAGTACGGGCTAAAAAAGCGTTGGGCCAGCATTTTCTGGTCGACCTCAACATCGCGCGCAAGATCTGCGATGCGCTCGAGGGCGGCACGCCGGAAGCTCCCGCCACCGTGCTGGAGGTGGGGTGCGGCATGGGCGTGCTGACGCAGTTTCTGCTGAAGCGCGACGACCTGACTACCTGGGGCGCCGAGATCGACTCCGAGAGCGTGGAGTACCTCCATGCCCACTACCCCGAGTTCGCTCCGCGGCTGTTAGCGGGCGATTTTCTGAAGATGGAGTTGCGCGAACGGTTCCCCGCCGGGTTGAAGGTCATCGGCAACTTCCCCTACAACATATCGTCGCAAATCTTCTTCAAGATTCTGGAGCACCGCGATCGGATACCCGAATGCGTGGGCATGATCCAGAAAGAGGTGGCCGTGCGCATCGCCGAACCGCCGGGATCGCGCGAATACGGCATCCTCTCGGTACTGCTGCAGGCGTGGTACGACATCGAATATCTTTTCACGGTGAACGAATCGGTGTTCGTCCCGCCGCCGAAAGTGAAGAGCGCCGTGATCCGCCTACGCCGCAACGGCGTGGAGCGGCTCGACTGCGACGAAAATCTCTTCGTCCGGGTGGTCAAGGCCTCGTTCGGACAGCGCCGCAAAATGATCCGCAACTCGCTGCGTGCGGCATTCGGCGATTTCCAAGGCGCAGAGCACCCCTACTTCTCGCGCCGGGCGGAACAACTCTCCGTCGCCGAGTTCGTCGAACTCACGCAATGGACGGAGCAGCACTTATAATTCACAATTCACAATTCACAATTCATAATTCATAATTAAAGCGGCAATCCCGTTGTTTCCGGCGGCGAATTCCGAAACAATTGTGAATTATGAATTCGACTCTTCTCCTACCACCACCGTTACCAGATCTTCGCGCTTGAGGTATTGTTGCGCCAGCCGTTGCACGTCGGCGGGCGTCATGGCGCGTATGGCGCGCAGGTTCTCGTCGATGATGTCGTTGTCGGCGCCGCACAGGATATTTTCGATGGTGACGTCGGCGATGCCGAACGGCCCGTCGAGGATGCGCATCATCTCCCCGGCCATGATGTTCTTGACCAGCGACAGTTCGTCGTCGGACATCGGTTCGCGGCGCAGCCGCTCGATCTCGGCATAGATTTCGGCGAGCGCCGCCTCGGTCACCTCGCTTCCCACCTGCGCCGCGACGGCCAGATAGCCTGCCCGGTCGAAGTTGACCATGGCCGCGACCACGCCATAGGTGTAGCCGTTCCGTTCGCGCAGGTTCTGCATCAACCGCGACCCGAAATAGCCGCCCAGCACGGTGGCGACGACCTGCATGCCGACGAAATCGGGATGCTGGCGCGGAAAGAGCAGCCGCCCGATGCGGATCGACGACTGCACGGCGCCCGCATGGGCGACTCGGGTATCGAAAACCGTCTGCGGCGCGGGAAAATGCGGCTGCGCAACCGCTCCATGGGGCAACTGCGCGGC
This sequence comes from uncultured Alistipes sp., assembly GCA_964431265.1. Lineage (GTDB taxonomy): Bacteria > Bacteroidota > Bacteroidia > Bacteroidales > Rikenellaceae > Alistipes. The sequence continues at coordinate 4,224 of CAYSJF010000072.1, read as the reverse complement.
AATGGCGGCGACGGCCCGCCGCTCCTGCTCGCCGATGCGGCCGCTGCACACGACGAAGCAATTTTCGGCGGTATAAAAAGTCCGATAGAACGATTCGATGTCGCTGCGCGTCAGTCGGTCGTACAGCTCCTCGTCGGACGAAACGCCATAGGGATGCTGCGGCCCGAACAACGCCGCACCGAACGCCTCGCGCGCCTGCACGTCGACTTTCTGCCGGTCGATGGCGAGCCGTTGCTTGCGCTTGGCGCAATAAGTCCGCAGCTCCTCGTCGGGAAAAACGGGTCGCAACAAAATCTCCTCGGCGACGTCCAGCGTCTCGCGGAAAAACTTGGAGAGCATGGCGAAACTGATATAGACATAATCGCGATCGAGATTGACATCGAACCACGAGCCGTAGAAATCGAGCCGCTCGGCGATCTCATGCGCCGTGCAGCGCTGCGTCCCCTCGGCCAGCAGATTGGCCGTGGCCGAAGCGCTGAACGGCACCTGCTGCACGACCGACCCGGCCCGGAAAACGAACGTCACGCGCAGCACCTCGAAATCGTCGGCGGGGAGCATGTAGAGCGCGACGCCATTGGGCGCCGTCGCTTTCGAAGCGGCGGGCACACGGATGTCGGAGGGGAAAATCAACGGCGGAAAAACCGAAGCGGGCCGCACCGAATCGGCGAAAGGATGGTTCGAATATCGTTTCATCGGGCCTGGTAAATTAGCGTGGAACTCGACTCCGGCCGCAATGTCCTATGGCAGAAGTCGACGATGCGTCGGGTGTCGACGGCGCGGTAGGCATCGACTTCGCGATTGACCAGGTCGAGGTCGCCGAGCATCTCGTAGAAACCGAGGTTCATGGCCTTGTTCATGACGTTCAGTTCGCCGAACAGCGTATTCGCCTCGAACTTGTTCTTGACCTTCTGCAGCTCGACATCGGCCGGCGAAGTCTGGCAAAGCGCGCGGATTTCGTCGCGGAACGCCTCCTCGACCTGCTCGGGAACGACGCCGGGCAAAAGCTGCCCCGTGAAGACGAACAGTCCGGGATCGACATCGCCGGTGACGTAGGCGTTGACGGACGACAGCAGGCGCCGTTCCTTGACCAGCCGCCGGTAGAGCCGCGACGAATCGCCGCCCGAGAGGAGGTCGGAAACCAGATCGGCGACGAAGAAATCGGGATCGGTGCGCCGCCCCATGGCATAGGCCACGGAGACGGAGGTGGCGGGAACGTCGCGCACGACGACTTCGCGGCGCGGCGCGGTCTGGAGCGGCTCCGAAGGAATGGCTGCGGAAGCCGACGGCCGATCGGGAATATGCCCGAACCACTTCTCGGCCAGTTCGACGGCCCGCTCCTCGTCGAGATCGGCGGAGATCGAAAGAATGGCGTTGGAGGGGCGATAGTGAGCACGGTAGAACGCGGTCACCTCGTCGAGCGTAGCGCCGGCGACGTGCTCGGGCTTGAGTCCGATCGCCGCCCAGCGGTAGGGATGCACCTTGTAAGCCAGGGCGCGCAGCAGCAGCGTCTGATCGCCATAAGGCTGGTTGAGATAGCGTTGGCGGAACTCCTCGATGACGACTTTCTTCTCCGTCTCCAGCTTCTCGGGCGTGATGTCGAGGCCTTCGATGCGGTCGCTTTCGAGCCACAATGCGGTTTCGACGTTATCGACCGGAAGGGTGATGTAGAAATCGGTGTAGTCGTTGTTGGTGAAGGCGTTGTTGTCGCCCGAAGCCATCTGCACCGGGAGGTCGAACACAGGCACGGCTTTCGTGCCGCGGAACATGAGGTGCTCGAACAGATGGGCGAAACCCGTGCGCTCGGGGTTCTCGTTGCGGGCGCCGACCTTGTAAAGCATGTTGACGGCAGCCAGGCGCGACGACCGATCGCGGTTGACGACGACGGTCAATCCGTTGGCAAGAACTTTTTTTCGATAAGGAATCATGAAACAAAGATAGCACAAACAATGTACCGACGGTTCGCAATAACCACTTTATTATTATATTTGCAATAAATCTTATCGCTTATGAAAAAACTGATTACAGCTTTGCTGGCGGTCGCAGCGATCACGGCTTGCGAAAAAGAAGATACGAGCGAATGGGGTAAGTCCGAAACCCTGGTACGGGAGTACCGCGACTTCGACGCGGCGGCGATTCCGGATTTCATCACCCGCGGTGTCCTGATCTCCGAGCAGGAACTCCTGCTCGAAGACAGAAGCGTATGGTTCGGTCACGGCTGCGAGCTGATAGGCTCCAACAATACGCAGTTTATTTTCTTCGATGACAACAGCATGTGGAATTGCATTGCCTACGACATGTCGAACCCAAGTCACGGTTGCCATGTCCGAACCTGGGAATACGACAAGACTACGCGCACGCTCCATACCTGGAGCAAAACGTATACATACGACTATCTCGTCGAAGCGCTGCTGCCCGACGATCGGGTGATTCTCAACAACGGGGAGTTCCGCTTGATCATGCGTCTGCACTCGGATCAGGCGACCGTCGACCGTTTTATGAAAACATACGGGCCGCTCGCAAGCACCCAGGAATAAAAAGAGACCACCGCTCCCGACAGAGCGGTGGTTTTTCTTGGTCACGCACCGCCGCCGATGAAAGCCGATGCGCCGAGCAACCGACGGGGTTTGAGCAAGAAGCAGAAAAGTGCCGCACGGAAAGCGACCGGGAAAGAACGACCGCGGAGATCGGGTGCTCTTCGTTTGCCGCCGGTCTCGGAAATTAGCAGTCCGTATGCCAAAAAATACAGATTATTTGTACGGATTTAGGGGTGTTTTTTCTTCCGAATTTGTTATCTTTGCGTCGCGCGATACGATCGCGGCACCGCACGGACAGAAAAAAAATACACGCATTAAGAATACTCTAAAATTTTTAGCGAAATGGCAGAAAAGAAATTCATTACGTGCGATGGCAACTACGCCGCAGCCCATGTAGCCTACATGTTCTCGGAAGTAGCCGCCATCTACCCCATCACCCCCTCCTCGACCATGGCCGAGCTGGTGGACGAATGGGCCGCACAGGGCCGCAAGAACATCTTCGGCGAGACGGTGAAAGTGGTGGAAATGCAGTCGGAGGCCGGTGCCGCAGGCGCCGTGCACGGTTCGCTGCAGAGCGGCGCCCTGACCTCGACGTTCACCGCGTCGCAGGGTCTGCTGCTGATGATCCCCAACATGTACAAGATCGCCGGCGAGCTGCTGCCGGGCGTGTTCCACGTTTCGGCCCGCGCGCTGGCCGCACAGTCGCTCTCGATTTTCGGCGACCACCAGGACGTGATGGCCGCCCGTCAGACGGGTTTCGCCATGCTGGCCACCTCGTCGGTGCAGGAGGTCATGGACCTGGCCGGCATCGCGCACATCGTGTCGCTCAAGGCCCGCGTGCCGTTCCTGCACTTCTTCGACGGCTTCCGCACCTCGCATGAGATTCAGAAGATCGAGCTGATCGACGAGGCCGCCCTGACCTCCATGCTCGACCGCGACGCCCTGAAGCGTTTCCGCGCCCAGGCGCTCAACCCCGAGCACCCCGTGACGCGCGGTACGGCCCAGAACCCCGACATCTACTTCCAGACCCGCGAGGCCTCGAACAAGTTCTACGACGCCGTGCCCGACATGGTGGCCGACGCCATGAAGCAGATTTCGCAGATCACGGGTCGCGAGTACAAGCCCTTCACCTACTACGGCGCCGCCGATGCCGAAAACATCGTCGTAGCCATGGGTTCGGTGACCGAGACCCTCAAGGAGACGATCGACTACCTGCAGAAGCAGGGCAAGAAGGTCGGCTTGATCACCGTGCACCTCTACCGTCCTTTCTCGGAGAAGTACTTCTTCGATGTCGTGCCCGCTTCGGTCAAGCGCGTCTGCGTGCTCGACCGCACCAAGGAGCCGGGCGCCGAGGGCGAGCCGCTGTACCTCGATGTGAAGTCGATGTTCTACGGCAAGAAGCTGCAGCCCCAGATCATCGGCGGCCGCTACGGTCTCTCGTCCAAGGACACCACGCCCGCACAGATGCTGGCCGTATTCGAGAATCTGGCCGCCGCGCAGCCCAAGGATCACTTCACGGTGGGTATCCACGACGACGTGACGAACCTCTCGCTGCCCGTGGGCGAGGAGATCTCGCTCGCCAAGCCCGGCACGTTCGAGGCTCTGTTCTTCGGTCTGGGCGCCGACGGTACGGTAGGTGCCAACAAGAACTCGATCAAGATCATCGGCGGCACGACCAACAAGTACTGCC
>CAYSJF010000071.1:7032-7772 GCA_964431265.1 uncultured Alistipes sp. | reverse complement strand
ACTTGACGGCCTGAGCTCCGACTTATGGTTCGTGGCAATTTATATTGCAATATGCCTACGTGAAAACTATACATCCGATTTCTTTATGGCTCATAAATGGGCTATTTGGGTGTTAGGTGCTCTTGCCGGGTTCTGTCATGCCCAGCAGGCAGCTATGGCAGACATCTACCGTCAGTTTCATCTTTTCTTCCTGAAGGGGAAGTCTGGATCCGAACTTGAAGATGCACAGGTGCTGTGGAAGAAATACCATTCTATGTCTTGGCGAAAGGAGTTCTTAAGCAAGCTTGTAATGGGAGTCTACGCCAACTATACTCGCACTCAGGAACGATGCACACCCCAGATGCAGAAACTGCGCAGGGCCCTACGCGAAAAATATCATACACAAATCCCGAAGGAGTTTGCTTCACGTTTCCGTCAGGCAAGTCTCCCTCTTATGAAGTATACCAATATTCTTAGTTTCAATGTCAGAAGCTGGGCTCTCTTCATTTCTATCCTCGTCTTGCGTATGCCATGGGTCTACTTTGCTTTTGAAGTCATCGTAATGAATTGCCTCCTCATTTATATGGTTTGTCGCCACGAAGGCATGTGCCGTCGACTCCGTAGCTCTCTCAATTCATAATTCCAATAATGCGCTATTTATAATTTTTCAATTCTCAATTCTCCATTCTAATGAACAAGCCTTTTATTTCAGCTCTGATCATTGCTGTAGCAATTGTGATCCTTGGCTTTTCACTAAAAGC
>CAYSJF010000071.1:0-7022 GCA_964431265.1 uncultured Alistipes sp. | reverse complement strand
AAGCCGGCATCGACAATTTCGCTTTTCGCGACCGTGAAGTGACTGTGAAGGGTCTGGCCGAACGTGAAGTGCCTGCGGATCTCGTCACTTGGCCCATCTCTTATTCAGTAGCAGGCAATGATCTTGCTTCGCTTTACAATCAGGTGAACCAAAGCAACGAGACTATTATCCGCTTCCTCACATCCAATGGCATTGGCCGTGATGAAATTTCCATTAATCCCCCCGACACCTATAATGCTGAGTCAAATCAATATCGATCCAATACGTTCAATTACAACTACTCCATATCAAGCACTGTGACCGTCACGACAAAGAAGGTAGATAAAGTGAGAGAGCTCCTCAATCGGCAGTCAGAACTTCTGAAAGAAGGAATAGCTTTCTCTAATTCATATATCAACTACCAGTTTACCGGTCTCAACGCCATAAAGCCGGAGATGATAGGTGAGGCCACTAAGGCAGCCCGCGATGCTGCTGCCCAGTTCGCAGCCGACAGTGAAAGCCGTGTAGGAAAGATCAAGAATGCCCACCAAGGCCAATTCTCCATCGACGATTCAGACTCCTCCACCCCCTACCTGAAGAAAGTCCGTGTTGTCACTACAATAGTCTATTATCTTGAAGACTGACTAAGGAGCGTCGGCTTACCAGCCGACGTTCTCTTTGCAATATTAATATGCATATTTCCAGATTGTGATTTATTTATGCAAAGTCTGGAAATATGCTATATTTTTTATTGTAAATAAAATTTTTGAATAATTAATTGTGTAGATTAAAATTTTTTTTGTAATTTTGTCTTGAAATAATCTTAAAGGTAGAAGACAAATGCTTAAAGTTCCCAAAAAATATAATCTCAAGCTCTTGCCTGAGACTACTGAAGTGGCGATCCAGCACATTAAGGATTCATTCCAGAAAGAACTGGCAAAAGCCCTCAATCTCCGGCGTGTGACAGCACCTCTGTTCGTGCTTTCCGGCACCGGTATCAATGATGATCTAAACGGAGTCGAACATCCGGTCAGTTTCCCAATCGATGCTATCGGTGGCCGGCAAGCCGAAGTAGTACATTCCCTGGCTAAATGGAAGAGAATGAAACTCGGAGCCTATGACATCGCTCCTGGCTATGGACTTTACACCGATATGAATGCCATCAGGACCTTTGAAGATCTTGATAATCTGCATTCTCTATATGTAGATCAGTGGGACTGGGAGAAATCCATACGTAAAGAAGACCGAAATCTTGATTATCTTAAGGACACAGTCAGAAAAATATATTCTGCAGTCAAGAAAGTTGAATCTGAGATTTATGAACGCTTCCCCCATATCACTCCCTGGCTTCCGGAAGAAGTCACCTTTGTCCACTCTCAGGAACTTCTTGACAAATATCCTGATCTTTCACCCAAAGAAAGAGAAAATGAAGCTGCCAAAGAATATGGTGCTGTATTTATCATTGGAATTGGTGCTCCTCTATCGAATGGTGAGCCTCACGATGGGCGCGCTCCTGATTATGACGATTGGATTACTCCTAATGAAGATGGATATCTCGGATTGAATGGCGATCTTATCCTTTGGAATCCAATTCTCGAAAGCGGTTTCGAACTTTCCTCTATGGGTATTCGCGTCAGTCCCGAGTCTTTGCGTGAGCAGCTTAAGATACGCGGATGTGAAGAACGGGAGAAATATGACTTCCACAAGGCACTGCTTGCTGAGGAATTGCCTTATTCTATTGGAGGTGGCATAGGGCAAAGCCGGCTTTGTATGTATCTTCTTCAGAAAGCCCACATTGGAGAAGTGCAGGCCTCTATCTGGCCAGAATCACAAATTCGCGACTGTGCAGACGCCGGCATCCACCTTTTATAATTCATAATCCATAATGCATAATTCATAGTGGTTTTAGCTGAATGGCTAATTATGCATTATGCATTCACCAGATTATGGGAGTTTTCCCATGCGCCATTAAATACTCATTAGCCTGTGAAAAATGACGGCATCCAAAAAATCCCCTTGAAGCCGATAGTGGAGATGGATGCGGAGCTGTCAAGACAAGATGCTTGTTGCGGTCGATCATGCTTCCTTTCCGAATAGCGTCAGAGCCCCAAAGCATAAACACTACATTTTCTCCATGATCATTGATGGCGCGTACAGCTGCATCAGTAAACTCACTCCAGCCGAGATTCGCATGTGATCTCGGCTGGTGCTGTCTTACGGTCAGTGTCGCATTGAGCAAAAGGACACCTTGACGAGCCCAGCGGGTAAGATCCCCATTTTCAGGGATAGGGGTTCCTATATCAGAGCTTATTTCTTTGAAAATATTTCTTAAGGAGGGTGGAAGTTGGATACCCGGATTCACAGAAAATGACAGTCCATTCGCTTGGCCAGGACCATGGTATGGATCTTGACCGATTATCACTACCTTTGTGTCTTTGAAAGGAGAATTATCAAAGGCAGCAAAAATCTTACCTGCCGGCGGATACACGGTCACGCGAGGATCAGCATATTCCATCCTCACGGCGTTAGTCAAATTCCAGAAGTAAGGCTTATCAAATTCAGCCTCCAATTCTCTCTTCCATCCCTCTTCAATTCTTACGTCCATACTTTTATAACAATCCTGCCTCAAAATCCTCCATATTGCACCTTGCATCCCGATTGCTCTTATAACCACATAACCCCATAAACTTATGAAACCTCAACTTACGTTTGCGAAAGTTGAACCATTAATGATTTATCATTGAAAATAATTTTGCTGTTTCCACAAAAAATGTTAAATTTGCATCCAAATATTAACACTTGGCTTCAGTCCAAAACCTGACACTTCAAAAAGCAATAAGTAAAACTTATACCCACTATGGCTAAATATCTATATTGGATCCTGTTGATCCTGATGTTCATCCCATTTAAACTTATCTTTGGTGTTACAGTCATTACAGCTCCGGTTGCCCTTTTCATAGGACTTGTTTTCGCATTGATATTTGGCATACCATATCCTAAATTCAATAAGAAACTATCCAAATACCTTCTTCAGGCATCTGTGGTGGGGCTCGGTTTTGGTATGAATATTGAAAAGTCGCTCCAAAGTGGAGCTGAGGGTATGATTTTCACCGTTGCTTCTGTGATTCTTGTAATGGTTGCGGGTGTCCTTCTCGGCAGAATAATGCGTATAAATGAGAAGACCTCATATTTGATATCATCGGGCACAGCAATATGCGGGGGTAGTGCCATCGCCGCGGTTGGCCCGGTTTTGAAAGCCGACCAGAATGAGATGGCTGTCTCTCTAGGAGTCATATTTATATTGAATGCCATAGCTCTCTTCATCTTCCCACCGCTCGGGCATTATATCGGCTTGTCGCAGCATCAGTTCGGTACTTGGGCAGCCATTGCCATTCATGACACAAGCAGTGTAGTAGGAGCCGGAGCCGCTTTCGATCAGATGTATTATCCCGGCAGTACAGAAGCCTGCGATCTTGCCACTCTAATAAAATGCACACGTGCGCTTTGGATTATTCCACTTGCATTCTTCACCATGTGGTTTTTCCGTAAAGATGGTAGCGAACAAGAAAATGGGAAAAGTTCCAAGGTATCAATCCCTTGGTTTATTCTGCTTTTCGTTGTGGCAATGATATTCAATACATATGTAGGCACCGATACATTGCGTCCTGTCTATAATATTCTTGTCGATATAGCAAAGCAGTGTCTCATTGCAGTGCTCTTTGCTATTGGCGCGGGCTTGAGTCTTAAGGTAATAAAGCAAGTTGGAATAAAGCCTCTTGTTCAGGCGGTAGCCCTATGGGTCATCATTGGAGTTGGTTCACTCCTCGCCATCCTTTACCTCGGTATATAAAAATCCCATTCTCTTGCCTCTTAAACCCTAACCTTTGACCCTTAACCCTTAACCTTTATAACAGTGAACTCCCTCACCCGAACCATTCTTTACAATGCGCATCCAGCTTCGCTCATCATAAGTGCCGGCGCTGTGATGGGTGGTCTCACGGCATCTGTCATCCGTGGCGGAATCTCTCTATTTCCTGCTATCATGACTCTTCTTTTTGCAATGTTGCTTCAGATATCGGCCAACCTTTATCATGGGTATTTTGATCTATGTTATGGTGCAGGAGAAAATATATCAGGTATGGGTGACCGAGATTCCCGGGCATCTAACGCTTCGCGTGTGATGTTGCTACGTGTGGTAGCCAATGGCGTTGGCATTCTTGCGATTACTGCAGGTTTTTCTCTATTTGCTTTTATAGGCTGGATAGGAGTGGTATATTTTGTGGTCATTTTGGCAATGCTGTATTTCTATTTTGCCGGTCCTAAGCCCTTTGTTCGTACCCGTTGGTCGTTAGTGTTCACATTCTTCTTGTTCGGTCCAATTGCAGTCAGTGGGACAGCTCTTATTCAGAATCTACAGAGTCATGATTGGCTTCCAGTCATCGTGTATTCACTTATCAACGGACTTTTGGCTGTCAACGCCCATATAGCTATCCAGTATATGCGATATGAAGAGGATCTTAAGAATGGAAAAGAGACCCTTGTCACTTACAAAGGTGGTAGCTTCACTCGTTTTGTCTATCTTATCAATGATATATTGGTATGCGCCATCCTCATAGTGCGTCCCAGTGCAGTAGACTTTGTCTCAAGATGGGTTGGTGTAGCAGTCGGGATATGTCTTCTGCTATCTTCAATCTGGGTTTTCAGCATGATGCATAAGAATCCTGTGAAAATATCAAGAATGGTAAGGACTGTGACCATGTATCAATACATAGTGATTACTCTTGTGCTTATGGCTATTGTGACTTACTCAGTCGACCAGTTCCAAGTTCATATATTCCATTTCCTCTGACTATGGATAGCTGGTCTCCGGGCATTTCAATTATGGATTGCAGTCTTCTCTGGCTGCAGATTGATGATTTATGGTGAATAATCAAAAATTCTAATTACAAAATACAAAATTCTCAAATATTTTTATTATCTTTGCATCCGCAAATCCGAAAGGATATGCAATAGTGGAAAAATTTGGCTGCTTGCAACCACTGAAAAAAATGCTAAAACTGCACATAGATCCATCGCCATTGCGGAGGATCACGACTGTTTAGGCATTTGGTGCGCAAGCTCCATATGTCTTTTTTTATTTATCATAGATCATTTTTAATTTATCATTAGATAACATGAGCTATTTATTCACATCCGAATCAGTTTCTGAAGGCCATCCTGATAAAGTGGCTGACCAGATTTCCGACGCGCTCCTCGATGAGTTTCTGGTCCGTGACCCAAAAAGCCATACCGGTATCGAAACCCTTGTCACAACCGGACAGGTAGTGATCGCCGGTGAGGTCTCTTCTGATGCATACATCGATCTTCATTCAGTGGTCCGCAATGTCATTGACCGCATAGGCTACAACCGTGGTGCTTACCGTTTCGACTGCGACAGTTGTGGCATTCTCTCTGCTATTCATGAGCAAAGTCCTGATATCGCTCAGGGTGTCAACCGCGAAGTTGCTGATGCTCAGGGTGCAGGCGACCAGGGTATGATGTTCGGTTACGCTGTGAATGAGACTGAAAATTACATGCCTCTCACTCTCGACCTTGCCCATATGTTTATGCGCGAACTTGCTGCCATCCGTCGTGAAGGAAAGGAGATGACATATTATCGTAAAGGAAAACTCGTCACGTATCTTCGCCCCGACTCAAAGAGCCAGGTGACCGTAGAATATGACGACAATGGCAAGCCTCTACATGTCAATACCATTGTCATCTCAACTCAGCATGATGAGTTTATAGAGCCCCTTGAAGATACTCCCGAAGCAAAGAAAGTGGCAGAAAACAAGATGCTTGAGGTGATCCGTCGTGATGTAAGAAATGTTCTTATTCCACGTGTCTTGGCAAAACTCCCGGAGGAGACGCGGGCACTCTTCGATGATCGTTATATCCTCCACGTCAACCCGACCGGCAAGTTTGTACTTGGTGGTCCTCATGCTGATGCCGGGCTGACGGGGCGCAAGATAATAGTAGACACTTATGGCGGTCGTGGTGCCCATGGTGGCGGAGCATTCTCTGGTAAGGACCCTTCGAAAGTAGACCGATCGGCAGCCTATGCGTGCCGCCACATCGCCAAGAATCTTGTAGCAGCTGGAGTCGCTGATGAAGTGCTTGTTCAGGTGGCGTATGCCATCGGTGAGGCAAGCCCGGTCAGCTTCTGTATCAATACCTTTGGTCGCTCCAAGGTCAACATGACAGATGCTCAGATTGCAGAAGTGGTCAACGGTCTATTCGATATGCGTCCACTTGCCATAGAAAAGCGTTTTGGACTACGCGAACCCATTTATCTTGAGACTGCAGCATATGGACATATGGGTCGTAAACCCTGCAAAGTAAAAAAGGTATTCAAAACAGGCTACGACGCTGCTCCCATAGAGCGCGAAGTAGAACTCTTCACCTGGGAAAAGCTCGACTCCGTACCAGCTATCCGTGAAGCCTTCGGCCTCGACGTCTGATCATGGAGCGCCGGCTTCCCAGCCGGCTTATGTATGGATTGCCGGCTTCCTATCCGCCCAAGCGCCGACATAGGTAACTAAAACAATAGCCCAGTATCTGCTTATGGTACTGGGCTATAATTCTTAAATCTTACAACTTAAATCTTACAACTTAAATCTTACAACTTAAATCTTACAACTTAAATCACTTCACAAACACCAGATACTCGCCAGGCTCGAGCGACATCGGCACGTCTGCCGGCTCGCCACGGAAATAATCCGTCATGTTGCTTACGTCAGGCTTGGCGCTCTTGAACTCCACTGCCTGCTCCTCGCTGCCAAGGTTAACCATCGTCACTACCTTAGAAGAGCCATCATTCTCGCGAGAGAACACCAACAGGTCGGGGCTTACAGTCGGGTAGCTTACGATTGAACCACCATGTGTGCCGGCTGCCAATGCCTGCTGTGAGTGCTTCAGCGCGTTCAGCTGCTGATAGAAAGTGAAGTAGTCGTTGCGTGGTTCCCACTGAGGAGCCTTATCCTTCTCAAAGAATTCGAATGCAC
>CAYSJF010000070.1:0-7824 GCA_964431265.1 uncultured Alistipes sp. | reverse complement strand
ATCACCTCGTACTCGATCTCCTTGTAGCCCTTGATGCTCTTCTCGACGAGCACCTGGTGCACGGGCGAGAGGAACAGGGCGCCGCGCATCATCTCGCGCAACTGCGCCTCGTCGTCGGCGAAACCGCCGCCCGTGCCGCCCAGCGTGAAAGCGGGACGCAGCACCACGGGATAGCCGATCCGCTGCGCGATCGCGGCCGCCTCGTCGACCGAGGTGGCGACCTCCGAGGGCAGCACCGGTTCGCCCAGCGACTGGCACAGCTCCTTGAACAGCTCGCGATCCTCGGCCCGCTCGATCGACTCGAACGAGGTGCCCAGAATCTCGACCTGGCACTCGGCCAAAATACCCTTTTTGGCCAACTGCACAGCGAGGTTCAAACCCGTCTGCCCGCCCAAGCCCGGAACGATGGCGTCGGGCCGCTCGTAGCGGATGATCTTGGCCACGTATTCGAGCGTCAGCGGCTCCATGTAGACCTTGTCGGCGATGTGGGTGTCGGTCATGATCGTGGCGGGGTTGGAGTTGACCAGCACCACTTCGTAGCCCTCCTCGCGCAGGGCCAGGCAGGCCTGCGTACCGGCGTAATCGAACTCGGCGGCCTGCCCGATGACGATCGGGCCGGAACCGATGACCAGAACTTTGCGGATATCTTTTCTCTTAGGCATGCTTGTGCTCCTCCATCATTTGAATGAACTTGTCGAACAGATAGGTGCTGTCCTGCGGCCCCGGCGCGCTCTCGGGGTGGTACTGCACCGAGAAGACCCGATCTTCGGGACACTCGACCCCCTCGGCCGTGTTGTCTAAAAGGTTGACATGGGTCAACCGCAAAGAGGTATTTTCGAGCGAGGCGATGTCGACGGCGTAGCTGTGGTTCTGACTGGTGATCTCGATCCTGCCCGTGGCGAGGCACTTGACGGGGTGGTTGCCGCCGCGGTGGCCGAACTTCATCTTGAACGTCCGGGCGCCGTAGGCCAAAGCGATCATCTGGTGGCCCAGGCAGATGCCGAAGATCGGCAGCCGCCCTTTCAAGGCCCGCACCTTCTCGACGACGGGCGCCACGTCGGTGGGGTCGCCGGGGCCGTTGGAGAGGAAGATGCCGTCGGGCCGGAATGCGAGAATCTCCTCGACCGAAGCGTCGAACGGCACGACCGTGACGTTGCACCCCTTGGCATTGAAGCAGCGGATGATGTTGTACTTGATGCCGCAGTCGATGGCCACGACGTCGTAGCGGTGGTTGGGCGTACGCGAAAACCACCGTTTCCTGCAACTCACGCGCGCCACCATGTCGCGGGGCAGCTCGTAGGCGTGCAGGCGCCGCAGCGCCTCGTCGCGGGGCGTCGCAGCGTCGGTAATCATCACCTTCTGGCTCCCCTCGTCGCGGATGATGCGCACCAGCGCACGGGTGTCGACGCCCCAGACGCCGGGTATGCCCATCTCCTCGAAGACCTCGTTCAGCGTGCGCGTGTAGCGGAAGTTCGAGGGGATGTCGTTGTACTCGCGCACGATCATGCCCCCGATCGTGGGGAACTTGGTCTCGTAGTCCTCCTCGGCGGTGCCGTAGTTGCCGATCAGGGGATAGGTCATGACCACCGTCTGATCGGTATAGGAGGGGTCGGAGACGATCTCCTGGTAACCGACCATGGAGGTGTTGAAAACGATCTCGTTGATCGTCTCGCGGTCGGCGCCGAACCCGTAGCCGTAGAACTCGCGGCCGTTTTCGAGTACGATTTTCTTGGTATAAGGTTTCATCTATCTTTATTTCGTTTCGATTCTTCGTTCGCGTCGTACACGGTCTTTCCGCCCACCACCGTCAGGGCGGCACGTCCCTGCACGGGCCAGCCGGCGAAGGGGGTGGCGCGCCCTTTGGAGCGGAATGCCGCGGGGTCGATCGCATACTGCGCATCGAGGTCGAGCACCGTGAAATCGGCCGCCTCGCCTATCTCCAGGCCGCCGCCCAAGCCGAAGATACGGCGGGGGTTTGTCGACATCAAGGCTACGAGGCGTTCCAGCGAGATCGTCCCCGGAAGTACCAGATATTTGTAGAGCAGCGGAAAGGCGCACTCCAACCCCACGATGCCCATGGCGCTGCCGGACAGACCGCGCGCCTTCTCCTCGGCGGTGTGGGGCGCATGGTCGGTGGCAATGACCTCGATCGTGCCGTCGACGATGCCTGCGACCAGCGCTTCGCGGTCGACCCGGCTCCGCAGCGGCGGATTCATCTTGAAACGCCCCTCCTCCTGCAGGTCGTCGTCGCAGAGCAGCAGGTAGTGCGGCGCCGTCTCGCAGCTCACGCGAAGCCCCCGCGCCTTGGCCCGGCGCACCAGCTCGACGCTCTCCTCGGTCGAGACGTGGCAGACATGATACCGGCACCCCGTTTTTTCGGCCAGCGCGATGTCGCGCTCGACCTGCCGCCACTCGCTCTCGGACGAGATACCTTTGTGGCCGTGTGCGCGGCAGTAGTCGCCGTCGTGGATGTAGCCGCCGCGCAGCAGCTCGTCGACCTCGCAGTGGGCGACGATGGGTTTATCGACCGCCGCGGCGCGGCGCATGGCCTCCTCCATAAGTGCGGCCGACTGCACGCCGCGTCCGTCGTCGGAGAAGCCGACGACCTCGGGCGCCAGCGCCGCGAAATCGACCAACTCGCCGCAGCCCCGCTGCCCGAGGGTGATCGAAGCATAAGGAAAGACGCGCACAAGAGCGTCGCGGCGAATCAGCTCGGTCTCGACGTGCAGATGCTCGGGCGAATCGGGCGCCGGGCAGAGGTTGGGCATGGCGCAGACGGCCGTATAGCCGCCCCGCGCAGCAGCCGCGGTACCCGTGGCGATGGTCTCCTTGTGCGGGAAACCCGGCTCGCGCAGGTGGACATGCACGTCGACCAATCCCGGCACGACGCAGCGGCCCCCCAGATCGACCGTGCGGTCGACGGCGATGCCGGGAACGTCGGCCACGAACCGGCCGCTGTCGCCGTCGACCAGAAGCGTCCCTGCTTCGAAGCGGCCGCAGCGGAAAATCCGCGCATGGACATAGCTCGTTTTCATCGATACCGAAGATAAAAAATTAGGGCAACCGTTGCCGGTTACCCTAATAAAACCAATAGCGCCCCTCGTCGACAGACCCGAAACCCGATCGATGATCCTGCTGCCAGGATGAACCGAGGATCGCTATGTCGGATTGGCGTTTCATGGGACTCATATTCGGATGCAAAGGTACGACTTCGGGACGAGACACGCAAAAAATTCGGTCGGAAAATTTCGAATGCCCCTCCGCGAAACGGCTCCGGCCCCTCGGATTCGGGGTCAGCCGCGCCGTCGGAAACGCGCCGTGATGTCGTCCATCGTGCCGTCGGGGGCGACGCGGTAAAGCCGCTGATTGGTCGCGGGCGACGAGAGCGGCCCCAGTGCCTCGACCCACGGCCCGGTTTTGATGTAGTCGAACGTCTGCGGCGCCAGCCCCTCCGGCAGCTCCGCCCGGCCCGAATACCACCCCACGCGCAGGCCCGGCATCGTCCGCCGCACCGTGCCGGCCAGTCGCGCGACCTGCTGCGGGTCGGCGTCGCCGCCCATGAAGCAGACGCAGGTGACGGCCCGGCCGTAACGCTCCAGCAACACCCGCAAGGTCTCTTCGTCCAGCACCTCGCCGCCGTCGGCCTGCAGGTGGGGGCTGTGGCAGCCGGGGCAGCGGTTAGGGCACCCCGTGAGGTTGAGGGCCAGCGTGGTTTCGCCGGGAATCTCGGCGAAGACCACGTCGAAATTATGGAACCTCAACACGGCGGCTACTCGGGTTTGGCGTAGAACCTGCGGGCGGCCTCCTGCTGGCGGGCCACCGAAAAGTTGGAGACCCGTTTCATGTAGCCGATCACGCGCGTGAGGTAGTCGAGGTCATGGCCGTGGCACTCGGGGCACTCCCGGAGGTAGCGTTTGTCGATGTGCCCGCAGGCGTTGCAGACGGTGTTGGGGATGTTGAACGTGAAGTAGTTGCACCCCTCGGCCGCAGCCACGCGCAGCAGCTGGCGGTACTGCTCCTGCGAGAGGTGGTCTTCGAGGTTCATGTGGAGCGCCGAGCCGCCCGTGAGGTGCTCGATGTAGCGGCGGCCGTGGAGGCGGAACTTGTCGACGATGTTCAGCGACTCGTCCTCGACGACATAGAAATAGGAGTTGTAGCAGTCGCGCGGCACGACATAGCCGTCCTCGCGATCCCACTTGGCATGCTTGACGCCCACGTTCTCGGCCGGGATCATCTCGCAGTTGAACATCAGCTCCTTGGAGCGGTATTTTTTGTTGTACCGCTCCACGAGACCCAGCACCTCCTGCACGAAGCGGGCATAGGCGTCGTTGTCGTCGATCTTAAGACCCAGGAACTCGGCGGCTTCGACCAGCCCGTTGACGCCGATGGTGAGGTACTGGCGCGAAAGGTTGATGTAACCGGCATCGAACAGCGGCAGCATCCCCTTGGCCTGCAACCGCTTGAGGTTCTCGTTGTAGGCCGTCTGCACCTTGTGCACCAGGTCGACGATCTCTTCGAGGAACGCGAGGTAGTGCATGTTGTTCTTCACGGCATACTGGATGCAGCGGTTGAGGTTGACGGTCAGCACGCTTTTCGAGCCGGTGGAGACGCCGCCGGCGCCGAGCGTGTAGCTGAAGCCGTTGTCCTGAATCTCGTTGCGCAGGCGGCAGCACGACGAGAGCGAGTCGGCGTTATCGCTGATGTAGGTGAAGAACGAGTGGCCCTCGGCATACATCTGCGCCGTGAAGTCGCCCCACTCCTTGTCCATGACGTCGCCGTCCCGGGTCAGCAGGGCCATGGTCTCCACGGGAAAGGTGAGCACGGTTTTGGTGCGCTCGCGGTTGAACCACGTCATGAAGCGCTTCTGCAGCCACGACAGCGACTCCCAATGGGGTTTCGACCCGTCGGGGAAGACGAATTCGCCGAACAGCGACTCGAAATAGTAGCGGTCGTAGTAGGCGACGTTCCAGAAGACGGCCTGGAAGTTGCGGGCGCCCGTGGGCTGGTTGATCGAGTAGACGATCTGCTCGAAGCAGTCGGTGATGACCTTGTCGATGGTGCGGCGCTTGCGGGAGAGGTCGACCACCTCGTCGGCATGGAGATAGTAGTCCTCGCCGTACTCCAGCCCGATGAAGTAGTTCATGTACATGAGGAACTCGGGCGTGGCGCAGGCCCCCGAGAGCATCGACGAGACGATGAAGACCATGTTGACGAAGCCCCCGCAGAACGACTTGAGGTTGGTGGGTCGCGTGGAGTTGCCGCCCACGGAAAGCGTGCCCCCGAGCAGCCACGGGTACATGGTGATCGAGGCGCAGTAGTTGGCCATCGAAGTCTCGTCGTTCTTGTAAATGAAGTGGTTGTTCAACAGATGCAGGTACTTGTCCGCCAGCTCCTTGCCGTACATTTCCTTGATGCGGTCGGTCAGGAGGCGGCGGTTCAGGCGGATGAAGTTCTGCTTGGGCAACTCGCCGATGAGGGTGGCGATGTTCTTGTTCTCGACATTGGCGTTGGCATCGTATTTCGACCCCGTGGCAGGGTTCGACGCATCGCAATAGGAGGTCAGGAAATCGAGTTTCTCGCGCGTCTCGCGATCCTCGGAGTGCTTCTGCCGGTAGAGGATGTAGCTCTTGGCCACGGCGAAATAGCGCTCGGCCATCAAGGCGGTTTCGACCTGGTTCTGGATCTCTTCGACCGACATGCCGTCGGAGACGCGCACGCGGCTCAAGACAGCCGTCAGATCGTCGTCGGTGGCATAACCGCCGACGGCCAGAAACGCCTTGCTCACGGCGCGCTTGATCTTCTCGACGGAAAAGGCCTCGCGTTTCCCGTCGCGCTTGACAATGGTAAGTTCGGAAATACCCATAGATAACCTATATTTATATATTCGATTCTCCTTTTTGCCGTTCAATCGCTACCTATTGCCGCTTCTCGCCCGAACGAAAAGCGAAGCGACGGCTTCCGTCCGTCTCCGCCTGCGGCGAAGCGGCCGACGGGTTTCAAACGCCTATTCGCGGGAGAACAAACACACCGGCGCAGACGTTTTCGATCCGTTTTCCGCTTGCGGCTTCGACATCGGGGCAGAAAGGCCGAGCCGTTCCGCACACCTCGCAATAATTCCGATAAAATCGCTTTCGTCCTGCGTCCTATGCTCCCGAGGGCGGCAGAACTTTCCGGCAAGGCAGGTCTTCTGACTCGTTCCCGCTGCACGCCTTCCCGCCCCGACACGGGGGACAGTGGCTCAAGAATGCGCAGCACACGACGGAACTTACAGCTACGGGCATAGTCCCTGATTCGCACAGGTGTTCCCTTTTGATCTCGTGCCGGCAGCCGCCGGCGGAGAACCTCGCCGAAACAAAAGTAGGAAATGTTCGGCAGACGGAGTCTTCCCCGCCGCCGATTTAATCAACAATTTGTCGACAAAACAACGAAGTCCGCGCCGGGGCACATCGTGCTGCCGGTCGCGTCGGCGGGCATCGGCATCGGCCGTCCGAAAACGGCGAAGTCCGCGCCACGGCGCGGACTTCATAAGATATGCTATTTACTCTATAGTGCTGCCGGAACTGCCCTGCAAAGGTTCCCGCCCCGAAGCGAAACCGCAGAAAAGCTACTGCTTCACCGGCAAGGCTTCAGGCCCCAGATAACCCTCCTCGGCGAACTCGCGCACGGAGCGGACAAAGTGGTCGATGGTTTCCTGCATGGAGACGAACGACTTGCCCCCGGCGGCGTTCTTGTGGCCGCCGCCGTTGAAGTATTTGCGGGCGAAAAGGTTGACGTCGACCCCGCCGCGCGAGCGCAACGACACGCGGATGAACTTGCGGTGCGCGAGGAAGATGGCCGATATCTTCACCTTCTTGATCGTGAGGGCGTAGTTGACGAACCCCTCGCTGTCGCCCTGCTGGAACTGGAAGCGACGCATCTCGTGCTCCATGAGCGACATGTAGGCCACCGTGCCCTCCTCGATGATCTGCATCTTGCGGTCGATCGCATAGCCGAACAGGCGGGCGCGGCCCTCGGTATAGGAGTTGTAGACGTTGTTGTGGATCGTGGGGATGCGGATGCCCCGCTCGACGAGCGACGCCACGGCGCGGAACAGCCCCGGCGTGAGCTTCGAGTAGGCGAAATTGCCCGTATCGGTCATCATGCCCACGTAGAGCGACTCGGCCATGGAGGTGGAGATGAACTCCACGCCGAACAGCGCCTCGATCAGGCAGAAGACGATGTAGCACGTGCTCGACGCATCGGGATAGGAGAACGCCAGGTCGAAACCCGGAGCGGGCGACAAATGATGATCGATGAGCACCCGCCGGGCCGACGTGTTGGCGGCGATGGTGTCGCTCAATATCTCCAGGCGCGACAGCGAATTGAAGTCGAGGCAGAAGATCATGTCGGCCTCGGCGACGGCCTTCAGCGCGACGCCCTCGGTGTCGTTCTTGAAGATCACGATCTCCCCGATGCCCGACATCCAGTCGAGGAAATAGGGGTATTTGTTCGGCACGATGCAGGTCACGCTGTGCCCCATGCTGCGCAACGCCTCGGCCCAGGCCAGCGACGAACCCACGGCATCGCCGTCGGGGTTGGTGTGGGCGACGATCACGACTCGCTGCGGGGGCTGCATCATCAGCGTGCGCAGCCGTTCGACATGCTCGGCAGAAAGATTCATCGGCAACGATATAAAGTGGATACTCCGAATACCGCGCTCCCGGAACGCCGCATCGCAACGATGCCGGCACGCTTTCCGGAAGCCGCGCCGTCTACTCCTTTTCCTCGGTCTCCTCGGGGAGCTTGAACTCGGTGAAGCCCGCGGCGACGAGCGTATTGTACCAC
>CAYSJF010000069.1:0-7853 GCA_964431265.1 uncultured Alistipes sp. | reverse complement strand
ATCTCGATCAAGGATACGCGCGGCATCATCGACGCCATCCTCGACGGTTCGATCGACAAGGCTCCGACCAAGACGATCCCGACTTTCGACTTCAAGGTGCCGACCGAGCTGCCGGGCGTAGACCCCAAGATCCTCGATCCGCGCGACACCTACAAGAACGCCAAGGAGTGGGAGATCAAAGCCGAAGACCTGGCCGCCCGCTTCGTGAAGAACTTCGTGAAGTTCACGGGCAACGACGAGGGCAAGAGCCTCGTGGCTGCCGGCCCCAAGGTGAAGTAAAACGACTCTTCGATAATCGTACTCCCGGTCGCCGAAAGACGACCGGGAGTTTTTATATACGCAACAATATTTCTGCTGCGTTTGTTTTAAACAGCTCTCTTCGCAGATGCTGGACGCAGCGCACGGAAAGGCCGGAAGCCCGGTTCGCGTTGTTCAACGGGTTCACGTTGCCCGAATTGAAGTTCAGATAGCCTGCGTTGATGCTGCCTGCGGCATAGGACGACGACGAGAAGTAGAGGCCCCACACGCCGACGTTCGTCAAGGCTCCCGACGACTCGTGGCGGTAGCCCGCGGCAGGCATACGAAGCAATCGCTGGAATGAATAACAAAAAGGAAAAGGGTTAACTCTTTGCTAAACTGGAATGAATAACTGACGACCCCGCGAGCAGACCGCTCCGATACTTTCTCCGGGCTGTCGCAAGTCTCGAAGTCGTCCGATTTCCGAGGTGCGAGCGCCGTGGTTTTTCGGGCCGCCGTCTCTCTGCGCCTTATGTCGTCAGTGGATTGCTGAATCTACTTACCTCCCTGGCAAGAGCCGTGACCCCTGCCACTCCGGGTAGAAAGAGAGCTGTTTAGGAAATGGCCGTCAGTTCTTCGGCTTGAAGATCCGATAGCCGATCGAGATGCCGATTTTGTTGGGATACCACTCCGACGAGCCGTTGAACGGATCGGGGTGTTCGGGCTGCACGGGACGGTGGGGATACATGTCTATTTCGCCCTCCAGGCTGTAGCCGTTGTAGTGGCTGTCCATCCACGACCAGCCGAAAAACGCGTCGACCAGCCACCGTTCGCAAAACCGGTATTCATAGCCTACGCACAGGCCGATCATCATGCCGTAGCCCTTGCAGTAGCGGTTCTCGAAACGGATGCAGCCGCCGTCCCAATAGGGTTTCGACATGTCGAACGCCATCATACCGAGGTTGGCGCCCAAGTACCAGCCGCGGTTGTGTTCCTTGAAGTAACGGCGGTATTCGCCCATCAGGATGCCGAACATCATGTGTCTGTCGTCGATCGACTTCCAGGGCGAGAAGACGATCTCGGTCTGCATCGTCGACTTGGGCGAAACGGCGAACTCCACGGCCGGATTGACCACGCCCGCCAAAGCATACAATCCATTGAGCTTGACATAGCCCTGGGCAGCGACGCTTCGGATGCCGGTCAGCGCGACCAGAAACAACAGGACGGCAACTTTTTTCATGGCGGACATATCATGGAAAACGGGCGAAATGCGAAGATTCCGCCCGCAATACCGTGTTCGGAAGCGACCTATACGGTCATGATCTCCTTCTCCTTTTTGTTCAGAATCTCGTCGAGGGTCTTGGTGAACTTTTCCAGGAGTTTCTGCGACTGCGTTTCGCCGTCTTTCGACTCGTCTTCGGGCATGCCCTCTTTTTGGGCCTTCTTGAACGCATCGACCGCATCGCGGCGGGCATTGCGCAGGCTGATGCGGGCCGTCTCGGCTTCGCCGCGCACCTGCTTCACCAACTCCTTGCGACGCTCCTCCGTGAGGGGCGGGATCGAGAGACGGATCTGCTCGCCGTTGTTCGAAGGCGTCAGGCCGATGTTGGCGTCGATGATCGCTTTTTCGATCGTGCGGATCATGTTCTTGTCCCACGGCTGGATCAGAATGGTCTTGGCATCGGGCACCGTGACGCTGGCCGCGCCCGACACGGGCACCTGCGAACCGAAGTAGTCGACCATCACGCCGTTCAGGACATTGGGCGAAGCCTTGCCGGCACGGACGTTGAGCAACTCTTCTTCGAGGTGATCGATAGCTTTCTGCATGCGGGCCGAAGCCTCGTCGAGAATGGTTTTGGTATCCATGATTCTATGAATTTGTGCGAATATCGGTTATCGGTTCAACAGGGTTTCGATGCGCTGCAACAGGGCGTCGAACTCTTCGGGTTCGTAACCCACCGTCGTCTCGACGACTTTGCCGTCGCGGTCGATCAGGAAGTTGCGCGGAATGAAATTCGAGGCATAGCGGTCGTAAATCTCCCGCTGCGGGTCGAGACCCATGGGAAAAGCGTAGCCCGTCTTTTCGCGGAACGCAGCTACGGCCTCGCGCGTCTCGCCGCGCGAAACGGGCAGGAAAACGAACTCGCGCCCGGCGAAGCGGTCGATCACGTCGGTCTCCACGCGCGCCAGCTCCTGCCGGCAGGGCGGGCACCACGTAGCCCAAAAGTTCAGCAGCACTACTTTGCCGCGCAGATCGGCAAGAGCGATTTTCCCGCCGTCGAACATCGTCGCAGTGAAGTCGGGGGCTGCGTCGCCGGCCTTGACCAGCGTCGCGGCTTCGGCCTCGTCCTGCACGCTCTTGTTCGTGCGGCCGCCGCAACCGGGCAGCAGCAGGAGCACCGCGACGATCGCCGCGATCAGCGCCAGCATCACCCAAAGTTGTTTGTTGCTTTTCTTGGTTGCCATTTCGGTCGAGGTGAAAAGTGGAAAGTGGAAAGGTCAAATATTCGTGGCGAGGTGGGCAGGACGTAGTGGAAAACTTCCCGACCTCATAGTTTTACCCTCGTACCTATTTGCTCCCCAGCAAGGAGTTTGCCCAGATTGCCGGGCGTGTCCATGTCGAAGACGACGATTTCGAGTCCGTTTTCGCGACAGAGCGTGAACGCCGTCAAATCCATCACCTTGAGTCGGCGATCGAGCACCTCCTCGAACGTGATTTCGTCGAACTTCACCGCCGCAGGGTCTTTCTCCGGATCGGCCGTATAGACCCCGTCGACCCGCGTGCCCTTGAGCAGGACGTCGGCTTCGATCTCGATGCCGCGCAGGGCCGAGGCCGAATCGGTCGTGAAGTAGGGATTCGACGTCCCGCCGCCGATGATCACCGCATAGCCGGCCTCCAGGTATTCGATGGCCTTGGCTTTGGAAAAGTATTCGCCGATCGGCTCCATGCGGATCGAAGTGAGTACCTTGGCCGGCACGCCGTTGTCTTCCAAAGCCGACTGCAGCGCCAGCGAGTTGATGATCGTGGCCAGCATGCCCATCTGGTCGCCCTTCACGCGGTCGAAGCCTTTCTTGGCGCCCGTCATGCCGCGGAAGATGTTGCCGCCGCCGATGACGATGCCGACCTGCACGCCCGCGGCCAGCGCCGCCGCGATTTGCTCGGCATAGGAGCGGAGCACCTGGGGCGAAAGACCGTATTTCTGCTCGCCCTGCAACGATTCGCCGCTCAATTTCAGAAGTATCCGTCTGTATTTCATCCGTTCTGACCGTTTGATATGCGAAGATAGGCATTTTTTTCGAAAAACAGAAAGCCGCCGCGATTTTGAATTCATCGCGGCATGCGCTATCTTTGCACTATAAGCTAAAAATTCGGTCATGAAACGGTACCTTTTGCTCGGACTGTCGTTCGTCTTCTGCATACAGGCGCGCACCTCCGCCCGCGAAGTGCTCCAACTCAACCAGGGCTGGCACTTCTTCTTCCGGTCGGAGACCAGCAGCGACAACGCCCGCTATGTCACGTTGCCCCATACCTGGAACACCGAACCGACCCATGAAGGGGTGCTGCTCGAAGCCACGGGCAACTACCGCAACAACATGTTCGTGCCCACCGACTGGGCGGGCAAACGCATCTTCGTGCGGTTCTACGGCGCGCAAAGCGTGGCCGACCTCTTCGTCAACGGCTGCCATGCCGGAACCCACCGCGGCGGCGCCACGGCCTTCACGTTCGAAATCACCGACAAAATCCGCTTCGGCACCGACAACGCCCTGCTCATGGTGGTGAGCAACGCTTCGCGCAACGACGTGCTGCCCACCTCGACCGACATCAATCTCTACGGCGGTCTCTATCGCGAAGCGGAACTCATCCTCACGGGTCAGACCGCCATTTCGCCGCTCTATCTGGGTACCGAGGGCGTGCTGGTGCACCAGCATGTCGCCACCGAAGAGAAAGCCGAGGGCGAAATCGAAATCCACCTCACCTCGAAAAACGCCTCCTCCGCACCGGTGACGCTCGACATCACGGCGCCGAACGGTCGCTGCGTGCTGACCAAACGCATCCACGCCCGAATCGACGGCAGCCCGCTCCGCATCGCCTACTCGATCCCGTCGCCCCGACTGTGGAGTCCCGAACATCCGGCGCTCTACACCGTCACGGCCACCGTCGGCAGCGACGACGACTGCGACCGGGTGAGCGTGCGCACCGGATTCCGCAGCATCAAAACGGGCGAGGACGGCGCGCTGCTGCTCAACGGCGAACCCGTCCGGCTGCGCGGCGTAGCACTCCACCACGACAACTCCATATCGGGCGGCGCCCTCAAGGACGCCGACTACGACGACGATCTGCGGGACATCCGCACGCTGGGCGCCAACGCGCTGCGCTCGGTGGTGATGCCCCACGCCCAATATCTCTACGACCGCTGCGACGAAACGGGTATGTTCGTATGGATCGACACGCCGCTGCACCGCGCACCGTTCTTGAGCGATGCGGCCTATTTCGCCACGCCCCAGTTCCAGCAGAACGGCATGGAGCAGCTGCAGGAGATCGTGGCCCAGCACATCAACCACCCCTCGGTGCTGATGTGGGGCATCTTCTCGCGGCTTTGGACACGCGGCGACAACGTCACGCCCTACCTCCGCCAGCTGCACGAAGCGGCCCGCGCGCTCGATCCCTCGCGCCCGACCGTGGCGGTGAGCGACCAGAACGGCAGCATCAACTTCGTGACCGATCTGATCGTCTGGCGGCAGGACGTGGGTTGGAACAAGGGCAAGGTCGACGACCTCACGCTGTGGCACGACAACCTGCAGGAGAAATGGTCGCATCTCCATTCGGCCATCGAATACGGCGGCAGCGGGTTCATCGGCCACGAGAGCTACACGGCGCAGCCCGACCCCACCAAGAACCGGATGCCCGAAGAGCGGCAACGACTTTTCCACGAGGAGTACGCCCGACTGCTGCAGAACGACTCGCTGTTCTGGGGCGTGTGGATCGAAAACATGTTCGACTACGGCTCGGCCCGGCGCCCCTACGGCATCAACGGCATGGGACTGGCGACGATCGACCGCCGCACCCGCAAGGATACCTATTACCTCTACAAGGCGCTGTGGAACCGGAAGTCGCCGACGCTGCACATCTCCGGACGGCACTACCGCCGCCGCAACGTTCCGCAGCAGTCGTTCCATCTCTATTCATCGGCCGGCATGCCGCTGCTGCTGGTCAACGGCGACACGGTGGCGGTCAACGAATATGCCCCCTGCCAGTACCGCTCGGACACCGTGGAGCTGCAGGGCCGCGTGGTGGTGAAAGCCGCCGCAGGAAAGCTGCGCGACGAGATGATCATCCAAGTAGGCAACGTTTCAAAAGCGAAAGGCACGCCGGCCCCTCCGCGAACAACAGGTCGACAACCGACAAATTAGCCGCAAACGGCTGGCGGTCTGCGAAGACCTGCACATAAGGCTCGGCGACGATCGCCGGGCTTTTTTCGGCATGCCGGGGCCGCAGGTCGAGATCGTCCGGCCCCGCCTCGATATAACCTTCGCTGATCCGGGGCATAGGCACCCGAATCAATCCGCAGAGTTTTTCTAAAAGACATAAGTCGTAGTCGGCCAGGAACTCGAACCGCCGTTCGTAAAAAGGCGCCAGCGCATCGGCGAAGTAGTCGAAATAGGGCGAACCCTTGTATCCGGCGACCAAGGCCCCCCAATGCTGGTGCTGCCAGCGCTTCGAGTAGTCGAGCCGCACCTCGCGCATCGGCTGCCGGGGCCGGTCGGCATGCGCCACGTGGGCCGTGAGTTCCATCACGCCGTCGGCCGCCAGAATCCGGGCACGATTGCGCTGCGACCGCTTGATGAAGTGCTCGCCCAGGTCGATCACGCACGGCCTCTGCACCAAACAGGCGAAATAGGCCACCGAAGGAAGATAAGCCGCAGGAAGAATAACGACGGAACCCATAAAACAACGACGGGTATAATATATATGTCAGCGATTCATTATTGTGCTTCCTCCCATTTTCCGTCGGCCCGGATCAGGTCGA
Organism: uncultured Alistipes sp.; assembly: GCA_964431265.1. Classification (GTDB taxonomy): domain Bacteria; phylum Bacteroidota; class Bacteroidia; order Bacteroidales; family Rikenellaceae; genus Alistipes. The sequence goes on along the minus strand of CAYSJF010000069.1, from coordinate 1,587 downwards.
TCAACCGATCCAGCGCCTCCTGCTGGGGGATACTGCGCTCCACGATGGTGCGGCCCCGATAGAGGGTGATGCGACCCGGCCCGGCGCCCACATATCCGTAGTCGGCGTCGGCCATTTCGCCCGGGCCGTTGACGATACAGCCCATGACGCCGATCTTCAGGTTTTTGAGATGCGACGTGCGGGCCTTGATGTCGCCCAACGTGCGTTCGATGTCGTACAACGTCCGCCCGCACGAGGGGCAGGCGATATATTCGGTATGCGAGAAGCGCACGCGCGCCGCCTGCAGGATCATCAGCTCCACTTCGCGGATCGCTTTCGGATCGTGGCCCGGCGCATCGATCCAGATGCCGTCGGCCAGGCCGTCGAGCAGCAGCACGCCCAGATCGGCGGCGGCTTTCACCGCCAGCGTTTCGAGCGAGGCGTCCTCGTATCGCCGTTTCACCACCACCGGTTCATCGGGCTGCTCCAGATCGAGAATCGCCGCGCGCAACTCGGCCGTAGGGTTGCCCGAAAACGCTTCGATCACCCGGAAACCCTCCATCGGCTCGTCGTGCACCACCGGCACAGCCACCCGGCTGCGCCGTCGGAATTCCGTGGGCGAATAACGCTCGGGGTGACGCACCTCGAACTCGCCCGGCCGCTCGGCAAAATGATCCGCCAGCAGCTGCGCCACGGGGATTTCATGCTCGGGCGCCTCGGTCAACGACACGCGGATCGTGTCGCCGATGCCGTCGGCCAGCAACGCCCCGATCCCCACGGCGCTCTTGATGCGCCCCTCCAGTCCGTTGCCGGCCTCGGTGACCCCCACATGCACCGGATAGTGCATATCCTCGGCCTCCATGGCCTCGACCAACAAACGATACGCGGCGACCATCACGCAGGTATTGCTCGACTTCATCGACACGACCACCTGGTCGAACTTCATCCGCTGGCAAACCCGCAAAAACTCCATGGCCGAAACCACCATGCCCTGCGGCGTATCGCCCCACCGGTCGAAGACGCGCTTGGCCAACGAACCGTGGTTGACGCCGATCCGCAGGGCGACGCCCCGCTGCCGGCACTGCTCGATGAGCGCTTCCAGCTCGCCGTGATCGGTGCGGTAGTTCCCGGGGTTGATGCGCACCTTGTCGACATACTGCGCCGCCACGGCCGCCGCTTCGGGCAGGAAATGAATGTCGGCGACCAAAACCGCCCCGATGCCCTCTTCGCGCACACGCCGGGCGATATGCTTCAGATTCTCCGCCTCGCGCCGCCCCTGCGCCGTGAGCCGCACGATCCGGCCGCCCGCAGCGGCGATCCGCCCGATCTGCGCCACACAGGCCTCGGTGTCGTTGGTGTCGGTGTTGGTCATCGACTGCACTGCGACGGGATGCACCCCGCCGATCCGCACCGCCAGGCCGCCGCGCCGCCCCCCGATCCGAACTTCGTTCGTCGCACGACGGGAAAATTTCGTCAGATCCATTTCATTCAAATTCTCGCACCTCTCTCGCCTCGGCACAGCGCGAACAAGTTCGCCTCTGCCCTCGGCTTATGAAAACGTTCAACTGCTTGCAGGTTTTCCCGCCTCGGCATAGCTCAAGTAAACTT
>CAYSJF010000068.1:0-7935 GCA_964431265.1 uncultured Alistipes sp. | reverse complement strand
CCGAACGCATCCTGCTGAACATCATGCAGCGCATGAGCGGCGTAGCGACGCAGACGGCCCTCTATGTGGCCCGTCTGGAGGGGCTGCACACCCGCGTGCTCGACACCCGCAAAACCACGCCGGGCATGCGCGTACTCGACAAGATGGCCGTGAAGATCGGCGGCGGCGAGAACCACCGCATGGGGTTGTTCGACATGATCCTGCTGAAAGACAACCACATCGACTTCGCCGGCGGCATCGGCCGGGCGATCCGCGGCGCACGCGAATACCTCGCCGCCAAGGGCAAGACCATACCCATCGAATGCGAAGTGCGCACGCTGGAGGATATCGACGAGGTGTTCGCCGCCGGAGGCGTCGACCGCATCATGTTCGATAACTTCACGCCCGCGCTCACGCGCGAAGCGGTGCGCAAGGTGGCCGGACGCTGCGAAACCGAATCGAGCGGCGGCATCACGCTCGACAACCTGCGCGAATATGCCGAATGCGGCGTCGACTTCATCTCGGTGGGTGCGCTGACCCACCGGATCAAGTCGCTCGACATGTCGCTCAAGGCCTGCGAATAGCCGTCCGTCATGCGAAAGCTGCTCCATACGCCCCTGGCGCTGCTCGTGCGCCGCATCGCCGTGGTCTACCTGGTGCTGTGGCTCTGCCGCGCGATCTTCTATCTCGCGAACGCCGCCCAAATCGGAGCGATCGGGTGGGCCGAAGCGGGGGCGCTGCTGCGCGGGTCGCTGCTTTTCGACACGGCATCGGCGGTCTATGCCGACGGCATCTTCATCCTGCTGTCGCTCGTGCCGCTCCGCCTGCAGGAGCGGAAGTGGTACCGCGACCTACTTTTCGGCTACTATGTCGTCGTCAATTTCGTGCTGGTGGTGGTCGCCAACCTCTCCGATGCGGTCTATTTCCGCTACACGCAGAAGCGTTTCACGGCCGACGAAATCTTCTTCGCCGACAACGACAACTCGCTGCTGCTGGCGGGCAAATTCATGATCGAGAACTGGCCGCTGTTGCTGGCGGCGGCAGCGCTGCTGGCACTGCTGGTGTGGGGCTACGGCCGTAAAACGCCCTGTCGGCCGATCCTGCAGGGCCGGAGCCGCTATGTCGCGGGCACGCTGCTTTTCGCGCTGGCCGCCGGGCTGTGCGTGGCCGGCATGCGGGGCGGATTCACCCGCGCCACGCGGCCGATCACCCTCTCCAACGCTACGCTCTACACGGCCGATCCGAACAAGGCCAACCTCGTGTTGAGCAACCCCTTCTGCATCCTGCGCACGATCGGCAGCGCCGGCAAAATCCGTTACCGCAAGGATTATGCGGACGACGAGCTGCCGCGGCTCTTCACCCCCGAGCACCGACCGGAAGCCGGAAAAACTCTTCGGGACCGCGATTCGCTGCAGGGCCGCAACGTGATGATCTTCATCCTGGAGAGCATGTCGGCCGAGCACTCGGCCCACCTGCGGCCCGACCTCTATGCCGACCTGCCGGAGCAGGGGTTCACGCCGTTTCTCGATTCGTTGATGCGCGAGGGGCTGACTTTCCGCCGCATGTATGCCAACGGCACGCGCTCGATCCAGGCGATGCCCTCAATCCTGGGAAGCATCCCCTCGTTCAAGACGCCGTTCGTGCTGATGCCGCAGGCGCTGGGCCGAAGCAGGCAGCTGCCGGCCATACTGGCGGACAAGGGCTATGCGACCCTCTTTTTCTGCGGCTCGGAGCGCGGCTCGATGGGCTTCGGGGCCTATGCCCGCTCGGCGGGGATCGAGCGGCTGGTGAGCCGCGAAGACTACGAGGCGGCCCACGGCACGGCCGATTTCGACGGCTACTGGGGCATCTGGGACGAGGAGTTCCTGCAATTCGCCGGGGAAGAACTCGCGAAAACGCCGCAACCCTTCTTCGGCACGCTCTTCACCCTTTCGTCGCACCACCCGTTCGTGGTGCCGGAGCGCTACGCGGCGACGTTGCCCGAGGGCTACACGCGCATCCACAAAGGCGTGGCCTACGACGATTGGGCCTTTCGCCGCTTCTTCGAGCGTTTCGGCGGCGAGGAGTGGTTCCGTCGCACGATCTTTGTCTTCGTGGCCGATCATGTGTCGTCGGAGAAGTTCGCGCCCGAGACCCGCTCGTTTCCGGGCAGCCACCACATCGTGGGGTTCATCTACACGCCCGACGGCGCGCTGCGGGGCGAGATCGGCGAAGTGACCCAGCAACTCGACCTCATGCCCACGATCCTGGGGCTTGTGGGCGACCGGACGCCCTACTTCGCGTTCGGCCGCGACGTGCTGGGCGAGACCGGACGGCCCCGCTGGGCCGTGAGCTACGACGGCCGCTTCCGGGCGCTGACCGACAGCGGCACCACGACCTTCGACGAGACGCAGGCGCCGGCACCCGACGCCGATTCGCTGGAACATGCGCTCCGCGCGCTCGTGCAGCAATACTACACCCATATCGAACACAAACGCTACGTGATCGATGATTGAATTCCACCCCCTGCGGCCGGAAGACCGCACCGCGATCGAACGCTACACGCGGGCGTCAGACATCCGCAACTGCGACCTGGCGTTCGCCAACATGTACTGCTGGCAGGATGTCTACCGGAGCGCGTGGGCCGAGGTCGACGGGTTTCTGGTCGTCCGGTTCCACATCGACGGCGGGCCGGAAACGGGCTACATGCAGCCCGTGGGGCCGGGCGACTTCACCGAGATCGTCCCCGTGCTCTCCGACGATGCCCGCGCCCACGGCCAGCGGCTGCGGATCGTCGGACTCACCCCCGAGGGGTGCCGGGCGCTGCGCGAACGCTACCCGGGCCGCTTCGCTTTCGACGCCGACCGGGCGCTGGCCGACTACATCTACGACGCCGAGGCGCTGCGCACCCTGCGGGGCAGCCGCTACCAGCCCAAGCGCAACCACTTCAACCGCTTCGCGGCCGAATATCCCGACTACCGCTACGAGAAGCTGACGCCCGAACGATTCGCCGAGTGCATGACGCTCGAACGCGAATGGCGCCGCACCCACGAAGGGCACACTTCGGAGCTGAACGCCGAACAGCGGGCCATGCAGCAGGCGTTCGCCCATTTCGAAGAACTCGATCTGTATGGAGGGTGCATCTATGCGGGCGGGCGGCTCGCAGCGTTCACCTATGGCTCGGCGGTCGGTCAAGACACCTTCGTGACCCATGTCGAAAAGGCCGACATGGCGTTCGAAGGGGCTTTCACGGCGATCAACAAGCTCTTTGCGGAGCACCTGCCCGAGCGCTTCAAGCGGATCAACCGCGAAGAAGACCTGGGGTTGGAGGGGTTGCGCCGCGCCAAGCTCTCCTACCACCCGACGGAGCTGTTGCTCAAATACACGGCGGCCGACTTAAGCGACGACGAGAAAGCCTGCAAGGAGCTGTGGCAAAAGGTGTTCGGCGACGACGACGCATTCGTCGACCGCTTTCTGCTCCGCTACTACGACCGCCGGCGCATGCTCTCGATCCGGCGCGACGACCGCATAGCGGCGATGCTCCACCTGCTGCCGCTTGACGGCGACGCAGGCCCCGCGGACTACATCTACGGCGTGGCGACCGATCCCGAATACCGCGGGCAGGGGCTGGCGACGCAGCTGCTGCGGCAGGCCCTGCAACGGTGCGACGCCCGCCAGCGGACTGCGATGTTGATTCCCTCGCCGGAGCAAGCGTGGCTGCGCGACTTCTACGGACGCTTCGGATTCGCGGGCGCGGTGCCGGTGACGTTCGACGGAGCGGCCGAATTCGACTTCGGCACGGGCGACCCGACCGCCGACCGGGCGATGATCCTCCGCCGCGACACGGCCGCACCCCTGCCTGAACGGATGCGATGCAGCTATAAAAGATAGCGCCCCGAGAACGCCCGGTTCCCGGAGCGCCGCACTTCGACGGGCGGCCCTGCACCCGAAAAAAACACCCCGGCTTTTCGCCAGGCTAAAACGTTTTATAAAACGATTTAACAGTGCTGTTTCCGCCCCCGGAGGAAACACTCTATGGTGTTCTCAAGCAAGCAGCAGATCGTCATCGGGCCGACGCCGCCGGGCACGGGCGTGATGACCGAGGCCTTGGGTTCGACGGCCGCGAAGTCGACATCGCCGCACAGCTTGCCCGTCGCAGGGTCGCGGTTGACCCCCACGTCGACGACCACGGCACCCTCGGCCACCATGTCGGCCGTGACGAAGCGGGGCCGGCCGATCGCCACGACGAGGATTTCGGCCCGGCGCGTCACCTCGGCGAGGTCGCGCGTGCGGCTGTGGGCCACGGTGACGGTGGCGTTCTCGTCGAGCAGCAGCTTGGCCACGGGCAGCCCCACGATGTTGCTGCGTCCGACGACCACCGCTTCGCGCCCGGCGATGCCGACGCCGGCCGCCTTCAACAGCTTCACGATCCCCTTGGGCGTGCAGGGCAACGTGCAGGGCTGTTTCTGCCACAAAGCCGCCACGTTGAGCGGGTGGAAGCCGTCGACATCCTTGCTTTCGTCGATCGCGGCGATGATGCGGGCCTCGTCGATATGTTCCGGCAAGGGCAGCTGCACCAGGATGCCGTCGACCTCGGGGTCGGCGTTCAGTGCGGCAACGATGCCGAGCAACTCGGTCTCCGCGATCGTCGCGGGCTTGCGGATCGTGGTGTTGCGGATGCCCACCTCGGCCGAAGCCTTGGCCTTGCCGGTCACATAACTGACGCTGGCGGGGTCGTCGCCCACCAGAATCACGACCAAATGGGGCACCCGCCCGTATCGGGCGGGAAACTCGGCCACCTCGGCCGCCATCTCGGCCTTGAGCTTCGCCGAGAGTTCTTTTCCGGAAACAATCATAAACCCAAAATCGTTATCGTCCGTCGATCCGTTCGCCCGGGCCGGCTGCGGAGCGCATCGACGATGCGAGCCGGCCCCCGGCGGCAAAATTCGCAGCCCTGCCGGCTACAATCGCCGTACAAAGATACATTATTTTTCCAACGCCCAATGTCCGATGTCGGAGCGGTGGAAAAGATTGTCGCACTCGATGCGGGCCACGTCGGCGAGGGCTTTCGCGCGGGCTTCGGCCAAATCGCGGCCCTGCCCCACCACGAAAAGCACGCGACCGCCGTCGGTGAGCACGCGACCGCCGTCGGACTTCGTGCCCATATGGTAGACCGTGCTTTCGAGCCGCTCCAAGCCCTTGATCTCGTGACCCTTTTCATAGGCGTCGGGGTAGCCTTTCGACGCAAGGACGATGCCCAGCGTCGCGAAATCGTGCCACTCCAACGTCGCTTCGCGGCCCTCGGCCACGGCGCAGAAAATATCTACGATGTCGCTCCGCAGGCGCGGCAGCACGACTTCGGTCTCGGGGTCGCCGAAACGGGCGTTGAACTCGATGACCCGGATGCCCTGCGCGGTCTTCATCAACCCGCCATAGAGCACGCCCCGGAACGGGCACCCCTCGGCGACCATGGCGTCGGCCACAGGCTGCAGGATGTGTTCCAACGCGTATTTTTCGTCGTCGGCCGTGATGAACGGCAGCGGCGAATAGGCCCCCATGCCGCCGGTGTTCGGCCCCCGGTCGCCGTCGCAGGCGCGCTTGTGATCCTGCGCGAGCACCATGGGCCACACGCGGCGGCCCGACACGAAGCACATGAATGAAAATTCCGGCCCCTCCAAGTAATCTTCGACCACCACTTTGCCCCGGCCGAACTTGTCGTCCAAAAGCATGTCGCGCAAGGCGGCGTCGGCCTCGTCGGGGGTTTGCGCGACGACGACCCCCTTGCCGGCGGCCAGACCGTCGTACTTCAGCACCGCCGGGAACGACCGTCCGGCCACGTAATCGCGCGCCGCTTCATAGTCCGTGAATGCTTTGAATCCCGCGGTCGGGACGCCGTATTTCATCATCAACTCCTTGGCGAACTCCTTGGACGACTCGATGCGGGCCGCGGCTTTCGTGGGGCCGAAAATCCGCAGCCCCGCGCGTTCGAACGCATCGACGACACCCGCCGCCAACGCCGCCTCCGGCCCTACGACCGTGAGGCCGATGCCCTCGGCCGCGGCGAAGTCGCGCAGGCGCTCGACCTCGGTCTCGCGGATCGCCACGCACTCGGCCTGACGCGCGATGCCGGCATTGCCGGGGGCGCAATAGATTTTCTCCGCCTGCGGCGAGCGGGTCAGCGCATCGACGATGGCGTGTTCGCGGCCGCCGGAACCGATTACAAGAACTTTCATAAATATCAGTGTTTGAAGTGGCGTTCGCCCACGAACATCATCGCCACGCCCTTTTCGTCGGCCTTGCGGATCGAATCCTCGTCGCGCACCGAGCCGCCGGGCTGGGCGATCGCCTCGACGCCGTATTCGGCCGCCAGGGCCACGCAGTCGTCGAACGGGAAGAAGCCGTCGGAAGCCAGCACCAAGCCCTCGGTGCGGCCGGCGGCCCGGGCCTGCTTCAGCGCGATTTCGGCCGAGCCGATGCGGTTCATCTGCCCGGCGCCGACGCCCAAAGTCCGGCCCTCGCTGACCACGACGATAGCATTGGATTTCACGTGCTTGACGATGCGCCAGCCGAAATCGAGGTCGTCCAGCTGCGCCGCCGTAGGCTTCCGCTGCGTGACGCACATATCGGCCGTCACGGTCTTGGTCGCGGTGTCGAGCTGCTGCGCCAGAAGACCGCCGTTGACGCTCACATACTGCATCGGGGCGGCTGCGCCGTGCGACATGTCGACCTCCAAAAGACGCAGGTTCTTCTTGGCGCCGAGCACCTCCAAAGCCCCCTCGTCGAACTTCGGAGCCATGACGATTTCGAGGAACACGGGCTTCATCAGCTCGGCGGCCTCGCGCGTGAGGGGGCGGTTGGTGGCCACGATGCCGCCGAAGATCGACACCTTGTCGGCCTCGTAGGCTTTCCGCCACGCATCGGCGACATCGGTGCCCACGGCAGCGCCGCAGGGGTTCATGTGCTTGAGACCCACGCAGAACGGCTCCTCGAACTCGCGGACGATGCAGAGAGCGGCATTCGCGTCCTGGATATTATTGTAAGACAACTCCTTGCCGCCCAGCTGCCGCGCGAAAGCCAGCGAATAGGGCACGGACTCGGCCTGACGGTAGAACTTGGCCGACTGGTGGGGGTTCTCGCCGTAGCGCAGCGGCTGCACGAGGTCGAATTCGAGGAACAGCTTCTCGTTCAGCCCCGCCTGCGCCCGCATGTAGGCGGCGATCATGGCGTCGTACTGCGCCGTGTGGGTGTAGGCCTTGGCCGAAAGGCGCAGTCGGGTAGCTTTCCCGGTATCGCCCCCGGCACGAATCTCGGCGAGTACCTGTCCATAGTCGTCGGGGTCGCACACGACCGTGACGTCGGCCCAGTTCTTGGCCGCCGAACGCAGCATCGAGGGGCCGCCGATGTCGATGTTCTCGATGGCCTCGCCGATCTCCACGCCGGGCCGCGCGATGGTCTCGCGGAACGGGTAGAGGTTGACGCACACCAGATCGATGAACTCGATGCCGTTGTCCCGCAAGGCCCGCAGGTGTTCGGGGTCGTCGCGCCGCGCCAGCAGTCCGCCGTGCACCTTGGGGTGCAGGGTCTTGACCCGCCCGTCGCAAATCTCGGGGAAACCCGTCACGTCGCTGATGTTGAGTACCTCGACGCCGCTGTCGCGCAGCAGCTGCATGGTACCGCCCGTGGCGATCACCTCCCAGCCCTGCTCGCGCAGGCCGCGGGCGAACTCCACGACGCCCCGTTTGTCGCTCACACTGATTAAAGCACGCATAGATTCATTCCGTTTTGAAATTTTCCGAACATTATTCCCGATAGAGCCGGCCCTCGCAGGCGAATGCCGCAATGCGGTGCATCGCGCTATCGGATGACGACGCCGGGCGTCGCCGTGACGCGTCCGATCACCGAAGCCCGCTCGCCGGCGGCCGCGAGGATGTCGACGGCCTGCTGCGCCTGGCCCGCAGGCAGGGCGACGACCATGCC
>CAYSJF010000067.1:0-8425 GCA_964431265.1 uncultured Alistipes sp. | reverse complement strand
ACAGCATCTCGATGTTGAACTTCACGCCCAGCGCCTTGCGCAGGCGGTCGACGCGATAGAAAAAGTTCGACAGGCGCCCCTCCACGAACACCGGCACGATACAGCGCTGCGAGGCGTAGGCTTTCTTCAGGAAGCTGGTCTTCCACTCCAGATCGGTCACGCGGCCCCCGATGCGGCGCGAGCACAGCCCGGCCGGAAAGGTGAGGATCGGCAGATCGCCGAAGAAGGCTTCGTCGAAGCGCCGGGCGTAGTCGATGTTCTGCGCGCCGTGTTTGTTGACCGGCACCCATAGCGGCCGCAGCGGCTCGACGTGCATCAGCAGGTCGTTGACCACCACCCGGGCGTCGCCGAAGCGGTCGATGAGCTTGTCGGCCAGCATCATGCCGTCCATGCCGCCGAACGGGTGGTTGGCCACGAAGAGATAGCGCCCCGCCGGGTCGAGCTTCTCCAATCCCTGGGCCGAATAGGTCACCCCCCATTCGCGGAAGCAGGCCTGGATGAACTCCTGGGGCGGCAGCTCCCAGTAGGAGGCGAGGATGTGGTTGATCTCCTTTTCGCGGATCGTGCGGCGGAGCCATTCGACCGCCGGCCGCGGAATGCGGCGGGCCAGCTTGGGGGCTTTCTGGAGGAGTATGTTCCCGATGTCGATTCGAGGCATAAGACGAGTGGGGATTTGCGCTGCGCGGGGCTGCCGGGTGTTCGGAGGCGCCGTCGCAACCTGCGGCCGTCGGTCGCCCCTCGTCGGTGCGTGCGATCGTCGGGCGGGTTTCGGGCCGCAGAAAAATATATCTACAAATATAGGTATTCTTTTCGAATTTTACCTAACTTTACACCCAAATAGTCTTTTGCCGTCAATCCTATGTCCGCCTATCATACACCGGTGTTGCTGGAGGAGTCCGTGGAGTTGCTCGCCGTCGATCCGCAGGGCACATACGCCGATCTGACGTTCGGCGGGGGCGGGCATTCGCGCCGCATCCTCGCGGCACTGGGCGACGGGGGGCGGCTGTATGCGTTCGACCAAGATAGGGATACGCGGGCGAACTGCCCCGACGACGGGCGTTTCCGCTTCGTGGAGAGCAATTTCCGCTTTCTGCGCGGGGCGCTGCGGCTGCGCGGCGTCACGGAGCTGGACGGCATTTTGGCCGATCTGGGGGTTTCGTCGCACCATTTCGACGACCTCGGGCGCGGGTTTTCGTTCCGCGGCGAAGCTCCGTTGGACATGCGCATGAACCAGCGGGGGCGTCTGACCGCCGCCGAGGTGGTCGGCGGCTATCCGGCCGAGGAGCTGACCCGCATCTTCGGCGACTGGGGCGAGATCGAAACCCCGTGGAAAGCGGCCAACTGCATCGTCCGTGCCCGGCAGGCCGATCCGATCCGCACCACGGCGCAGCTGGTCGAGGCCGTGAAGCCCTGCACGCCCCGCAAGGACGAGGCGAAGTTCCTGACCCGGCTATTCCAGGCGCTGCGCATCGAGGTCAACGGCGAGATGGAGGCGCTGAAGATGGCGCTGGAGCAGAGCCTCAAAGTGCTGAAGCCCGGCGGGCGGCTGGTGGTCATCTCCTACCATTCGCTCGAAGACCGGTTGGTCAAGAATTTCCTGCGCAGCGGCAATTTCGCGGGCGAGGTGGAGAAGGATTTTTTCGGTCGGGCGCGCACTCCGTTCGAGCCGGTGACCCGCAAGGCCGTGACCCCGTCGGCCGAGGAGCTGGCGCGCAATCCGCGGTCGCGGTCGGCCAAGTTGCGCGCGGCGGTGAAGAAAGCGGATGCCGCGGATTGCGGAGGCGTTCGTAACGAGTAGAGCGTATGTACGACCACGAATTCGATAGCGGCGTCTCCGAGCAGGAGAGCCGGTTGCAGCAGGACGAGGAGTTCGCCCGGCGCGTGCGGCGCGAGGTGCTGCGCATGGATCGGGGCGAGGCCGAGGAGGATATCCGCGCCGATCTGGAGCGGGAGGCTCTGGAGCGCGCCGAGGTCGAGGCGCGCGAGCAGCGCGAGCGGCGGCGCAAGGCCAATGTGCTGTGGCAGTTCTTTTCGGGCACGATCCTCGTGCGGGCCGGCGTGTCGCGCTACTATCCCTATATGCTCTGCGTGGCGGGCATGTTTTTCCTGAGCATCGTCGTGATGTTCACGGCCCTGCATCTGGATGTGACCTATTCGCGCCTCGACCGCGAGGTGCAGATGCTGCGCGAGCGCTCGCTCCGGTTGGAGGAGGAGCGCTTCCGCCGCACGACCCATTCGGCCGTCAGCGCACGGCTGCGCGAGCGGAATATTCCGCTCTATGACCCTCCGGCTCCGGGCGAGCGGATCGAAACTCGGTAGTGATGAAAGAGACGCGTTCGAAGATCAAAAGCGATATCCTGCTGCGGGTGCGACTGTTGTATGTCGTCTTCATCGCGGCGGGCATGGTCGTGTCGGCCCGTTTGATCTGGGTGCAGCTTTTCAGTCGCGAGGTGGCGTTCAACGCCGAGCGTCTGGCCAGCCGCATCTTCACCGAGGAGGTCGTTCCCGCCCAGCGGGGCAGCATCCTCGCCCGCAACGGCGATCCGCTGGCCGCGTCGATCTTCCGCTATCGGGTGGCTTTCGACTTCGCGGCGGCCGGACTCGATTCGCTCAAGGTCTACCGCGAGCAGAGCGATTCGCTCGCCGGGCTGCTCGCCGCGTTCTTCAAGGATCGGTCGGCCGCCGAGTATCGGCGCATGTTCCGCGAGGAGCACGCCCGGCATTACCGTCTCGTGCGGCCGCGCGATACGACCTATGCCCGTTCCGAGGGGTGGCTCTCCCGTCTGGGCGACCGGCTGCGGGGCGAGGAGTTCATCACCCGCACCGTCTACGATACGATCCGCGACCATACGCCCGTCGACATCTTCCCGCGCGACGTCGATTTCGCCGAGTGGGAAGTGCTGCGGCGCTACCCGCTGCTCAACTGGAACATGGGCATGGTCTACCGGCTCGTGGAGAGCGACGAACGCATCTATCCCCAGGGCGAGCTGGCCCGCCGCACCATCGGCAAGCAGGGCGAGCAGGGCAACTACGGCATCGAGGACGCCTATCGCGAAGAGCTGGCGGGGCGCGACGGCAAGACCGTGCGGCAGCGCATCGCCCGCGGGTTCCAGGGGCGCGTGGCCGGCGCCGGATACCAGGAACCCGAAGACGGGTTGCATGTAGTCACCACCCTCGATCTGGATATGCAGGAGGTGGCCGACAAGGCGTTGAGGCAGCAGCTCGCGGCCCAGAACGCCAACTGGGGCACCGCCATCGTCATGGAGACCCGCACGGGCGAAATCCTCGCCATGGCCAACCTGGGGCGCACCTCGTCCGGCACCTATGCCGAGCGCGAAAACTACGCCTTGAGCCGCAGCATGGAACCGGGGTCGACGTTCAAGCTGGCGACCATGCTGCTGTTGCTGGACGACGCCGGGATGTCGGCCTCCACGGTCTACGACACCAACGACGGTGACCCCGTGACGATCGGCCCCGCCGAGAACATCCGCGACGATCATCGCGGCGGCAAGCGGATGGATTTTCGCCGTGCCGTGGCCGTGTCGTCGAACGTCTATTTCGCCCGCGCCGTGTGGGAGCGCTACGGCATCACGGGCAAGAAGCAGCGTTACAGCGATTACCTGCACGACAAGCTCGGCCTGGGACAGACCGTGGGGCTGGAGCGCCTGGGCGAGCGGCCGCCGGAGATCACCTCCGACTGGAAAGTCGACGACCCCGGAGTCATGCTCGTCAAGATGTCGTACGGCTACCGCGTGCGGATGACGCCGATACAGATGATCACGTTCTACAACGCCGTGGCCAATGGCGGGCGGATGATCTCGCCCGTGCTGGTCAAGGAGTTGCGGCGCGGCTCGCGGGTCGTCGAGCGCTTCGAGGCCCGCACGATCCGCCGCTCGATCGGCTCGGTCGCCGCGCTGCAGGAGGTGCGGCGCGGTCTGGAGGCGGTCTGCACCGAGGGTACGGCGCGCGACTATTTCGGCGACACCCTGCGTCTGCGGGTCGCGGCCAAGACCGGTACGGCCCAGGTCACCGACGCCCGCCGGCTCCAGGGACGCTATTATTTGGGGTCGATGGTCGCTTTCTTCCCCGCCGAGCATCCCCAGTTCACGGTCTTGACCGTCATCGAGACCAAGGCGCAGCCCGGCAAGACTTTCTACGGCGGGCCGTTGGCCGGGCCGGTGGTCAAGCGGCTGGTCGACTACACTTTCAACCGCTACGGTTCGCGCAACGCCCGACATGCGGACGACGTGCCCGTTTGCCGGCCCCGGGAAGTCAAGGGGGGCGACATCGCCCAGATCCGGCAGGTCGCCGAGCGCTTTTCGTCGGAGGTGGTCTCCGAGCGCCGGGCGGGCTGGGGTACCGTGCGGGTCGACCAGCAGTCGAACGTGGTGATCGAGGGTTTCGGCGAGGAGCGCAAGACCGTGCCCGACGTACGCGGCATGGGCCTCAAGGATGCGCTGTTCCTGCTGGAGAACTACGGGTTGCGCGTGCGTTTCACGGGCACGGGTACCGTGGTTTCGCAGAGCATCGCGCCCGACACGCCGCTGCGCAGCGGGACGACGATTCGAATCGTTTTGGAATAGATCGATAACAATGATATGATGAAACTTCTTGCCGAATTGATCGAAAACACGCCTGTGCGCGAGGTGCGCGGCGACAGCCATACGTCCGTCGGGACGCTGGTCTATGATTCGCGGGCCGTGGTGCCGGGCGCCTGCTTCTTCGCCGTGCCCGGCACGCGCTGCGACGGCCACGACTTCATCCCCGCGGCAGTGGAGAAAGGAGCTGCGGCGATCGTATGCCGGCAGCTGCCCGACGTGCCTGCTCCCGGAGTGGCCTATGTCGCGGTCGACGATCCCGCCGGAGCCATGGCCGACATGGCCGCGGCGTTCTACGGCCACCCGAGCCGCGAACTGCAGTTGGTAGGCGTTACGGGCACCAACGGCAAGACCACGACGGCCACGCTGCTCTACGATCTGGTGCGGGCTTCGGGCCGCAAGGCGGGGTTGATCTCCACGGTGATCTACAAGATCGATGACCGCACCGTCGAGGCCACGCACACCACGCCCGACCCGATCCGGCTCAACGCCATGATGCGCGAAATGGTCGACGCCGGGTGTGCATACTGCTTCATGGAGTGCTCGTCCCACGCGATCGTGCAGGAGCGCATCCGGGGATTGCGGTTCGCGGGCGGTATCTTTACGAACATCACCCACGACCATTTGGATTATCACAAGACTTTCGCGGCTTATATCGAGGCCAAGCAGCTCTTTTTCGACGCTCTGCCGGCCGATGCTTTCGCGCTCACCAACGTCGACGATCGCAACGGCCGCGTCATGGTGCAAAACACGCGGGCGAAGGTGGCGACCTGCTCGCTGCGGTCGATGGCCGATTTCCGGTGCAAAATCGTCGAGCAGCATCTCGACGGGATGCTGCTGCGCATCGACGGCGACGAGGTGTGGGTGGCGCTGCCCGGGCGGTTCAACGCCTACAACCTGCTCGCCGTCTACGGCGCCGCCTGCCTGCTGGGCTTCGGACGCGACGAGGTGCTGCGTGTGTTGAGCGCCTTGCAGCCGGTGGCGGGGCGTTTCGAGATCGTGCGCGCGGCCAATGGCATCACCGCCGTGGTGGACTATGCCCATACGCCCGATGCCCTCGAAAACGTGATCCGCACCATCGAGGAGATCCGCACGCCCGCACAGCAGCTCATCGTGGTGTGCGGCTGCGGCGGCGATCGCGACCGCACCAAGCGTCCCGAAATGGCGGCGATCGCCGTGAAATATGCCTCCACGGCGATCTTCACGTCGGACAATCCGCGGCACGAGTCGCCCGAAGCGATCCTCGACGAGATGATCGCGGGGCTACCTGCTGCGTCGCGCTATCTGCGGATCGTCGACCGGGCCGAAGCCATCCGTGCCGCCGTGATGCTGGCCAAGCCCGGCGACATCCTGCTCGTGGCGGGCAAGGGGCACGAGGACTACCAGATCGTCGGCGACGAAAAGCGCCATTTCGACGACCGCGAGGAGGTGAGGAAAGCATTCGAAACGATTCGCAATTCATAATTTCACAATCGAATTTTACATACTCTATGTTTTATCATCTTTTCCGTTTTCTCGACCGGGCCTACAACCTTCCGGGTTCGGGCATGTTCCAGTACATTTCGTTCCGCGCCGCCGGGGCGATCATCGTGTCGCTGCTGATCGCCGTGATCTTCGGCCGGGCGATCATCGATTTTCTGCGGCGCAAGCAGATCGGCGAGGATATCCGCGATCTGGGTCTCGACGGGCAGCTCGAAAAGCGCGGCACCCCCACCATGGGCGGCGTCATCATCCTGTTGGCGATCCTCGTGCCGACGCTGCTGTTCGGGCGTCTGGACAACATCTATGTCCAGCTGATGCTCGTGTCGACCGTCTGGCTGGGCTTCATCGGCGGACTGGACGACTACATCAAGGTCTTCCGCCACCGCAAGGAGGGCCTCAAAGGAAAATTCAAGGTCGTCGGACAGGTGGGCCTCGGCATCATCGTGGGTACCGCCATGTGGCTCTCGCCCGACATCACGGTGCGCGAGAAGGTCACGCAGCCCGTGGAGACGGTCTTCGTCAATCCCGACGGCTCGACCGAGCAGAGCATCCAGCTGCGCTTTCTCATCAGCTCCGAGGCGGTGAAGACCACCAGGACGACCATTCCGTTCTTCAAGAACAATTCGTTCGACTACGGGTGGATGACGGGCGGCCACAAAACGGCCACGTGGCTGCTTTATGTACTGGTGGCGATCCTCGTGGTGACGGCCGTGTCGAACGGTGCCAACCTCACCGACGGTCTCGACGGTCTGGCCACGGGCGTCTCGGTGCCGATAGTCGTGGTGCTGGGCATACTGGCCTATCTGTCGGGACATATCGTCTATGCCGACTACCTCAACATCATGTTCATCCCCCACAGCGGCGAACTGGTGGTTTTCGCTGCGGCCATGGTCGGGGCGCTGGTGGGTTTCCTGTGGTATAACTCATTCCCCGCGCAGATCTTCATGGGCGACACGGGGTCGCTCTCGATCGGCGGCATCATCGCCGTCTTCGCGCTGTGCATCCGCAAGGAACTGCTGCTGCCGCTGCTGTGCGGCGTCTTCCTGGTGGAGAGCTGCTCGGTGATGCTGCAGGTCGGGTATTTCAAGTGGACGAAGCGCAAGTACGGCGAGGGCCGGCGCATCCTGCTGATGTCGCCCGTGCATCACCACTACCAGCTCAAGGGCCAGTTCGAGACCAAGATCGTCCTTCGGTTCTGGATCGTCTCGCTGCTGCTGGCCGCCATGACGCTGGTGACGCTGAAAATAAGATAAAAAGTAGGTATTCGTGACGGTGGCGGTCACCGAATAAATGGATTTCGAGCATGAAAAATATCGTTGTTTTGGGCGGCGGCATCAGCGGCTACGGTTCCGCGATTCTCGCCAGGAAGCAGGGTTTCGGGGTCTTCCTCTCCGACATGGGCCGCATCGCCGAACGCTACAAGCGGAAGCTCGACGAGTGGCAGGTGCCCTATGAGGAGGGCGGCCACACGGAGGAGCGCATCCTCGCCGCCACGGAGGTCGTCAAGTCGCCCGGCATTCCCGAGACGGCGCCCATCGTGCGGAAAATCCGCGAGGCGGGCATCCCCGTCGTCTCCGAGATCGAGTTCGCCGGCCGCTACATGGGCAAGGCCCGCTGCATCTGCATCACCGGGTCGAACGGCAAGACGACCACTACGTCGCTCATCTACAAGATCATGCGCGACGCCGGAATGAACGTGGCCTTGGGCGGCAACATCGGCGAGAGCTTCGCCTACTCGGTCGCTACGGGCGACTACGACTGGTATGTGCTGGAGTTGAGTTCGTTCCAACTCGACGGCATGTATCGCTTCCGCGCCCATATCGGCGTGTTGATGAACATCACGCCCGACCACCTCGACCGCTACGACCACTGTTTCCAGAACTACGTCGACTCGAAGATGCGCATCACGCAGAACCAGACTTCGCGCGACTTCTTCGTCTATTCGGGCGACGACGAAGTGATCTGGCAGCAGCTTCCGAAATACGACCTCCGCATGCGGCAGTTGCCTTTCGCGGCGCGCAATGCCGTGGCGAGCGGTGCCGGCGATGCGTTCCTGTGCGACGGCAAGTTCACGGCCGCGGTCGGCAAGGAGTCGGTGGAGATCGACCTGTCGAAGATGCGGATCGGAGGTCTCCACAACGCCTACAACGCCATGGCGGCGGCGTTGGCGACCCTCGCGGCGGGCGTGGCCCCGTCGAAAATCCGCCGCTCGCTCTACGACTTCGCACCGGTCGAGCATCGTCTCGAACCCGTCGCCGAGAAAGAGGGCGTGCTGTGGATCAACGACTCCAAGGCCACCAACGTCGACTCGGTGTGGTATGCGCTCGAGGGGATGAAACGCCCCC
>CAYSJF010000066.1:0-8556 GCA_964431265.1 uncultured Alistipes sp. | reverse complement strand
TCCAAGCCGCCTCGAGCGTCTGGGCCGTGCGGCGGTGGTAGATGATGCCCGCCGAACAGAGGGTCGTGGCTTCGAGCAGAATCCAGGTCACGGTCAGGTTCGAGGCGAAGTAGGCGCCCGCGATAGCCGTGGTGAGCAGCATCACCAGCGCGAAGTAGGTGCGGGTCTGCCGCAGGTCGCATTCCGAGAGGTAGGTCTCCGAATGGTGGAACACCCAGAACGAAACGAGCACGAGCAGCACGTAGAACAGCGACCCGGCGGCGTCGAACGCGAAGAGCGACCCCGATTCGGTGCCGTAGCCTCCGCCGGCGAAGATCCACACGGCCAGCGCGGCCTGCAGCAGATAGAAAACCGATCCGGCCAGATGGATCGTGCGTCGTCCGCGGGCCGCCAGGGTGGCGACGGCCACCAGCGCGGAGAGGAGCAGATAGATATAGATCGTCATGTCATCAGTCTTTTACGTTGGTCAGCGCATCGGCATCGTCGGCGTGGATCTTGCCGTCGATCTTGGTGAAGAAGATGCTCAGCATGAGCACCGACATGAGGATGTCGAGCAGAATGGCCATGTTGATCAGGAACGGCATCTCGACGCCGATAGCCGTCGAAAAGAGGAACACGCCGTTTTCGATCACCAGAAATCCCACTAAATGCGAAAAGAGGCGCGAGCGCAGCACGATGAGGATCAAGCCGCTCAAGAGCGAGTAGAGCGCCGTGCCGAAGAAGACCGGGTCGACCGTCGGGTCGGCCACGTAGTAGGTGATCGAGATGCTCGCGGCCAGTGCGGCCAGCGAGAGCAGCAGCGCGTGGAACTGCGAGGTGCCCGAGGTGCGCACCCGGTTGATCTTGGTGCGCCGGATCACGGCGAAAAGGATCGCCGGCACGAGAATCGCCTTGAAACAGAGCGTCTCCAGAGCGATGAAGATCAGTTCGAGCGGTGCGATGGCGTGCAGGCGCAGCATCGCCACGGCGAAAAGCACTACTCCCTGCAGCATGACGATCGACGCCAGATTGCGGAAACGCTCGGCGATGGCCAGATAGACCAGCGAGACCACATAGAGAATCACTAACGAAAGTATCATGCCAGTGCGATGTTGAGTTGGAGCAGGTAGCCCGTGAAGAACGCCAGGGCCGCCAGCGCTACGATGGTGAGGATGAAGATGGTGTTGCGCACCAGTTTGTTGCGGGCCTGGGTCGATTCGACCACGCCGACCGAGAGACCCGTGAGGGCCACGGCGAGGGGTGCCGCCGCCCACCAGCGCAGGCAGAACGTCGCCGCGAGCGTGTCGGCGGCCAGCAGCGAGAAGATCGCCGTCTTGAGCCAGCCGGCCAGCTGGATCATCGCCAGGTCGACGCCGCAGTAGTCGAGACACATCACTTCGTGGATCATCGTCAGTTCGAGGTGCGTGCGCGGGTCGTCGACGGGCACGCGGCCGCTCTCGGTGAAGACGATCTTCAGGAGCAGGTAGGTGGTCAGCAGCAGCACGATCGCATAGCGGGTGCCGGGCAGGACGGCCGGATCGAAGATGCGGGCCAGCGAGGTGCAGCCCGTGGCGAGGGCCAGCGTGCCGGCGACGAGCATCAAGGCCGGTTCGACCAAGGCGCCGTAGAGGGCTTCGCGGCTGGCGCCCATCCCCTCGAAGGCGCTGCCCGTGTCCATGGCGGCCAGAATGAGGGCCAGACGTCCGAGCGCCAGCAGGTAGGCCATGCACACGAAATCGCCGTCGAACGAGATCGCGGGCCGCAGGTCGCCGATCGGGATCATGAGCGAGGCCACGATCGCCGCGCCCAGATAGACCGAAGGCGTCGTGCGGAACAGCGCCGTGGTCGAGGTCGAATAGACGGCGCCTTTGCGCAGGCGGAGCCGCAGGTCGTAGAGGTGTTGCAGGAAACGGATGCCGCGACGGCCGGCCAGGCAGGCCCGCGTGCGGTTGATAACGCCCGGAATGGCGAGGGCCACAAGAAGCAACAGGAGTATGTGGAGTGCCGTCATGGTCAGAGCAGATTGAAGATCGAAAGGATGAAGATCAGGATCAGGAACGCCAGCGCGAAGAGGATGTAGTGGTTGATCTTGCCCGTGCGCAGGCGCATGACCCGCTGGTTGATCTGGTGGAGCAGCTCGACCCACCAGGCCGAAAAGAGGTTGTCGATGCGGTCTTTGCGGCGGATGTCGAAGCCGTGGGCCGTGGGGAAGATCTCGCTTTTGCCCACGGCGTCGCCCTCGCCGTTCTGCTGGGTGAGCGACGGCATGATGGATTGCAGCCCCTCGGAAAAGGATTCGCCGGTGTATTGCATGTGTACGTCGGGCGCCGTGAAGCCGCAGCCCCAGGTCGGCCCGTAGGTTACGGTGCGCTTGCGGAGCGCCCGGCGACGCAAGGCCGCCAGCGCTGCGACGACGGCGATCAGGAGCCAGGCCGTACGGGCGACGGCCGCGAGCGTGGGAGTCAGAAGCCACTCGGCGGCCGAAACGGGCGTGCGGACGAAAAATCCGGTGGCCCGCACGACGATTCCTGCGGCCTGCGCGGGGAACAGCCCCACGAACAGAATGCCCGCCAGCGGCAGCGCCATGGCGACGATGCGGCAGTTGTCGACCTCGGTGGCTTCGGCCACTTCATGGCTGCGGGGCATGCCGAGGAATACGGTGCCGTAGAGTTTGGCGAACGCCAACACCACGATGCCGCCGATGAGCGCCAGAGCGGTCAGCCCGGCTGCGGCGGCGAGGGCGTCGCTGCCCGAAGCGATGCCCTTGAACATGCCCGAGTAGATCAACAGTTCGGAGACGAACCCGTTGAGCGGGGGCAGGGCGCAGATGGCCGCGGTGCCGACCAGAAAGAGCAGGGCCGTGAGGGGCATGTACTTGGCCGTGCCGCCCAGCGCGTCGAGCGAAGCGGTGCCGGTCTGCGTCAGCACGTTGCCTGCGCCGAAGAAAAGCAGCGACTTGAAAAACGAGTGGTTGAGCGTGTGGAGCAGGGCGCCCGTGATGCCGCAGACGGTCATGGCGGGATTGCCGGCCGCCTTGCCCAACAGAGCGATGCCGAGACCGATGAGAATGACGCCTATGTTTTCGATAGAGGAATAGGCCAGCAGGCGCTTCACGTCGTTCTGCGCGGCGGCCAGGATCACGCCCCACAATCCGGTGGCGATGCCTGCTGCGAGCACGATCAACCCCGTGGTGCGGAGCGCTTCGGGAGTATCGAGCGCCGCGACGACGCGCAGGATGCCGTAGACGCCTGTTTTGATCATCACGCCCGACATCAGGGCCGAGACGTGCGACGGTGCCGCAGGGTGCGCCTCGGGCAGCCACACGTGCATGGGGAACATGCCCGCCTTCATGCCGAAGCCGGCCAGAAAGACCAACAGCAGCGGCAGGAACCCGCCGGCGGCGAAACACGAGGTCAGCGCGGCGAACGAGGCCGAACCGGTGGCGACGCGGAGCCGGACAAAGCCGATGACCAGGAGCACGAAGCCGATGTGCATCATGATGAGGTAGGCCAGAGCGGCCCGGCGCACCTCGCGTCGTTCGGCGTCGAAGAGGATCAGCAGGAACGACGCCACGGTCATCAGCTCCCAGAAAAAGAGGAACGAGTAGCCTCCGTCGGAAGTTACGACGCCCAGCATCGAGAGCGACATGACCGTGAGCGAAAGGTAGTGGAGCGAGAGGTGGGCCGGCGACTTGCCGTCGCGGGCGTGGCGCAGGTAGCCGTGCGAATAGATCGTCGAGGCGACGGCGCCCACGGAGATCAACAGCACGAAAAGGGCCGAAAGGGGATCGATCGACCCGGTGTCGTGCCCCAGCGCCAGGCTTTCGAAGTGCCAGAGCTGCCCGGTGCCTCCGTCGGCCAGCACGCCTATGGCCTCGACCGCGAGAAAGGCCGAGACCCCGCCGACGAACGCCAGCGCCGTCCAAGCCTTGGCTTTCGGCGGGGCGACGCAGATCGCGGCGGTGATGATCGCCAGAGCGAACAGAATGTAGAGGAAGAACATTAAATATAAGTAATAGTTGAGTCGGGTTATTCGTTGTTTGTCGGCAGATCGTTCGCAACGGCGACCATGACCGTGGCGGCGACGGCGGCCGTCTCGGTGCGCAGCCGCTGGGTGCCGAGGGTGATCTCCTCGAATCCGCAGGCCAGCGCGAGGTCGATCTCCTCGGGCGAGAAATCGCCCTCGGGGCCGATGAGGATCAATGCCGCTTCGCCCCGGCGCAGCGCTGCGGGCAGATAGGCCTTGCCGGCTTCGGTGCGGGCCTCGGCGCAATGGGCGATGAATTTGCGGCCCCCGAACGGCGCGGCGAGCAGCTCGCGCAGCGGTGTGAGTGGCTCCAGCAGGGGACGGTAGGCCTTGAGCGACTGTTTCATGGCGGCCGTGATGACCTTTTCGCCCCGTTGAGGCTTGAAGACGCGGCGTTCGCTGCGCTCGGTTTCGAGCGGCACGATCGCGGCGATGCCCACCTCCGTGGCCTTTTCGAGGAACCACTCGAAGCGGTCTGCGTTCTTGGTCGGGGCGACGGCCATGGTGAGCCGGTAGGGCAGCGGTTCGAAATCGCGCTGCGCCTCGACGACCTCCACCTCGCAGCGGCGTGCGTCGGCTTTCGCGATGCGGCAGCGGTAGAGCGTGCCCCGTCCGTCGGTGGCATGCAGCTCGTCGCCCTCGCCCAGCCGCAGCACGCGTATGCAATGGTGCGACTCCTCCTCGGCCAGCGTGTGGCGCGGCGGCGCGATATCGGGATCGTAAAAAAGTTGCATGACCGTCGTTATTTTATTACCTTTGACACGCATATGTGCTTGGCACGCATATGCGCTTTCCGGGCGCAAAAATATACAAAGTATGCAAAATAGACGAAAAATTTAAATAAATTCCGATGAAACATGTCCAGTTATTCACCGTATTGTTGTCGCTTATGACGTTCGCATCGTGCCGGAACGAATCCTCCGGGGGTGAAAATCCGCTGCTCGGCGCCTGGGAGACGCCCTATGGCGTGCCGCCGTTCGACAAGATCGAACCGGCCCATTTCCTGCCCGCCGTGGAGCGGGCGATGTCGTTGCACGACGTGGAGATCGACGCCATAGCGACCGACCGCGACGAGCCGACGTTCGACAATGTGATCCTGGCCTATGACCGCTCGGGGCAGCTGCTCGATCGAGTCGTCCTGCTTTTCGGCATGCTGTGCGAAGCCGAGAGCAACGAACAGCTGCAGGCCCTGCAGGAGCGGATCATGCCGCTGGTGGCCTCGCATGCCGACAAGATCGGCATGAACGAACGGCTGTTCGCGAAGGTCAAGGCGGTATACGACCGCCGCAAGAGCCTGGGGCTGGGGGCTGACGAAATGCGCCTTTTGGAGAAGACCTATCGAGGTTTCGTCCGCTCGGGGGCGCTGCTCGACAAGGAGCGGAAAGCGCGCCTGGCGGCCATCAACGAGGAACTCGCACTGGCGGGCGTGAAGTTCGGCGCCAACCTGCTGGCCGAGAACAACGGGTTCGTGCTGGAGCTGACGTCCGGCGATCTCGACGGCATCCCGACCAACGTGCGCGAACGTGCGCGCGAGAAAGCCGCCGAGGCCGGCAAGAACGACCGCTACCACTTCACGCTGCATAAGCCCAGCATGCTGCCGCTGCTCACCTATGCCAAGCGCCGCGACCTGCGCGAAAAGATATACAAAGCCTATCTGAATCGCGGCAACAACGGCGACGAATACGACAACAAGCAGCTCATCAACGATTTCGTGCGCCTGCGTACCGAGAAGGCCCATTTGCTGGGCTATCCCTCCTATGCGGCCTACGCGATCGACGACCAGATGGCCCGCACGCCCGAGGCGGTCTACGGACTGCTCGACGAAATCTGGACGCCGGCGCTCGAACGTGCCAAGGGCGAACTGGCCGAAATGGAGAAGCTCTTCAAAGCCGACCATCCCCAGGGCGAATTCGCCTCGTGGGACTGGTGGTACTATGCCGAGAAGCTGCGCAAGAAGAACTATGCGCTCGACGAGGAGATGCTGGCGCCCTATTTCTCGTTGGAGAACGTGCAGGCCGGAGTCTTTTTCCTGGCCAACCGTCTCTACGGCATCACGTTCCGGCCCGTCGCCGTGCCGGTCTATCATCCCGAGGCGACGGCCTACGAGGTGCTGGATGCCGATGAATCGCACCTGGGCGTGCTCTATTTCGACTACTTCCCGCGGGCCGGCAAGAGCCAGGGCGCCTGGTGCGGCAACTATGTGGAGCAGACCTACGATGCCGAGGGGCATCGCGTGGCGCCCGTGGTGTCGATTGTGGCCAACTTCACGCGTCCCACCCGCAACATGCCGGCGCTGTTGACGCTCGACGAGGTGGCGACCCTGTTCCACGAGTTCGGACATGCGCTCCATTTCCTGTTCCACGACGTGAAGTACCGCGGACTCACGGAGGTGGAGGGCGATTTCGTGGAGCTGCCCTCGCAGGTGATGGAGAACTGGGCGTTCGAACCCGAAATGCTCAAGCATTATGCCGTGCACTATCGCACGAGCGAGGCGATTCCCAAGCATCTGGTCGAGAAGCTGCGCCGCAGCACCCTGTTCAACCAGGGATTCCAGACTACCGAGCTGATCGCCGCAGCGCTCGCCGACATGGATATCCATGCGCAGGAGGAATATCGTCCGTTCGACGTCATGGAGTTCGGCCGTCGTGCTCTGAACGAGAAACGGGGCCTGATCGCGCAGATCGAGCCGCGTTATCGCTATCCCTATTTCAGCCATATTTTCGACGGGGGCTATTCGGCGGGCTACTACTTCTATACGTGGGCCGAGGTGCTCGACAAGGATGCGTTCGAAGCGTTCCGCGAGAGCGGCGACCTCTTCGACAAACGCATCGCCGCCCGCTTCCGCCGCCTCCTGTCGCGCGGCGGATCGGAAGACGGCATGACGCTTTACCGCACGTTCCGCGGCAAAGACCCCGACAAGACTGCCATGCTGAAAGCCCGAGGGTTGGTAACCGAAACCCCTGACGGCGCGGAATGACCGCGAGGCTTTCGATGCTGCGACTCAAATTCGATAGGTGAGAAATCTCTAATTTTTTAGCTGAACTATGAAAAAACTGCTTTTGATGATGACTTTCACAGCTTTTGCAGCAGGATGCGTCGATCGGTCGGTGCCTCGTGCGCAGTTGCCCGAACTGGATACGACCAACCCTTTGTTGGCCGAGTGGGAGACGCCTCATGCGACTCCGCCGTTCTCGAAAATCGAGCTGAAACACTACGAACCGGCGTTCGATGCGGCCATAGCTTGCTCGCGGGCCGAAATCGCGGCGATCGTGGAGAATCCGGCCAAGCCGACGTTCGGCAACACGATCGTGGCGCTGGAGCGGCAGGGGGCGCTGCTCGATCGCATCGCGGGCATCTTCTTCAACCTCCTGGAGGCCGACGCCACCGATGAAATGCAGGAAATAGCCCTGCGCGTGCAGCCCAAGCTGACCGAGCTGTCGAACGACATTTCGCTCGATCCCGAGCTGTTCGCCCGGGTCAAGGCGGTTTACGAGCATCCGGGATGCGGCCTGTCGAACGAGGACAAGAAGCTGCTGGACAACACCTACCGGAGTTTCGCCCGCAACGGCGCCGCCCTCTCGGACTCGGATAAGGAGCTTTACCGGCAGTATACCTCGGAGTTGTCGGCCCTCACGCTGCAGTTCGGGCAGAACGCTCTGGCGGCGACCAACGCCTTTACACTCGACATAACCGATCCCAAGCGCGTGGCCGAGCTGCCCGTTTTCGTCAAGGAGGGGATGGCTGCCGAAGCCAAGGCCCGCGGACGCAAGGGCTGGACGGTGACGCTGCAGGCGCCGAGCTATGTGCCGTTTCTGACTTATTCGTCCGACCGCGGACTGAAGGAGAAGCTGTGGCGGGCCTACAATTCGCGTGCGCTGGGCGGACAGTACGACAACACCGAGATCGTGAAGCAGATCGCAAACACGCGGCTCAAGATCGCCAACCTGCTGGGTTACGAGTGCTATGCCGACTATGTGCTGGAGCGCCGCATGGCCCAGGACACCCCGACGGTGACGACGTTCCTGCAGGAGCTGCTCGATGCGACGAAAGCCTATGCCGACCGCGACTACGAGACGGTGAGCGACTATGCCGCGACGCTCGGTTTCAAAGGCGAGCTGATGCCCTGGGACTGGGCCTACTACAGCCAGAAATACCGCGATGCGAAATATGCGCTCAACGACGAGGTGGTGAAGCCCTACTTCAAGCTCGAAAACGTGAAGAAGGGCGTGTTCCTGCTGGCCAACAAGCTCTATGGTCTGAACTTCACGCCCAACGAGTCGATCGACGTCTATCATCCCGAAGTGACGGCCTACGACGTGACCGACGAAAAAGGGCGGTTCATGGCGGTGCTTTACCTCGACTTCTTCCCCCGCGCGACGAAGCGGTCGGGAGCCTGGATGACCGAGTTCCGCGGTGCGCAGATCGTCGACGGGCAGGAGACGCGGCCGTTAGTGTCGCTGGTGATGAACTTCACCAAGCCCACCGAAGACAAGCCTTCGCTGCTGACGTTCGACGAGGTGGAGACGTTCCTCCACGAGTTCGGCCACTCGC
>CAYSJF010000065.1:1177-8653 GCA_964431265.1 uncultured Alistipes sp. | reverse complement strand
CCGCTTCTTCTCCATCGCGCTGGCGATCGGCATGGTGCAGATTCTGTTCGGCATGGCCATCAGCATCTGGGTCACGGCCCGCAGCTTCGGGTTCAAGTATTCGCTCGGCACGCTGGGGTGGTTCATGATCCTGCTGGCTGCTTCGGTAGCCGGAGGTCTGCCGATGCTCGATGAGAGCTGGGTCATTCCCGGGTTCACCACCTCGTCGGTGGCGTTCTACGTGGTGCTGGGGATCGGAGCGTTTCTCATGTTGCTGCTCAATACGCCGGGGCGCAATCCGCTGGTCAACCTCGGATCGGGCGTGTGGAACTTCTACAACAACCTCACGGGGCTGTTGAGCGACGTGCTGTCGTACATCCGACTGTTCGCCATAGGCTTGTCGGGCGGCGTGCTGGCGCTGGTCTTCAACTCGCTGGCCGAGGGATTCGTGCCCGACGGAGCCAACATCGCGGTGCGGGTGCTCGTCATGCTGCCGATCCTCCTGATCGGTCACGGCATCAACCTCTTCATGTCCACCATCTCGTCGTTCGTGCACCCGATGCGTCTGACATTCGTGGAGTTCTACAAGAATGCCGGCTTCGAAATGGCTACGCGCAACTTCGAACCGCTTCGAAAAGCGAAAGACGAAAAGTGAAATCCGAAATGTATATAATTTAATCTAACACTTTATTTTATGGAAACAACAGCTTTGGTAATGGCCTACGTGGGCGTGGCTCTGATGGTAGGTCTGGCAGGTATCGCATCGGCCGTGGGTACCTCGATCTGCGGTCAGGCGGCCGTCGGCGCCATGAAGAAAAACAACGGCGCTTTCGGTAGCTACATGATCCTCTCGGCGCTGCCCGGTTCGCAGGGCCTCTATGGTTTCGTGTGCTTCTTCATGGTGCAGGGCTTCCTGCAGAACCCCACGATGGTGCAGGCCGCAGCCGTGCTGGGCGCCGGCATCCTGGTGGGTATCGTGAACCTCGCGGCCGCCGTGTTCCAGGGCAAGGTCTGCGCCAACGGTATCGCAGCGATCGGCAACGGGCACGACGTGATGGGTAAGACGCTGATCCTGGCGGCTTTCCCCGAGCTTTACGCCATCCTCACGGTAGCCGCTACGTTCCTGATCGCCAACATCGTGCGGTAGAGACGGCAGATATACCCTATGAAAAAGGTTGCGACAGCAATGTCGCAACCTTTTTTTACCATTCTATCGGGGTTTTGCCGATCGAGCGGAGGTATTCGTTCGCCCGCGAGAAGTGGCGGCAACCGAAAAATCCCCGGTAGACCGACAGGGGCGAGGGGTGCACCGCCTTGAGGATGCAGTTGCGCTGCGGGTCGGCGATGGCGCCCTTCTTCTGCGCATAGCTGCCCCAGAGCATGTAGACGATACCTTGCTTGCGTTCGTTGATCGCCCGCACTACCGCGTCGGTGAATGTCTCCCAGCCGTGGTTGGAGTGCGAAGCCGCTTCGTGCGCCCGCACCGTCAGCACGGCGTTGAGCAGCAGCACGCCCTGCTCGGCCCAGCGGTCGAGGTTGCCCGTGGTGGGCACGGATATTCGCATGTCGTCGGAGACCTCCTGGAAAATGTTCTGCAGCGAGGGCGGAAAGGGCACGCCGTCGTCCACCGAGAAGCAGAGGCCGTTGGCCTGGCCGGGGCCGTGGTAGGGATCCTGGCCGATGATGACCACCTTCAGCCGCTCGAACGGGCATTTGTCGAACGCCCGGAAGATGTTGCTGCCGCGCGGGTAGATGCGGCGCGAGGCGTACTCCTGCCGCACGAACTCGGTCAGGGCGGCGAAATAGGGTTTTTCGAATTCCGGAGCCAGAATCTCTTTCCAGTCGGCAGCGATCTTCACATCCATAGGGCAGGGCTAAATTTTTCGTAAAAGTAATAAAAAGTTTGCAAAAAACGATATCTTTGTATCGGTGCGGTCGCGGTACGATCGAATCGGTCCCGTACTCGGCGCAGTCGAATCGTGCCATTGCAAGGCGCGAATGAAATTCTGTGATTATGAAACGATTCTTTTTGTTGGGAGCGTGTCTGCTGGGTGCGTGCGTCTCCTGCACCGACGACGGGGCGCCCGAGGTGCGCAACGTGATTTACATGATCGGCGACGGCATGGGGCTGGCGCAGGTCAGCCTGTTGCAAGTGGCCGAGGAGTATCGGCCCACGGCGTTCGACCGGGCCGAGGGCGTGGCGCTCATCGCGACCCGTTCGGCCAACAACCGCGTGACCGACTCGGCTGCGGCCGGCACGGCACTCGCCACCGGAACCAAGACCGTCAACGCTTCGCTGGGGATCGATACGGCTGGCATGCGGCTCGTGCCGATGACCGAATGCGCGCAGCGACAGGGCATGCGCACCGGACTGGTCGTGACCTCCTATCTGCATCATGCCACGCCGGCCGCATTCTATGCCCATGTCGCCGGACGCGATGACAACGAGGGTATTTTGCGCGACATGGCGGCCAGCGACATCGACCTGCTGATCGGCGGCGGGCGTTCGGCGCTCGGCGGAGCTTGTCTCGAGGGCGGCACGTGGTTCGAGGCTTTCGGCGAAAAGGGCTATCGGATCGTTCGGGAACCGGCGCAGATCGACACTCTTTCGGCACTGCCGGTTTTAGCGGCCGTTTCCGACAAGCATCTGCCCCGTGCGGCGGAGCGCGGCGATTTCCTGCCCCGGGCTACCTGCAAGGCTCTGGAGCTGCTCTCGGCCGACGATGCGGGGTTCTTCCTGATGGTCGAGGGTTCGCAGATCGACATGTGCTGCCACGGCAACGAGGCCCTGCGGGTACTCGACGAGATGCGCGACTTCGAGCGTGCGGTCGCCGTGGCGATGGACTTTGCCGACAGCCATCCCGGCACGCTGGTGGTGGTCACGGCCGACCACGAAACGGGCGGTCTGACGCTGCCCAGCGGCAAGGACGACTTCACGCTGCCCGATTCGGGTGTGGAACCCCGCTTCTCGACAGGCGGGCATACGGCTTCGATCGTGCCGGTCTATCTCTATGGTACCGGTGCCGACCGCATCCGCGGCCTGATGGACAATACCGAACTGGCTGCCCGTCTCAAGCGGATCATCGGCAAAGAAAAGTAGAGTAGATACTGGATTTGCTTAAGCTTCCCGGTTGCCGACGACGAGTGCGGTTGCTTGGAACAAGAACGACCCCGCAGTACCCATGAGTTGAGTGCTGCGGGGCTTGTTTCAGGGTCGGGAGTCCTTGTTTTCCGGTTCTGTAGCTCTTTTGAAGGGTCAGCGTTGCCGGTTCCGTGCCGCTTCGTTGTCCTTTTCCGGCTTTTCGTCTTCGTCCCAGTCGAACCATGGGAATTCGCGGCGTCCGCCCAGCGAAAAACGGGTGTAGGTGATCGGCAGCCCCATGTCGAGGAACCGGCGTTCGTAGGCCGTTTTCACCGACAGCACTTCGTCGGCCCGGCCCGAGCCGTAGATGTCGGGATCGGAGACCTCGCACCGTAGGCCGTAGCGGCGGATCGCTTCGTCGGTGTAGCCGTAGAGGTGCTGCGAGTCGGTTTTCAGGTGGATGAGACCGTCGGGGCGCAGCAGTTGCGCATAGAGGGCGAGAAAGAGCGGCGAGGTGAGGCGTTTCTTGGCCCGGCGGCTCTTGAGCTGCGGATCGGGGAAAGTGATCCAGATTTCGGCGACTTCGCCCTCGGCGAACAGCGCGGCAAGGAATTCGATGCGGGTGCGCAGGAATCCCACGTTGGGCATCCGCCGCTCGGTGGCGGTTTTCGCGCCGCGCCACATGCGGGCGCCCTTGATGTCGACGCCGATGTAGTTGCGCGAGGGGTCGCGCTCGGCCAGCGCCACGGTGTATTCGCCCTTGCCGCACCCCAGCTCCAGCACGATGGGGCGGTCGTTGCGGAAAAAATCGCGGTTCCAATGCCCCTTGATCGGATGGTCGCAGCGGAATACCTGCTCGAACCCGGGCTGCAGGAAACAGTCGAAATCGAGGTTTTCGCGGAATCTGCGGAGTTTGTCTTTGCCCATCTCAATAGCTCTTTACGTAGACGCCGACCGCCTCGACTCCCTCCACGGGACGCGTCGGCGCGATCGTGAAGCGGTAGTCGCCGCTGCGTGCGAGCACGGCGTGCCGGCGGTACTCGGCGACCGCCTGGCGGCGCAGAGCCGCGGGTTTGCGGGGCCGGATCATCGACATCCGCAGCCACTCTTCGCAGCAGAGCGAATCGGGCGTGCGCACCTCGATGCGCAGCGTCAGGGTGTCGTCCTTGAAACAGTCGTTGTAGCGCAGGAAAAGCGCGATGTCGCGCTGCGCGAGCGTGTCGTCGTTATCGATGACGATCTCGGCGTCCGTGCTCCACTCGGCGATGTCGACATCGACAGCCGCCGAGCGGTGGGGCGTGCGGCAGGCTCCGAGCGACAGAGCCGCCGCGACGAGCGCTATGCGGATCATGCGGCGCATGCGAAGCGGAAATTAACGCGGGTCGAAGTCATTTTATTTGCTGCCGTCGGCATTTCCATTGCCGCCATTGGTGTTTCTGGTATTTCTGTTGCGGTGGCGGTTGCGGTCGTTATAGCGGTCGTTGCTGCGGCGATCCCGGTTGTCCGTCCGCTGGTCGCCGGCCGTTTCGCGCTCGCCGGATTGCGCCGCGTTGCCATGCGGGCGATCCTGGTGGTGCGGTCGTCGCTCGGTGCGGTTCTGCGGACGTTCGCCCTCGGCGGAAGCGGATTCCTGCCTGCCGGACTGGCCCTGCTGCCGGTCGCCGCGGTTGTTGCGGCCGCCGCGCTTGCGCCGCCGGGTCTTGTCGAAACGGGTGATGCTGTCCTCGTCCGACCCCGAACGATAGGTCGGCTCCTCGGGTGCGGCGGGCAGGTCGTCGGCGAGTTGCAGCCGGTCGACTTTCTTGCCGGCACGGTTCTGCTCCAGAATCTCCTTGACGCGCGCCACGGGCAGCGTGGTGAGGTTGGCCAGCGTATCTTTCGACGACGAGAAAGTCATGGTGCCGGCCAGCACGTCGTTCTTGACGAAGAACCACTCGCCGTCGATGGTCTGCAGCGGCTCGCGCAGCCGCGGAAACTCCTTGCGGGCGTCGACATAGGTGTCGTACTCGTACATCATGCAGCACTTGAGCTTCGAGCATTGTCCGGCCAGCTTCTGGGGGTTGAGCGAGATATCCTGCGCGCGGGCGGCTCCCGTGGTTACGCTCGAGAAGTTCGAAATCCACGACGTGCAGCACAGCTCGCGGCCGCAGGCGCCCAGACCGCCGATGCGGCCCGCCTCCTGACGCGCGCCGATCTGCTTCATCTCGATGCGGATGTGGAACCGCTCGGCGAAGACCTTGATCAGCTCGCGGAAGTCGACGCGTTCGTCGGCGATGTAGTAGAATATGGCCTTGATCTTGTCGCCCTGATACTCGACGTCGCCGATCTTCATGTCGAGACCCATGTCGGCGGCGATCTGACGCGAGGCGATCATGGTTTCGTGCTCCAGAGCTATGGCCTCCTGCCAGCGCTCGATGTCGTAGGGCTGGGCCTTGCGGTAGATCTTCTTGTACTCGCCGTTGTAGGGGGTGAAGCCCGTGCGGCGCATCTGTCGGGCCACCATGTCGCCCGTGAGCGAGATGATGCCGATGTCGTGGCCGGGCGATGCCTCGACGGCCACGATGTCGCCCTCCTTGAGGGACAAACCGTTGACATTCTGGTAGAACGAACGGCGCGTATTTTTGAAGCGGACTTCGAAGATGTCGGTCGGCACGTTGTCGGGATATTCGGCCAACCAGTCGGTTTCGTGGAGCTTGCAGCACCCCCCGCAGGGGCGTGCCTCGACCTCGGCGCCCTCGTTGCAGAACGAGCAGCCGCGGCCTATCTCGGGGTGGAACTTGCAGGTATGCGGTTTTTCGGAATCCATGCGACTATATTTTGTGTAAAGATAGGTAAAAAAAGTGAAAGGAGCAAAGAGGGCTTCCGGAGATTGAAAGCCGGCAGGGCGTTACGCCTGCTGCGCGTAGAGCTTGCCTACGTCGCGCCGGATGCGGCGGATCATCAGCACGGCGGCCGACGACAACCCGAACGTGAAGCCCAGAAAGAGTCCCGACGGCCCCATGCCGAGCGTGAAGCCGAACAAGTAACCCACCGGCAGGTTGAGCAGCCAGTAGGAGATGAAGGCGATGGGCATGATGATCTTGACGTCCTGCACTCCGCGCAGGATACCCACCGAGACATTCTGCAGCCCGTCGGAGAGCTGGTAGAGCGCCGCGAAGACCAGCAGCCGGGAGGTGATGGCGATCACCTCGTCGTTGGTGGTGAAGAGCGCGGGAATCCAATGCCGCAGCGTGATGAAGACCAGCGCGGCGAAAGCATTCCACGCCAAGACCAGGTGATACGACGCCTTGGCCGCCAGCGCCAGCTGGGGCGTGTCGCGCAGGCCGTAGCAGTGGGATATGCGGATCGTGGTGGCGGCGCCGATCGAGAGCACGATCATGAAGGCGCAGTTGCCCAGCGTGATGGCGATCTGGTTGGCGCTGATGGCCTGGGTGCCGAACCAGCCCATCATCACGCTGGTGCCCACGAACGCCGAGGATTCGAGGAACATCTGCAACGAGATGGGCAGCCCCATGCGCAGCAGCTGCCGCACGGTCGTCCACGAGTAGTTGCGCAGCGAGAACCCCTCCAAGTAGGTGCGGTATTTGCGGCGGCTGCAAAAGTAGCCGATCATCAGCGCCGGTGCGATCGTGCGGGCGAGCAGCGTCCCCAGGCCCGCGCCCTCGGCACCCATTTCGGGCAGACCGCAGCGTCCGTAGATGAAGAGCCAGTTGAACCCGATGTTGGCCAGGTTGGCGACGATCGTGACGACCATTTCGACCCGTGTATTGCCCACGCCCTCGAGAAATTGCTTGAACGCGAAGAAAAGCATCATGAGCGGCATGCTGTAGACGAGCATCCGGTAGTAGGGCAGGGCCATGTCGACAACTTCGACGGGCTGCCCGAGACGATACAACAGAGGTGCCGCGGCATATTGCACCGCGGCGATGCCCAAGCCGAGGAGGGTATAGAACAGAATGCCGTTCTGCAGCAGGGCGGCCGAGCGTTTGCGCTCGCCCTGCACGAACAGCTCGCCCACGAGCGGCGTCATGCCCAGCGCCACGCCGATCGCCGTGATGCAAAGAATGAAGAAGACCGAACCGCCGAACGACACGGCGGCCAGCGGCACCGGATCGTCGCCGCCGTAGCGGCCCACCATCACGTTGTCGGCCAACTGGGTGAGGATCTGCCCCAACTGCGTGAGCACGACGGGCAGCGCCAGCTTGAGGTTGGCCTTATACTGATCCCTGTATTTTGCGAAGCGGTACGACATACGGGGTGCAAAGGTAACGCATTATTCCCGAATTACACAAAAATTGTCCGGAAGCGACAGCTTTCCGGACAAAATCGAAGAAAAATAATTGCAAAGCGTTTCAGCGATAAATTACACGCTTGCTGTTTTATGGGTTATTTCTTCCTCAACATCTTCTTCACTT
>CAYSJF010000065.1:0-1077 GCA_964431265.1 uncultured Alistipes sp. | reverse complement strand
CGGCCGCTCCTTGCAGTCGTTGCTGCCGAAGTTGGAATCGGCCGCTCCTTGCAGTCGTTGCTGCCGAAGTTGGAATCGGCCGCTCCTTGCAGTTGTTGCTGCCGAAGTTCGAGGGTGTTATTTCTTTCTCAACATCTTCTTCACTTCGGCAGCGACGGTTACGCCGTTGTAGCCGAACTTCTCGTCGAGCACCTTGTAGGGGGCCGAGAAACCGAAGTGGTCGAGACCGTGGATCATGCCGTTTTCGCCGACGAGACCCAGCAGATTGACGGGCAGGCCGGAGGTGAGGCCATAGCGCACGATGCCCGCAGGCAGCACGCTCTCCTGGTAGGATTTGGGCTGGTCGCGGAACAGACCTTCGCTCGGCACGTTGACCACGCGCACGGCGATGCCCTCCTGGGCCAGCAGTTCGGCACCTTCGACCAGCGTGGCGACTTCCGAACCCGAAGCCACCAGCACGGCGGCGGGCTTGGCGGCGTCCATCACCACATAACCGCCTTTGGAGACTTGTTCGGCCTCTTCGCGGCGGGCACGGCCCAGCGTGGGCAGGTTTTTGATGTTCTGACGCGAGAGGATCAGCGCTACGGGGCGATGCTCCTCGACGGCCGTTTTCCAGGCCATAAGGGTCTCCTCGCCGTCGGCGGGACGCAGGACGACCATCGAACGTTCGTCGTGGTGGTTCTTCAGGTGCTCCATCAGACGGATCTGCGCCTCGTGCTCCACGGGCTGGTGCGTAGGCCCGTCCTCGCCCACGCGGAACGAGTCGTGCGTCCAGATATAGATCACATGCAGACGCATCAGGGCGGCCAGGCGCACGGCGGGTTTCATGTAGTCGGAGAAGACGAAGAACGTGCCGCAGGCGGGGATCACGCCGCCGTGCAGCGCCATGCCGTTCATCACGCAGGCCATGGTCAGCTCCGAGACGCCGGCCTGGAAGAACTTGCCCGAGAAGTCGCCCTTGGCGAAGGCCTTGGTCTTCTTGAGGAAGCCGTCGGTCTTGTCGGAGTTGGAGAGGTCGGCCGAGGCGACGATCATGTTGTCGATCTTCTCGGCGAAGACGCCCAGCACGGTGGCCGA
>CAYSJF010000064.1:0-8891 GCA_964431265.1 uncultured Alistipes sp. | reverse complement strand
ACAACGTCTACCACCACAATTTCGTCAAGTGGCTCGAAGCCAACGGCTACGACACGTCGAAACTCGCGTCGATCTCCGACAAGGAGCTGGGCGAGTGGGTGGCTGCGTCGCCCTATTACAAAGCTACGGCCAACGACATCGACTGGGTGGCCAAGGTCAAGATGCAGGGGGCCATTCAGAAGTGGGTCGACCATTCGATCTCCGTGACGGTCAACCTGCCCAACAACGTGTCGGAGGCGCTGGTGGCCGATGTCTATCGCACGGCCTGGGAGGTCGGCTGCAAGGGCGTCACGGTCTATCGCGACGGCTGCCGCGAGGGCGTGTTGCTCGACAAGAGTTCCAAGACCAAGCGCAACAAGTGCGAGGAGCATCCCGGACAGGCGCCCAAGCGTCCCAGGTCGATTCCGGCCGACATCGTGCGCTTCAAGAACGGTTCGGAGGACTGGATTGCTTTCGTGGGGCTGCAGGACGGCCGCCCCTACGAGGTCTTCACCGGCAAGATCGAGGAGGACGCCATGTACATCCCGCGCAAGATCACCAAGGGCTACATCATCAAGGTGCGCGAGGAAGACGGCACGAAGCGCTACGACTTCCAGTACAAGGATCGTTACGGCTACATCAACACCATCGGCGGCATCTCGCGTCTGTTCAACGAGGAGTTCTGGAATTACGCCAAGCTCATTTCGGGCGTTCTGCGCCACGGCATGCCCATCGAGAAAACCGTGTCGCTCATCGAGTCGTTGCATCTCAACAGCGAGTCGATCAACACTTGGAAGACGGGCGTCTGCCGTGCGATCAAGCAGTATATCGCCGACGGCACCAAGTCCAAGGGCAAGTGTCCGAGCTGTGGACAGGAAAACATGGCCTACCAGAACGGTTGCCTCACCTGCATGTCCTGCGGCTACTCCAAGTGCGGATGATAAGAGGAAAGGTCGGGGCGATGCTCCGGCGATTCGAGGGGGCGGAAATGAAAATTTCCGCCCCTTTTAATTGCGTAGTCTTGAGAGGTTATTCTTGCGATCTTCTGCCGGGGAGGGTATGGCCTGCAGGGGTTCAGTGTTTGCTGCCGGCCGAAGAATGGCGGTCGTGGAGGAGTCGCGGATGCGGTGGTTATCTGATAATTACCGCATGGACGAGTTTTAGGCCCGCGCGGAGGTTGATCGCTTCCTTGAGCGCTTCGCGCTGGTAGAACAGCTCTTGCCGCAGCACGCCCGATTGGATGCGGACGTGCAGAATATGTTTTTCGAGCCGCAGTTCGGTCGTCAGGTCGGCGGCCCGGTCGCCGACGACGGCGCGCCAGGTCTCGGGCAGCTTGCCTTCGGCTACTTTGGCTGCGACATAGGGGCGACGGAAGAACTCTTCCAGCAGATCGCCCATCAGCAGGGTTTTCGTGCGTCTCATCGGGTGTCGGAGTTTGCGTCGGCGGGTTCCGGGTGCGCGTTTTTCGCACTCGCCGTGTCATTGGCCGGAGTCACTTCGCCGGCTTCGACCCGGAATAGGGCGTATTCGCCGCCCGCCTTGTCTAAAATCGATTTCAGCCGGGTGGGGTTGCAGTCGGTGATGAAAATCTGCCCGAAAGCGTCGTCCGCCACCAGCCGGATCAGCTGCTCCACGCGTCCGGCGTCCAGCTTGTCGAACAGGTCGTCGAGCAGCAGCAGCGGCTGTTCGCCGCAGGCCCGGGCGACTATGGCATACTGGGCCAGCTTCAGGGCGATGAGAAACGATTTCTGCTGTCCCTGCGACCCGTATTTGCGAAGCGGATAGCCGCCGATCTTCAGATTCAGGTCGTCGCGGTGGATGCCCGAAGTGGTGAATTCGTTCACCAAGTCTTTCTGCCGCGCGGCCTGCAGGATTTCGTCGAACGGACGTTCGTTCAGCTCTGATTTGTAGTGAACTTCCACCGCTTCGCGATCGCCCGAGAGCGTGCGGTAGTAGTCGGCGACGACGGGCTGCAACTCCTCGACGAACGACTGCCGTGCGGCGTGTATTTTCATTCCGTGCTCGACGAGCTGCCGGTCGTAGATGGCCAGCATCGTTTCGTCGGGCTGCATCTTCAGCAGCCGGTTGCGTTCGCCCAGCACGGCGTTGTAACGCATCACCGCCGCCAGATAGGGGCGGTCGAGCTGCGAGATGCAGGCGTTCAGATAGCGGCGCCGTTCGTCGGCCGCGTCGCTGATGAGGGCGCTGTCGGCCGGCGAGACGATCACTGCCGGCACCAGCCCCACGTGATCGGCCAGCCGGTCGTACTCCTTGCCGTTGCGTTTGAGCACCTTGCCGCCCTTGCGCGAAAACGAACATACGATCTGCTCGCTCTTGCCCGCGTCGGAGGTGTAGCGCCCTTCGAGCATGAAGAAGTCGGTGCCGTGCAGGATGCTCTGCGTGTCGGTCATGGGCAGCGACGACTTGCACATCGACAGGTAGTGCACCGCATCGACGACATTGGTCTTGCCGGTGCCGTTGTCGCCCACCAGACAATTCACGCCCGGGCAGAAAGCCAGCTCCTGACGGGCGATATTCTTGAAATTGAGCAACGATAGTTTGTTCAGACGCATAGGACGAGATTACGAAAAGCCGCACCGCACCCCGAACCGAACTCGTTCGGATTCGATGCAGGCGAAAGTTCTTCAGCGTAGCGAAGGTACAAAAAATCCCCGATACGGCATTGTACATTGTGAATAGTTTTGTATCTTTGTCCGGATAAACGGAGTGCCGAACGGGGCGAGATGCCGGTATGGACGGAGTTGTCCGATTCTGATGCACGGGAAGCCTTGTTTCTTATGTGTTGTTAACTAATAAATTACGTTTCTCATATGGCAAAGCAGCAAGCAGCCGGGCAGGAATCTCTCGGCGAAGCAATGAACAAGACCGAGTTGTTCCTGGAGAAGAACGGCCGCACGATGTCTTACGTGATCCTGGCGCTGTTCCTCCTCGCCGCCCTGATCTATGGCTATCGGGCGCTGATCGTCGCCCCGCGCGCCGAGAAAGCTGCCGCGATGATCGCCCAGGCCCAGAGCCTCTTCGAGAGCGAGACGCCCGACTACGAGCTGGCGCTCGCGGGCGATGCCAACGGCGCCGGTTTCTTGGATGTCGTCGAGCAGTTCGGCGGAACCCCCTCGGGCAACCTGGCCAAGCACTATGCCGGCATCTGCTACCTGCGCTTGGGCGATCTGGAGCAGGCTGCCGCCTATCTGGCCAAGTTCTCGCCCGTATCGGGCATCCCCGGTGCGATCGTCAATGCCCAGAACTACGGTTTGCAGGGCGACGTGGCCGTCGAGCAGCAGAACTATGCCAAGGCCGTGAAGTTCTATAACAAGGCCGTGAAGGCTTCGGACAACAACCTCACCGCTCCCATGTATCTGCGCAAGGCCGCGCTGGCCGAGCAGGCGCAGGGGCACAAGGCCGAAGCTGCGGCGCTGCTGGAGCGGATTCTCGCCTCCTATCCCTCCTCCATGGAGGCGCGCGAAGCCGAGAAGTTGTTGGGCAGCGTAAACTGATCGGGCGACGATGGCCACCCGCAACCGCAATCTTTCGAGACTCGACGCTCCGCTGCCGCCGGCCGACGACATGCGTTTCGGCATCGTCGTGGCCGAGTGGAACCGCGAGGTGACGGAAGCGCTGCTGGAGGGCGCCGTGCGTACCTTGCGCGCTGCCGGATGCTCCGATCTCGACATTCAGATCAAATATGTGCCCGGCACTTTCGAGCTGGCGCTGGGAGCGCAGTTTTTCGCCGAGTACACCGATGTCGACGCCGTGATCGCCTTGGGCTGCGTCGTTCGGGGCGATACGCCGCACTTCGATTATGTATGTCAGGGCGTGACGCAGGGGATCACCCAGGTGCAGCTGCAATGGAACATCCCGATCGCGTTCGGTGTCCTGACGGTCGACGACATGCAACAGGCGCTCGATCGCTGCGGCGGTCGTCTGGGCAACAAGGGCGACGAAGCCGCGGCCGCCGCTATCAACATGGTGAAGCTGCAGATCGACATGGATGCCGCTTCGCCCGACCGGGAGCCGGATCGGCGGAACATCAACTGACGAAAAAAGTCGCTGTTCGGACAGCGACTTTTTTTATTCTTTATCTGCAGACTGCTATTTGCATTTTTCTTGGAAATATACTTTTTGCAACCGCAGGTTGTTTGGGGTGCTTACCGGTTTTCCTGGTTTCTCCGGTGTGCTTTAGAATATTCCCATATTGTCCATGAATACCAATAGCAGGATCGCCGGGCAGACATAGCGCAGCAGGAAGCGGAGGAGTCGTTCGATGCGGAACGGCAGCCGCCCGTCGTTGGTGATTTGAGCTTGCAGGGTCTTGCGCTCCATGCGCCACCCCACGAAGATGCTGGTGAAGAAACCGCCCACGGGCAGCAGGATGTTGGCTGTCAGATAGTCGAGCGAGTCGAACAGGTTGAGGCCGCAGATGCGCCAGGTGTCGAACACCCCCAGCGACAGCGAGGCCAGCGCGGCGAGCAGAAGGGTGCTGCCCGTCGTCGTCCAGGCGGCTGCGCGGCGGCTCATGTGCCACTCCTCGTGGAGATAGACCGTGATGACTTCGTGCAGCGAGATCGTGGAGGTGAGTGCCGCGACGACCAGCAGCAGGAAGAAGATCGACGACCACACCATGCTCAGGGGCATGCTGTTGAAGATGCCCGGCAGGGTGATGAAGACCAGCGACGGCCCCGACGAGGGTGCGATTCCCACGCTGAAAACCGCCGGGAAGATCACGATACCGGCCAGTACGGCCACCAAGGTGTCGAGAATCGTCACGTTGAGCGCCGTATGCCGCAAGTGGGTTTCGGCATGGAAATACGATGCGTAGGTCACCATCGTGCCGATGCCCAGCGAGAGCGAGAAGAACGCCTGCCCCAAAGCCGTGAGTACGGTCGCGGCGGTGACTTTCGAGAAGTCGGGTTGCAGGAAGAATTTCAATCCTTCGGTGCCGCCCGGCATGAGCAGCGAATGGATCGCCAGGGTGATGAGGATGACGAACAGCATGGGCATCAACACTTTAGCTGACCGTTCGATGCCTTTCTGCACGCCCATGGCGATGACGAAGTGCGTTGCTGCGATGAAGAGCGTCGTGTAGAGGATCGGGCGCCAGGGGTTGCGGATGAAGCGGTCGAATATCGCCGTATACTCGGCCGCTGTCGTGTAGCGCGTCAGCTCGCCCGTCACCGAGTGCACCATGTATTCGGCCGTCCAGCCCGAAACCACGAAATAGAAGCCCAGGATCAGGAATGCCGCCAGCACGCCGTTGTAACCCAGGCAACTCCATTTGCGGCCGAGCATCCGGTAGGCGCCCACGGCGTTGCGGTGCGTGGCCCGGCCCACCGAGAATTCGGCGATCATCAACGGCAGTCCCAGAATCAGCACGCACAGCATGTAGATCGCCAGAAATGCTCCGCCGCCGTTGTCGCCCGCCACATAGGGGAAGCGCCAGATGTTGCCCAGTCCTACCGAACAGCCTGCTGCGACGAGCACGGCGCTCAATTTTCCGCCCAAAGTGACGCGTTGTATTTGTTTCATATTTCGATTCTACTTGATCTTACTGTTCCCTCTCTTCCGGGTTTCCGACGTTCGGTTTGCGACCGCCCGGCGTCTCTGCCCGAAAAGTTCGTCCGATCCCGTTTTCAGTGGGGAATGCGGGCCGCAGCGATCGTTTCGGCTATGGCGAAATCTTCCGGATAGTCGATGTCCAGCCCCTCGATACGGTCGACCACTGCCATATAGGGGCGATCGCCTATGCGGCGATGCTGTCGCAGCCAGAGCGTGCGCGGAAAGATGAAAAAAGCGCTCGTCTCCGCATACACCGGTTCGATGGTCTGCGTGCGGGGAATGTCGTCGAGCGAATAGTTGAGCGGTCGCCCCTCGTACCAGGCGAAAGTCTGTATCCGCTCGGCGCTGAATGCCGAATCATACTCGCCCGACAGCACCTTTCCCAGCGCCAGGTCGATCGTCTGCGGCCGGATGAACGGCGACGTCGCATGCGCCAGTACATAGAGGTCGGCCTCGACCTGCGCCGTGAAGGCGTCGTAGATTTCGCGGCCCAGCGTGGTGTCGCGATCCAGT
The DNA here is from genome assembly GCA_964431265.1 of uncultured Alistipes sp. Classification (GTDB taxonomy): domain Bacteria; phylum Bacteroidota; class Bacteroidia; order Bacteroidales; family Rikenellaceae; genus Alistipes. Next base: position 2,825 of record CAYSJF010000064.1, on the reverse strand, counting down.
GCTTCGCTGCGGCGCAGGAAGCGCACCTTGTCGGGCAACAGGGGCTTGATCCGCTCGTCGCTGCAATAGACATAGGTTTCGTCGACTCGATCGCATTGCTGCAGCGTGTCGAGGATATGGCGCAAGAGCGGCTTGCCGCCTAACGGGCGCAGGTTCTTGCCCTCGACGCGCTGGCTGTTGAGCCGTATGGGGACGAATGCTACGGTTTTCATCGGTTCATTGTACTAACAGGTTGCACCCTCGGATTTCGGCGCGGTCGATGCGCCCTTCGATCTCGAACGAGCCGTCGGCCCATACGCGTCCCGCATCCTGCGTCTCGATGAACGCGCACGACCACCGGTTGGCCAGGTCGGCGATGTTCAGCCCGCCGCGGGCACCTGTCGGCAACCGGTCGCATGGATCGTTGACGTCGCGGGCCGTGACCCGCATCCAGGCCGGGCAGCGGAAGCGGTTGCCGCCCTGCGAATAGGCCTGCGAGGTGAGTTCGGCCATGCCGTATTCGGAGTGTATCTCGTTCACGCCGAATGCTTTGCAGAGTATCCGGTGGAACTCCTCCTTGGGCAGCTCTTCGCGATAGCCTTTCATGCCGCCGGTCTCCATCACCACCGTGTCGAGTAGTTGCGGAGCATATTTTTCGGCCAGATCCAGCAGCGCGTAACTCACGCCCAAGAGGATTTTGGGCTTCGGATCGGCCGCCATGTCGCGCAGCAGGGCGTCGTAATCGTCGAGATAGAAGCCGCCCGAACCGCAGTCGGCAATCAGCCGGTCGGCCATGTAGACCAGCGACGATCCTTTGCGCCGCAGGTAGTTGGGCAGCAGCGCATAAAGACTCCAGCGCGCCGGCTCTCCGTAGAACGTGCGGAACGAAGCGCGGAACGCCTCCTCGTAGAGCGCCAGCGAACGCATCGGATGGCGCGACGGGGTCATCCCCGTGGTGGCGCTCGACGTGAAGACCGCTTCCGGCGTCTCCCCGCCGCAGTACACTTCGTGCGTCTTGAACAGCTCGATCGGCAGGTGAGGAATCTCCTCGAACCGCGCGACCTCCTCGGGCCGTACGCCGATGAGCGACAGATATTCGCGATAGGGCGGACACTCGGCAGCCTGTCGCCGAAAAAGTCCGAGCGCCGCCGCTTCGAATTCGGTGTCGGTGCGTATATCGAATATGTCGCGCGGATCGGTCATCGGGAGTTTTCGGACTGTTTCGGGCTGCTTCGGATTCCGAGGAAGGGGCAGTCTATCGTTTTTTACGAAAAATCCATAACCGGAACTTCGCAGTCCCGGTTACGGATCGATTGTGGTGGAAAAATGATCTATTTCTTGCCTTTCGGGGCGAGCATCATGTTCATCTTCTTGCCGTCGAGCTTGGGCATCATCTCCACTTTGGCGATCTCCTCCAGATCGGTGGCAAAGCGCAGGAGCAGAATCTCGCCTTGCTCCTTGAAGACGATCGAGCGGCCGCGGAAAAAGACGTAGGCCTTGACTTTCGCGCCCTCCTTGAGGAAGTTCTCCGCGTGCTTGAGCTTGAAGTTGTAGTCGTGATCGTCGGTCTGGGGGCCGAAGCGGATCTCCTTGATCGTGACTTTCACCTGATTGGCTTTCAGCTCCTTGGCTTTCTTCTTCTGCTGGTAGAGGAACTTCTGATAGTCGGCGATGCGGCAGACGGGCGGTTCGGCCTTGGGCGAGATTTCGATCAAGTCCAACTCCATTTCGTCGGCCAGGCGCAGGGCTTCGCGGATCGGCAGAACCTGCGGTTGTTCGATGTTTTCGCCCACCACGCGCACCTCGGGAGCGGTGATCTCCGCGTTGATGCGATGGGGATTCTCCTTCACGGGCGGTCTGCGCCCGGCGATGCGGTTGCCGGCTGCCGGTTTCGGCCGGTTGTTCCCGGGGTTGAACGGCCTCGGCGGGAACGGTTTCGGTGCTGCGATAGTTGTAAGTATTAGTTGTGTTACAATGGGTTGCGGCCTGCGGCCGTTTCCGTTACTTTTTTTGCAGTTTGTTGGCTTCGGTTTCGGCTTTCACCTCTGCGGCGATGCGGGCGCAGAAAGTCTCCATGGGCATCTGGCCCTGGTCGCCTTCGCCCTGGGCGCGCACCGACACCAGCCCTTCGGCGGCCTCTTTCTCGCCGACGATCAGCAGGTAGGGGATGCGCTTCAGCTCGTTGTCGCGGATTTTGCGGCCGATCTTCTCGTTGCGGTCGTCGATCTGGGAGCGGATGTCGTTGGCGTTCAGGTAGTCGACGACTTTCTGCGCGTAGTCGTTGAACTTCTCCGAAATCGGGAGTACCACCACCTGGTCGGGCGAGAGCCACAGCGGGAATTTGCCTCCCGTGTGCTCCAGCAGCACGGCCACGAAACGCTCCATCGAGCCGAACGGCGCGCGGTGGATCATGATCGGGCGGTGGAGCTTGTCGTCGGCGCCCTTGTAGGTCAGATCGAAGCGCTCGGGCAGGTTGTAGTCGACCTGAATCGTGCCTAACTGCCACTTGCGGCCGATGGCGTCTTTGACCATGAAGTCGAGTTTCGGACCGTAGAACGCCGCCTCGCCGTACTCCACGACGGTGTTGAGGCCTTTTTCCTCGGCCGCCCGCATGATCGCCGATTCGGCTTTCTCCCAGTTCTCGTCCGAGCCGATGTACTTCTCGCGGTTGTGGGGGTCGCGCAGCGAAATCTGTGCCGTGTAGTCGTCGAACTTCAGCGTCCGGAAGATGTAGAGCACGATGTCGATCACGCGTTCGAACTCCTCTAAGAGCTGGTCGGGGCGTACGAAGAGGTGGGCGTCGTCCTGCGTGAAGCCGCGCACGCGCGTCAGTCCGTGCAGCTCGC
>CAYSJF010000063.1:0-8903 GCA_964431265.1 uncultured Alistipes sp. | reverse complement strand
TCCTGCATCCCGAAAAGATTACGGAAGAGAGCTACGTCAAACATCCGAACGCCAATAAGCGATGGACGCGCAAAGCCGATCAATTTCTATTGACGCTTCATCGTGAAGGAAAAAGCGTCCGATATATTGCAGAGAAGATGGGGCGCAGTCAAACTTCGATCGTTATGCGGTTGGGGAAATTGGAAAGCAAAAGATGATTATTTCGACAATGTAATTAATAAAAACGGGTCGATAATACTATCGACCCGAAAAGCTTTGCATTACCACTTTATATGATAATTACTATTTACGGGAACTAACGGTCCTGTAACATCAAAATCTCGACCTTTCAACGAAATGTTGCAATGTTGGCAGAGCGGTACAATATACCACTCTCGTCCACCGTTAGACAACTGCACATGCGCACCCACAATGTTATCGCTACTACTACATAACAATCGATGACATGAAGTTGCTTTCTGCCACGTTTTTCTTTCCCAAAATTCTTTCCAACTGCGGTAGCCCGGTGGAACTTCATTGTCAGAAGTTCCGTTTAAATTATGTACTTTATAAAACATTTTTAATTACGTCTTAATGACGGCTCGGCATGGATGTTGTTCTGCGTTATTGCAGAAGTGTAGATGAATCGCTATATTTGCAGCCGTTTTAATGAGAGAATATGGTTCTTCATTACCCATAGCCATCGTTGTTCAGGGTCAGCAATTCACCTTTTAGCTAGCTAATCGTCAGTTTATGTCATAGGCACCTCCATTCTTGTTTGATATTACACGCAAAAGACTTCGTAACAATAGATGTGCCAATACCGCAAAAGGACAGATTGTCTGCCACTTGGCAGACGAAGACTGAAAAAATCGGACAATATGGCAGAGAAGGGTTAAGATATTTATCTTAATCCTTCTTCTTTTAAGATTATGCTAATCAAAAATATTCTGATGCTAAGTTCAGCTATCTCCAATATTCAATTTTTTTGATAAGATTTTCGATTTCGCGGAAAATGCGGACAGATTACGGACACGACAGGTAAAACAAAAATTCCAAATGATTTATAAACAATCATTTGGAATTCATTAAAAGTACCCGGAGCCGGGGTCGAACCGGCACGACATTGCTGTCATTGGTGTTTGAGACCAACGCGTCTACCGATTCCGCCATCCGGGCGAGCCGTATCTTCGTGAAAGAATCGGGACTGCAAAGATACGAATAAAATCGGAAAGACAAAACAAAGCCTCGAAAAATTGCAGTCGCCCGCAGGAAGTCCCCATGCCGCAACAAAGCTAAAACAAGGCCAATGATAGCAAGAGCGGCAATTGCAGCGGGGAGGGGCTGAAATAGCGCCTATCTATGTTTGTTTACCTATTCTTCGGGTTATTCTTCGGGGCGGAAGAATTCGAGGATTTTGCGGGCTTTAGCATTGCCGACCAGGGCCGCGAGTTCTTCGAAGTTGGCCGCCTTGACTTTCGCCACGGTGCGGAAATGCTGCAGCAGGTCGCGCACGGTCTTCGCGCCGACCCCCGGAATCTGCTCCAGTTCGCTGTGGATGAATGCCTTGCTGCGCTTCTGCCGGTGGAACGTGATCGCGAAGCGGTGCACCTCGTCCTGAATATGCGAAAAGAGGTGGAAGAGCGGCGAGGTGGGACGCAGGCCGACCGCAACGGGCGGATAGCCGCAGAGCAGTTCGGCCGTGCGGTGGCGGCTGTCCTTGGCCAGACCGGCTATGGGGATGTCGAGCTGCAGATACTCCAGCACCTCGTGGATCGCCCCCATCTGGCCTTTGCCGCCGTCGGCGATGATGAGGTCGGGCAACTCGGCACCCTCAGCCACGAGACGGCTGTAACGACGATAGACGATTTCGCGCATCGAGGCGTAGTCGTCAGGCCCCTCGACCGTCTTGATGTTGAAATGGCGGTACTCCTTGCGCGCGGGTTTGCCGTCGCGGAACACCACGCACGACGCCACGGGGTGGCTGCCCTGCAGGTTGGAGTTGTCGAAACACTCGATATGGCGCGGCGGACGGTCGAGACGCAGCTCTTTTTGCATGGCGGTCATCAGGCGGTCGGCATGACGCTCGGGGTTGCGGATTTCGAGGTTCTTGAGCTGCTCGGCGCGGTAGATGCGGGCGCTTTTCTGCGAAAACTCCAGCAGCTCCAGTTTCTCGCCCCGCTTGGGCACCGTGAAGGTCACGCCGTCGAACAGCAGCGTCGTCGAGGGCAGAAACGGCACGATCACCTCGCGCGCCAACTCGCCGTCGGCGATGTGCTCGACCACGTGCTGAATGGCCAGCGTCAGCATGTCGCGTTCGTCGCCGCCCACGCCCGTCGAAAGGCGCACGGTCGAGACGCCCACGATCGAACCGTGGCGGATGCGCACGAAGTTGCAGTAGGCCACGTCGTCGTCGGGCAGAAGCGAAAAGACGTCGGCATCGACGATCCGCGAACTCACGATGACCGACTTGCCGGCATAGTGGTCGAGCGCGTCGAGCCGCTGCTTGTAGCGCTGCGCCTGCTCGAATTTCAGCTCCGCGGCCGCACGGGCCATTTCCGACTCCAAATAGCTGCGCACGGGGCGCAGATCGCCCTTGAGGATCGAGACGACCAGCCCCACCTGCTCGTCGTACTCCCCGACCGACTGTCTGCCCACGCAGGGGCCTTTGCAATTGCCCAGATGATACTGGAGGCAGACGGCATATTTGCCCCGCGCGATCGCCTCGGGCGCCAGATTGAGCTTGCAGGTGCGCAGCGGCACCACTTCACGGATGAACTCCAGCACGCTGTGCTGCATCATCACCGAGCCGTAGGGGCCGAAATACTGCGACCCGTCGCGCACGAGCTGCCGCGTCGACTGCACACGCGGGAAAGCCTCGCGCCGCACGACGATCCAGGGGTAGGTCTTGTCGTCTTTCAGCAGAATATTGTAGCGCGGCTGCAGGCTCTTGATGAGCGAATTCTCCAGCAGCAGGGCGTCGGTTTCGCTGTCGACCACGATGTGGCGGATCTCGACGATCTGCTTGACCAGCACGCGCACCTTGGCGGTGTGCTCCTTGCTCTGCACGAAGTAGGACGACACGCGTTTGCGCAGGCTCTTGGCCTTGCCGACATAGATGATCGTCCCCTTGCGATCCACGAACTGGTAGACGCCCGGCGAGAGCGGCAGCATCGCCACCTGCTTCTTGAGATCGATTTTCTCGGTTTCGGCCATACGGGAGCAAATTTAAGAAAATTTTACGAACCCGCCCGCAATTCGGCGGACAGATTCCCGGGCGACTCCCGGCCGCCCCTCCGGCGACGCCCCGGCGCAGAATCTGCGGTTCTTTTTTGTTTATAGGTCTTAATGTGTTATCTTTGCCGGAAACCCATTCGCAACCGATCGAAAACCCATGAAAAAACTGCTTTCCCTGTGTCTCCTCGGGATGATCGCCGCTTCGTGCATCGACCGGTCGTACGACCTGACCGATCTCGATACGGATCGCATCGCCATAGGAGACGACAACTCGCGCTTCACGGTGCCGTTGGTGACCGTGACGGTGCTGCTCGACGACATCCACGACGCCAAAGGTTCGTTGCAGGAGATGCTCGCCGAAGCCGACATCTGGCTCCCCTCGCAGCTGCCCGGAGGTGCGGAGTATGTCGATTTCGCCCGCCTCTACACGGACGACGCCTATCTCGCCGAGTTGACCGGTGCGCTCGTCGACGAGATGGGCCGCAACACCGACCGGCTGGACAAAGTGGCCGATCTGGCTTGGAAAAGCTACCGCAAAGATTTCCTGGAGCCACTGGGGCTGACCGAGGCATCGGCCGACAAGGCCCGCTTCCAGGAGGCGTTCGTCACCCTGTTCGCCACCAGCGACCGGCTCCGCGAGCAGACCGAGGCTTCGGCCCGCAAGTATCTGCAACTGCTCGAAGTCTCCGACCTGACCTACGACCTGGGGAGACTCGATCTGAGCGACGTCATCGACATGCTCGCCGACAACCTCGATCCGCAAGGTACGGTCGACCCGGTCAACACGCTCTCGATCGAGGGCGAGGTGAGCAGCACGCTGCCGCTGACCATGCGGCTCTCCCCGATGTTCAACCCCACGGGACTGGCCCTCGAATCCTTCGCCATAGAGGTCGATGCGACCCGTGCGCTCCCCTCCACACGCATCTATGCCGAGGATCTGCGCGCCCTTGCGGCGGCCGACAACGTGACGATCGCCGTGCCGGTCGAACTGCAGCGGTACTACCCCGGCCGCACGCTCGATCCTCGCCCCATCGCCATCCGGCTGAACCTGCTCAAGACCGGTTCGCTGAAACTCGATCTCTGACCCGCAACATCCCATGGAAATGAAAAGAATCCTCGTTCTTATGGCGATGCTGCTCGGGGCAGCAGGCGCCGCAGCGCAAAATCCGACGGCTTACTTCATGGAAGGAAGCACGTTCCGCACCCAGTTCAATCCGGCGCTGGCCCCCTTGCGCGGCTACGTCAACATCCCGGTCGTCGGCAGCCTGCAGGTGGGCATGACCAACAACCTGCCTCTCGACAAACTGCTCTACTCGCGCGACGGGCGTTTGGTGACGCTGCTCGACCCCTCGGTCTCGTCGCGCGAAGCGCTCGACGGCATCCGCAAGAACAACCTGCTGGGCATCGACGCACGCGTGAACCTCATCGGTTTCGGCAAGTTCATGGACGACCACAAGACTTTCTGGGCGTTCGACCTCAACCTGCGCACCAACGCCGAGATCAACATCCCGAGGTCGCTCTTCGAATTCATCAAACGGGGCGATACGGGAACGATCCGCAACTTAGGTCTCGAAGCCGAAATGTATGCCGACGCCGGATTCAGCTATTCGCTCCCGCTGCTCGGCGACAAGCTCTATGTGGGCGGCAAGGCCAAATTCATCGTGGGTCTGGCCCGCACGAAGCTCCGTTTCGACCGCATAGACATCGCGCTGCACGACGACCGCTGGGCCGTGGAGGCGCAGGGGAGCATCGAAGCCAACCTCCCGGGCGTCGAAACGACCTACCGCTACGACGACTCCGGCGCGCCCTACTTCGAATCGGACGACATCCGGGTCGAGCGGATCGCACCCGCCGGCTACGGATTCGCCGTAGACCTGGGCGCCACATACGAAATTCTGCCCGGATTCCAGGCTTCGCTGGCCGTGGTCGATCTGGGATTCATCCACTGGAGCAAGAGCCGCACCCTCGCCGGCCGCTCCGAGACAAGCGCCGAGTATACGGGCATCGCCATAGAGAACGGAGAGACGACCTCGTCGCCCGACTTCTCGCTGGACGACCTCAAGCGCTTCCGCCCCATCGAGGCGCAGGGGAGCACCCGCGCGCTCCAGGCCACGATCAACGCCGGTCTCGAATATTTCATCTGGGATCATCGCGTGGGTTTCGGTCTGCTGTACCAGGCGCGTTTCCGCGAATTCAAGACCCTGCACAGCGTCACCGGTTCGGTGAACTTCTCGCCGGTACGTTGGTTCACGCTCTCGGGCAGCTACACGGCCGGCAGCGGCATGGGCGCTTTCGGGCTGGCTCTGAACCTCTGCCCGGGGTGGATCAACTTCTTCGTGGGCACCGATCTGGTGGCGGCCCGCTTCTCGCCCCAGTTCATCCCCGTCAAACAGAAATCGATGAACGTGACCTTCGGACTGGGCATTCCGCTGGGTGGCCGCAGCCACCGCGTGGCGCAGTTCGTCTGCGCCTCCGACCGCAAGTAAACGTCAGCAAACGAGCGCAATTCCCGGATCGACCTGCGGGTCGATCCGGGAATTTTTCGTATCCATATCGGATAAAGTTCGCCCCGATAAGGAAAAAAGCGGACGGCGACCCCGGTAAAAGACCCGCGATTTAGCTATTTCGGGCGTACCCATACCAGAATCGGGCATCGGTATTGTAAATTCAGAATCTTTGTTTACCTTTGTTGCGACCAAAGTCGAAAGAACGTCGCGCAACGAGCTGAATCGACGATCTATTGCGGCGGCCCGGAAATCTGTGTGAAGTTGCGTCACTAAATATTTGAATTCTTCAAGGCCGCCGCAATTTTTTCATACCGCGAAAAGACACGACCCGCAGAACGAATTTTCGTTCTGCGGGTCTTTTTCGTCGCGCCCGCTCCTATATTCGGGCCAGGGCCAGACTCCGCTGCAGCGCGGCTTCGGTCATGCGGCGTCCGGCGTCGGCGATCTCCGCGGCCCGGTAGAACTCGAACAGGCCGAAACTATCGGCCGGAATTTCGATCAGCACGTCGGGTTTGTAGAGCCGGCACTTCAGCTGGGCGATCCGCTGCTGCATGATTTCCGACGACGAGGCGAGCAGTTTGTAGTAATTCACCGAACGGCGCTCCCGGGCCGAAAACGAAGCACTCACGTCGACGGCCACCAGCAACTCGCCGGGACGTCGGCGCACCCGGTCGATAGGCAGCGGATTGACCGTCCCGCCGTCGATGAGCACCAGCTCGCCCCGGCGCACGGGCTGGAACACCGAGGGGATGGAGATCGACGCCCGAATGGCGTCGTACAGCCCGCCGCGGTCGAAAACCACTTCGCGCCCCGTCCGCAGATCGGCCGCCACGGCGGCGAACGGCAGCGGCAGCCGCTCGATATCGACGTCGGGCACCAACTCCTTGAGCGCCCCGATGATACGGTTGCCCTTGACCAGTCCTTCGGCACTGAACGCGAAATCGACCAGACCGAGCATCTTGTAGCGATCCAGCTCGCACATCCACTCTTTGAACCGATCGAGATGCCCCGCGACATACATTCCGCCCACGAGCGCCCCCATCGAAGTGCCGGCCACGGCGGCGATCTCGAATCCGGCCTGCTCCAGCGCCTCGATCGCCCCGATATGGGCCACGCCCCGGGCACCGCCGCCGCCCAGCACCAAAGCGACTTTTCTCTTCTCCATATCCGATTTTTTTGATTTTCGACTGCCGATGCGTGCACGCATCGTGCCGAAACGGAACAGAAAAGCCGCCCGTTCGAGCATCGGGAGGATCACTCCTCGTCGCTCACGACCCGCTGCATCGCCACGTCGTGGGGGTCGACCGGCAGCGTGTCGACCAACCGGCAGGCATGGCACACGCCGATGCAAACGGCCCGCACCCCGGGCTGCGACAGATAGCGGTCGTAAAATCCCTTGCCGCGGCCCAGGCGGGCGCCGGATCGGGCGAAAGCGACGCCGGGCACGATCAGAAGGTCTATTTCGTCGGGGCGGCAAAGTCGGGCTTCGGCCCCCGGTTCGGCGATGCCGAACGCTCCGCGCACCAGCGTCGCAGGATCATAGTCATAAAACCGCAGCTCCTCGCCCTCGACCCGCGGCACGACCACGCGTTTCCGCCGGCTCCAGGCGGCCAAAGCCTCCGCGGTATCGGGTTCGTCGGGCAGCGAGCAGAAAAGCCCCACGCACCGCGCCGCCGCGAACTCGGGCGAAGCGGCCACGCGCGCGAAAATCCGCCGCGACGCCGCGCGGCGCTCCTCGGCGGTCAGCGCCCGGTCGAGCCGCTTCATGGCGGCACGCACTTCGTTCTTCGTCATAAAAGGTAGAATTTCACCGTCGTCGCTATTGTTATTCCGCAAACAATAGCTATCTTTGCGCCGCGACCCGAACGACTCCTTCTCCGCGTCCGGCTGCGCGATCCTCGCGACACGAAACACATTAAAATATTAACAAATATAACAAAATTATCGCTATGAGCTGTTTTCTCTGCAATTCTTCGGTGGGCAAGAAGCTGGTGATGAGCATTTCGGGCTGCGCCCTGGTGCTTTTCATCCTGTTCCACATGTCGATGAACATCGCCGTGATCTTCTCGCCCGAAGCCTACAACCTGATCTGCGAGTTCCTGGGCGCCAACTGGTATGCGCTGGTCGGCACGGCCGGGCTGGCGGCATTGGTCGCCCTGCACTTCATCTACGCCATCGTTCTGACGCTGAACAACTACCGCGCACGCGGCTCGCAGCGCTACGAAGTGACCGTCAAGGAGCACGGCGTGTCGTGGGCATCGAAAAACATGCTCGTGCTGGGCTTCATCGTGCTGGGCGGCCTGGCGCTGCACCTCTGCAACTTCTGGGCGAAGATGCAGCTCGCCGAGATCATGGGCGAGCACGCCAATGCGCTGGGCTTCGCACCCTCCGACGGCGCGGCGCTCGTGGCCTACACCTTTTCGCAGTGGTACTATGTCGTGCTCTATCTGCTGTGGTTCGCGGCGCTGTGGTTCCACCTCACGCACGGCGTGTGGTCGATGTTCCAGACCGTGGGCTGGGCCAACGACACGTGGTATCCCCGCCTGAAGTGCGCGGCCAACGTCGTGGCGACGATCGTCTTCCTGGGCTTCGCCGTCGTAACGGTCGTCTGCTACCTCAAGAGCGTGTGCCCCTGCTGCGCATGACAGGACGGCGGCCGACCTCGGAGACCGCCGAAAAACGAAATTCAGAACAATAAGATCAAAAACATTATCATATGGCTCTCAAATTAGATGCTAAAATTCCCGCCGGTCAGCTCGCCGAAAAGTGGAGCAACCACAAGGCGGCGATCAAGGTCGTAAGTCCCGCCAACAAACGCAAGCTCGACGTCATCATCGTCGGAACCGGTCTGGGCGGCGCCTCCGCAGCCGCTTCGCTCGGCGAGCTGGGCTATAACGTCAAGATATTCTGCATCCAGGATTCGCCCCGCCGCGCCCACTCGATCGCGGCCCAGGGCGGTATCAATGCGGCCAAGAACTACCAGAACGACAACGACTCGGTCTACCGGCTGTTCTACGACACGATCAAGGGCGGCGACTACCGCGCCCGCGAGGCCAACGTCTACCGTCTGGCCGAGGTCTCGAACCTCATCATCGACCAGTGCGTGGCGCAGGGCGTGCCTTTCGCCCGCGAGTACGGCGGTCTGCTGGCCAACCGTTCGTTCGGCGGCGCGCAGGTGTC
>CAYSJF010000062.1:0-9296 GCA_964431265.1 uncultured Alistipes sp. | reverse complement strand
AGGCGACGATCATGTTGTCGATCTTCTCGGCGAAGACGCCCAGCACGGTGGCCGAGGCGGCGCGCGTGGCGACATCGGCCTTCATGTCGACGGCCTTGTAGTCGATCTTGGGCAGCTCGCCCGAGAGGAACCGGTCGAGTTTGCGGGCCAGCTCCTTATGTTCCTGACGCCACGTCTTCTCGACCTTGGCCTGCTCTTCGGCCCAGGCTTTGAGCGCGGCGCGGCGCTGTGCGAAGACCTCGCGGCTCTCCTCGAAGAACGCGAACGGGTTCTGCGGATCGCCGCCCAGATTCTTGATCGTAGCTTCGAAATCGGCACCGGCGGCCGTCAGCGGCTGTCCGTGGGTCGAAACCTTGTCCTCGTAGCTCGAACCGTCGGCCGCCACGGCGCCTTTGCCCATGGTGGTGCGGCCGATGATGAGGGTCGGATGCTCGGTCTCGGCATTGGCGGCCGTGAGCGCCTTGCGCAAAGCGGCGATGTCGTGTCCGTCGACGCAGAGTACGTTCCAACCCCAGGCCTCGTATTTCTGGGCGACGTTCTCGGTGTCGACCTCCTCGACCTTGGTCGAGAGCTGGATGTTGTTGGAATCGTAGTACATGATGAGGTTCGCGAGGCCCAGATGGCCGGCGATGCGGCCCACGCCCTGCGAAATCTCCTCCTCGACGGCGCCGTCGGAGATGTAGGCATAGGTCTTGTGGGCCATCCACTCGCCGAAGCGCTCCACCATGAACCGCTCGGCGATCGCGGCGCCCAGCGCCATGGCGTGGCCCTGGCCCAGCGGCCCCGAGGTGTTCTCCACGCCGCGCATGACGTCTACTTCGGGGTGGCCCGGCGTGACGCTGCCCCACTGGCGCAACGCCTGCAGGTCGTCGGCCGTGTAGTGGCCGGCGAGTGCCAGGGTCGAGTAGAGCATCGGCGACATGTGCCCCGGGTCGAGGAAGAAACGATCGCGATAGGGGTAGTCCATCTTGTCGGGATCGTAACGCAGGAACTCGGCGTAGAGCAGCGCCGCGAAATCGGCGCCTCCCATGGCTCCGCCCGGGTGCCCCGACTTGGCCTTTTCGACCATGGCGGCCGCGAGGATGCGGATGTTGTCGGCGACGCGCGTCAGTTTGGAATTCGTAGACATATACATGCGGGTTTAAGTTTCAAAAGTAGCGGTCGCATCGGTCGCCGCGGCTGTCCGGATGCCCCGGCGAGCGGGCGGCAGCCCGAACTCGGGCGTCGTCGGACGCTTCGGTCGGCCGATGCCATTATGCAAAGATAGCAAATTCTTCGATCATCCTACCTGTTTCAGGGCACAAATATTCGCCTGTTCGAATTTTTCAGCGGCGTAGGGCCGGGTGACGACGAATTTGCGGGTGTCGGACGACGGCAGATCGAACATGGCGTCCATCATCACCGCCTCGCAGATCGAGCGCAGTCCTCGGGCGCCGAGCTTGAATTCGACGGCCTTGTCGACGATGTAGTCGAGCGCCCCGTCGTCGAACGCGAGCTGCACGCCGTCCAGCTCGAACAGCCGTTCGTATTGCTTGACGATGGCGTTTTTAGGCTCCGTCAGAATCCGACGCAGGGCCTCTCGTTCCAACGGCTGCATGTAGGTGAGCACCGGCAGACGCCCCACCAGTTCGGGGATCAGCCCGAACGACTTCAGATCCTGGGGCGTGACATACTGCATCAGATTCGAGCGGTCGATCCGGCCGCCCTCGGCGCGTCCGTAGCCCACGGCGCGGGTGTTGAGCCGCTGGGCGATCTTGCGCTCGATGCCGTCGAACGCGCCGCCGCAGATGAAAAGGATGTTGCGCGTGTCGACCTGGATGAACTTCTGTTCGGGATGCTTGCGCCCGCCCTGGGGCGGCACGTTGACCACGGTGCCTTCGAGCAGCTTCAGCAGCGCCTGCTGCACGCCCTCGCCCGAGACGTCGCGCGTGATCGAGGGGTTGTCGCCCTTGCGGGCGATCTTGTCGATCTCGTCGATGAAGACGATACCGCGCTGGGCCAGCTCGACATTGTAGTCGGCCACCTGCAGGAGCCGCGAGAGGATGCTCTCGACATCCTCGCCGACATAGCCGGCCTCGGTGAGCACCGTGGCGTCGACGATGGTGAAGGGCACCTTGAGCAGCTTGGCGATCGTGCGGGCCATGAGCGTCTTGCCCGTGCCCGTGGGGCCTACGAGCACGATGTTCGACTTGTCGATCTCGACCTCGTTCTTGTCGGGCGCATAGAGCAGCCGCTTATAGTGGTTGTAGACCGCGACGGACAAATACCGTTTGGCGGCGTCCTGCCCGATGACATACTGGTCGAGGAAATCCTTGATTTGTGCCGGTTTGAGTAGGTCGTCCTTGCCTAAAGCGGCTTCGACGGCGCGCTTCTTGGCGAGCTGGGCGTTTTCGAGCAGGATCGTGTGTCCGCGCTCGATACATTCGTTGCAGATGTTGATGCCGTCGGCGCCTTGGAATAGCAGCTCCACGTCGTCGCGCCGGGCGCCGCAGAAGGCGCAGCAATCGTTCGGGTTGTCGCCGCCTCGGCGGCCGTTGCGGTTTTGCGTCATTGTTTTTCGCGTTTGGTGAGCACTTCGTCGATCAGCCCGTAGTCGCGGGCTTCGGCGGCCGAGAGCCAATAGTCGCGGTCGGCGTCGCGCTCGATTTTCTTGATCGGCACGCCCGAATGGCGGGAGAGAATCTCGTACAGCTCGCGTTTGGTCTTGACGATCTCGCGGGCCGTGATCTCGATGTCGGAGGCCTGGCCCTGGGCGCCGCCCAGCGGCTGGTGGATCATCACCCGCGAGTGGGGCAGGGCCGAGCGCTTGCCCGGGGCACCGGCCGTGAGGAGCACGGCGCCCATCGAAGCGGCCAGACCCGTGCAGATCGTGGCCACGTCGGAGGCTACGAGCTGCATGGTGTCGTAGATGCCCAGGCCGGCCGAAACCGAGCCGCCGGGCGAGTTGATGTAGATCTGGATGTCTTTTTCGGGGTCGACGGACTCCAGGAAAAGCAGCTGGGCCTGGATGATGTTGGCCGCGTCGTCGTAGATGGGGGCGCCGAGGAAGATGATGCGATCCATCATCAGGCGCGAAAAGACATCCATCGTGGCGACGTTCAACTGGCGCTCCTCGATGATCGTGGGCGATACGTATGAGGCGCTTATGGATTGGAAATCATGCAGTTTCAGCGAACTGATCCCGCATTTTCCCCGGGCGTATTTTTCGAATTCGGACATAGTGTGCAGCTTTCTCTGAATTAAAAAAAGACTTTGCAAACATCACGCCTGCAAAGTCCGAAGGTACGGAATTTTCCGCGAAAACCTAAAGCTCCTTGGCCAATTTGGCGAAATCGTCGGCAGAAACGGCTTTTTCCGTCACTTTGATCTTCTGCTTCACGGCGTCGACGACCTTCACTTCGTAGAGCTTCTCGTAGATCTTCTGGGCCTGCTCCTTGTCGGCGAGAATCTTCTCGGCATAGCCGGCGAGCATGTCGTCGGGCGCCGAGGGCATGCCGTACTGGGCGAACTGCGCGGCGGCCAGCGCCTTGGCTTCGGCCGCGGCCTCCTCTTTCGACACGGAGATGTTCTCCGTCTGCACGAAGTGCTTCTGGAGGTAGTTCCAGGTGAACATCTTGAGGAACTGGGCGAAATCTTTCTCGATCTCCTCCATCGAGAACTTGCCCTCGTTGATGGTGTAGAGCCAGCGCTTGAGGAACGGTTCGGGCATCTTCAGCGCCGCTTTCTTGACGAGGTAGTCGCGCAGCTGCAGCGTGAAGAGGTAGTCGCTCTCGCGGGCGAGTTCCTTGCCGATCTCTGCGTCGACGAACGTGTCGAATTCGGCCTCCGACTTCACGTTGCCGGCAGGGAACGCCATCTTGAAGAACTCTTCGTTCAACTCCGGCTCGGCGAACTTGCGGATTTTGGTGATTTCGAGCGAGAAGTGCGGATCGATACCCTCCAGTTCATGCTGCTTGACCTGCAGCACGGCGGCGCGCTGCGAGGGGTTTTTGTAGAGGTCGTCGATGTCGACCTGCATCTTGTCGCCGACCTTCTTGCCGATGAAAGGTTTGCGCTCCTCCTCCGACATGGAGATCAGACCCACGTAGGCATCGGCGATGTTCATTTGGCCGTTGTCGAGCGTCACGCCCAGCGCCTCGTCCGCCGTTACCTTGTCGGTGTCGACCAGACGGCCGAAGCGGCGCAGGAAGTTCGAGCGGTAGTCGTCGTGCATCTTCTTGTCGACCTTGATGCGGTGGTAAGTCAGCTTGTCCTTTTCGTTCAGGTCGAGTTTGATTTCGGGAGCCTCGCCGATCTCGAAGACGAATTCGAACTCCTTGCCATTCTCGAAATCGAAGTCGCCCTGCTCGTCGGAGGGGATCACGTCGCCCAGGTAGTCGATCTTCTCTTTCTGGAGGTAGTCGAAAGCGGCGTTCGACGCCGTGCGGTACGACTGCTCGGCCACGACGCCCTTGCCGTACATCTTCTTGACGATACCCATGGGCACCATGCCGGGACGGAATCCCGGGATGTTGGCCTTGCGGCGGTAGTCGCGCAGCGCTTTCTCGACCTCCTGGGCGTAGTCGGCCTCCTCGACGGTTATGCGCAGCAGGGAGTTGTGCTCCGCGCGTTGTTCTCTTACGATTTTCATGATGGAAAGGTTTCTATGTTGTTTTCTCTTGCGTTCGATCGGCTGAATCGAGCGACAAAGGTACGAATATTCGGATGAAAAATGCAACATTCGAAATGAAAAATAAAACGCTTGCCGCGAGATCGCTCCCGCGACGAATCTCTGTCGTCGCATATGGCGTCGTGGCCGTGCAGGTCGCAGCACCAAGCTACTCCGGCTTCGGCAATACTCAAATAAATTTGGCATTGCGACAGGTTCTTTATATCTTTGCGCATTATTTATAGGTATGTTATGAATACGAAATGGATATTGACGCTTTCGGTCGTGTGTCTGGCCGCTTGCGGCGGCAGATCGACCGGCGCGGGTTCGGGCGACGGAGCCGCGAATACGACGGCGGTCGACGTCGTGGAACCTGTGGAGTATACCTATCGGGTGAAGGCGGTCTATCCCCATCCGACCGATGCCTATACGCAGGGACTGCAGTATGCCGGCGGCATGTTGTGGGAGGGCACCGGGCAGTACGGACGTTCGGTGGTGCGGAAGGTCGACCTCGCCACAGGACATAGCCGTACCGTGGTGCAGCTGCCGCGGGCCGAGTTCGGCGAGGGGATCACGGTGCTCGAAGGCCGGCTCTACCAGCTGACGTGGCTGTCGAACACGTGCCATGTCTACGACGTGAAGCACAAGATGAAGAAGATCAAGGATTTCAGCTACCCCGGCGAGGGGTGGGGCCTGACGACCGACGGGCGTAAGCTCTACATGTCCGACGGCACGGCGAAGATCTACGCGATCGACCCGATGACGTTCCGGCGCGAGCGCCGCGTGACGGTCACCTACAGGGGCGAGCCGGTCGATTACCTCAACGAACTGGAGTGGATCGAGGGCAAGATATGGGCCAATGTCTACACCTCGCAGCAGATCGCCATCATCGACCCCGAGTCGGGAGTCGTGGAGGGGGTGGTCGACCTCACGGGCATTTTGCCCGAGAGCGAAGTAGGCCCCGCGACCGACGTGCTGAACGGCATCGCCTATGATTCGGTGCGGAAGCGGATTTTTGTGACGGGCAAGAACTGGAGCCAACTCTTCGAAATCGAAATCCTGCTGAAATAGCATGAGCGCCACGCTTTACGAGGAGCTTGCCGCACGCATTCTGTTGCTGGACGGCGGGCTGGGCACCATGATCCAGCGCTACGGGCTGGCCGAGGAGGACTACCGCGGCGAGCGGTTTCGCGAATGGCCGACCCGGCTGCTCGGCTGCAACGACGTGCTGACGCTCACGCGGCCCGAGGTCGTGCGGGCCGTGCACGAAAAGTATCTGACGGCGGGCGCCGACATCGTGACGACCGATTCGTTCAACGCCAACGCCATATCGCTCAAGGACTACGGGCTGGAGCGCCATGCCTACGAGATTGCGCGGGCCGCGGCGGCGCTGGCCCGAAGCGCGGTCGACGAATTCACGGCCCGCAATCCGCGCAAACCCCGCTTCGTGGGGGGATCGATCGGCCCGTCGAGCCACACGCTGTCGCTCTCCTCGAAGGTCGACGATCCCGCGGCCCGCGACCTCTCGTTCGCGGAGCTGGAGCAGGCCTACTACGACCAGGCGCGCGGGTTGATCGACGGCGGCGCCGATCTGCTGATGCTCGAAACGTTTTTCGACGCCCTCAACGCCAAGGCGGCGATCCATGCGCTCGGCCGCTGTTTCGACGAGCGGGGCGGGCGCCTGCCCGTCATGGTCTCGGGGACGCTGACCCCTTCGGGCCGCACGCTCGCGGGACAGACCGTCGAAGCGTTCTATGCCTCGATCGCCCATGTCGACCCGATCGCCGTGAGTCTCAACTGCTCGTTCGGCGCCCGGCAGCTTCTGCCCTATGTCGAGCGGCTGGCGGCCGTGGCCGAGTGCCGCGTGGCGGTCTATCCCAATGCGGGGCTGCCCAACGTGATGGGCGGTTACGACGAGACGCCCGTGATGTTTGCCCGGGACATCGGCGAATACCTGCGGCGGGGGTTGGTGCATATCGTCGGCGGGTGCTGCGGCACCACGCCCGAACACATCTACGAACTGCAGAAGATCGTGGGCGACTATGCGCCGCGACCGCTGCCCGAGCCGGCGCACATCGCCGTGTTGAGCGGGCTGGAGCCGTTGCGGATCGTGCCCGAGGCCAATTTCGTCAACGTGGGCGAGCGCACCAACGTGGCCGGCTCGGCCAAGTTCGCGCGGCTCATCCGCGAGGGCGACTACGAGCAGGCGCTCTCCGTAGCGCGCGCCCAGGTCGAAGCCGGGGCGCAGATCGTCGACGTCTGCATGGACGACGGTCTGATCGACGGCCCCGCAGCCATGCGCACGTTCCTCAACCTCATGGCTTCCGAACCCGAAATAGCCCGCGTGCCGGTGATGATCGATTCTTCCAAATGGGAGACGCTCGTCGCCGGTCTCGAAGCCGTGCAGGGCAAAGCCGTGGTCAACTCCATCTCGCTCAAGGAGGGCGAGGAGGAGTTCCTGAGCCGGGCGCGCGAAATCCGCCGCTACGGAGCTGCCGCGGTGGTGATGCTTTTCGACGAACGCGGCCAGGCCGACACGTTCGAACGCAAGATCGAGGTGGCGCGGCGGGCCTACGACCTGCTCGTCGGGGAGGGTTTCCCGCCCGAAGATATCGTTTTCGATCCCAATATTCTGGCCATCGCGACCGGCATCCCCGAGCACGACGGCTATGCCAAGGCGTTTATCGACGCCACGCGCTGGATCAAGGAGCATCTGCCCCATGTCAAGGTGTCGGGCGGGGTGTCGAACCTCTCGTTCGCGTTCCGCGGCAATCAGGCCGTGCGCGAAGCGATGCACTCGGCGTTTTTGTTCCACGCGATCCGTGCCGGCATGGACATGGGCATCGTCAATCCGCAGCTGCTGCGGGTCTACAGCCAGATCGAGCCGGAGCTGTTGGAGCGGGTGGAGGATGCGATCCTCTGCCGGCGGGCCGATGCCGCCGAGCGGCTGATCGAGTATGCGCAGCAGGTGCGGCAGAGTGCCGGAGAGGAGGCGCAGACCTCCGATGCCTGGCGCAGCGGATCGCTCCGGGAGCGGATCGACCATGCGATGCTCAAGGGTGTGGCCGACTACATCGAGGCCGACGCTTTGGAGGGCTTCGCCGCATTGGGCGACCCGCTGGCCGTCGTCGATGGGCTGCTGATGCCCGCCATGGAGCGGGTGGGGGCGCTGTTCGGCGAGGGCAAGATGTTCCTGCCGCAGGTGGTCAAGACGGCCCGGGTGATGAAACGCGCGGTGGCTGCGCTGACGCCCTACATCGAGCAGGGTGCCTCCGGGCGTTCCGAAGCCGGCAAGGTGTTGATCGCCACGGTGAAAGGCGATGTGCACGACATCGGCAAGAACATCGTGGCGGTGGTCATGGCCTGCAACGGCTATGCGATCCGCGACCTGGGCGTGATGGTCGAGCCGCAGCGCATCGTCGACGAGGCGGTGGCGTGGGGTGCCGACTGCATCTGTTTGAGCGGGTTGATTACTCCGTCGCTCGACGAAATGATCCGCGTGTGCGAGGAGGCCGAGCGCCGCGGGCTGCGCATTCCGATCGTTATCGGCGGCGCTACGACTTCGGACATGCACACGGCGGTGAAGATCGCGCCGGTCTATTCGGGCATAGTCGTCCACTCGTCCGATGCGAGCCGCAACACGCAGATTCTGGCCGCCCTGCTGGGGCCGGAGAGAGCGGCTTACGAAGCCGACGTGCGCAGCGCGCAGGCCGGGTTGCGCGAAAAATACCGTGCTGCCGAGAAGGCGCGCGAGCTGGTGCCGTTGGACGAAGCCCGCAAGGGGCGTCCCGAGGTGCGGCACACGCCCGTCCGTCCGGCGCATCCTGGCCGCATGGTGTTTCCCGATTTCGACGTCGCCGACGTGGAACCCTATATCGACTGGAACTTCTTCTTCCCGGCGTGGGAGCTGCCGGGGCGTTATCCCGAGATTCTCGACCATCCCGAAAAGGGTGCCGAGGCGCGCAAGCTCTTTGCCGATGCGCAGGCGCTGCTGGCCCGCATCCGCGACGAACGGCTCCTGACGCTGCAGGGCGTGGCGGGCATCTTCGCGGCCCGGTCGGAGGGCGACGACATCGTGGCGATCGACTCCAAGGGGCGCGAACACCGGCTGGCGATGCTGCGCAACCAGACGCGCGGCGCCGACAACCGCTCGTTGGCCGACTATGTGGCGCCGGCCGACGACTGGATCGGCTGCTTCGCCGTGACGGCGGGCATCGGACTCAAAGAGCTGACCGCCCGTTTCCGCGAGGAGGGCGATGACTATTCGGCGATCATGGCCAAGCTGCTGGCCGACCGGCTGACCGAGGCGTTCGCCGAGGCGGTGCATCTGTTCGTGCGGCGTCAGATGTGGGGCTACGAGAAAGGGGCGATGCCGACGCCGGAGCAGGTGATCCGGGGCGATTATCGCGGCCGCCGCATGGCGTTCGGCTATCCCGCGACACCCGACCACACGCTCAAGCGCGAGGCGTTCGACCTGCTGGCCGTGGAGACGACCACGGGCATGCGGCTGACCGACAACTGGATGATCGATCCCGGCGAGGCGCTCTGCGGCCTGCTGCTCGCCGATGCCGACTATTTCTCCGTGGGGACGATCGACGACGGGCAGCTGCTCGATTACGCCCGGCGCCGGGGGCTGGAACCGGCGACG
>CAYSJF010000061.1:0-9315 GCA_964431265.1 uncultured Alistipes sp. | reverse complement strand
AGCGGCCCGCCAGCTCCACGATCCGCGGGGTTTCGGGCGACGTGCCGTCCACGAAGAGACCCACCAGCTCGCGCCAGCCCACCAAATAGATGCCCACGAACGCCACCGACACCACCGTGCCCCAGAATATGCAGCGGCGCATGCACGAGCGGAGCGACCGGGCGTCGCGGGCGCCGATGAAGCGGCCTGTGAGGGCTTCGGCCGCATAGGCGAAGCCGTCGTTCATATAGGAAAAGAGCGTGAAAAGCTGCAGCAGCAGCGTGTTCACGGCCAGCAGCGCCGGGTCGTCCATGCGGGCCGAGGCACCCGTGAAGAAGGTGTAGACCGCCACGATGCAGAGCGTGCGCAGCATGATGTCGCGGTTGATCACAAAGAATTGTTTCAACTGCCGCATGTCCAGCACCTGCGACCAGTCGATCGTCGTCAGTATGCGGCCGTATTTCCACGCCAGCAGCACTGCCGACAGCGCTACGCCGCACCATTGGGCCAGCACCGAGGCATAGGCTATGCCTACGATGCCCATGTCCAGGCCGAACGCGAACCACAGGCTGCACAGAATATGCACCGTGTTGACCGCTATGGCCGTGCACATGGGAATCACGGCATTCTGCATGCCCGTGAACCAGCCGTTGAATCCGAAAAGCATGATGCCTACCGGCACGGCCCAGATGCGGGCATAGAAGTAGTCGCGCGTCATCTCGCCGCCGTTCATCGCCCAGAGCGCCAGTTCGCCCACGGGCCATTGCAGCGCCACCATCAACAGCCCCATCGCCGCGGCCACCAGCAGCGCCCGGGCCAGCATGTAGGTGCATTCGCGCAGGTTGCCCGCCCCGAATGCCTGGGCCGTCAGACCGCTCGTACCCATGCGCACGAACGAGCAGTTCCAATATATGAAGTTGAAGATCGACACCCCTATGGCCAGCGCACCGATCGTCGCCGCCGAGTCGGCGCCCCAATGGCCTGCTATGGCCGTCGAGACGATGCCCATCAAGGGCACCGTGATGTTCGACACCATGTTGGGCAGCGCGATGCGCATGATTTCGCGATTCATCTTCATAGCGACGGCAAAAATAGGAATAATGCACGAGAAATAAAAAGAGGCGCCGCGTTTTGATTTGCTGTTTTTTCGCTCTATCTTTACCTCAAAATTCGGCAGTCATGTTCCGTTCGCTTTGTTTCGTTTTCCTTTTGTCGGCGCTGGTGTCGTGCGGGAGCCGTTCGGCGCAACCCCGCTCGCAGGCGCAGCCCGCGGCCAGGCAGTATGTGTTTTTGCCGCCCATTCCTCCGGTAGCGCTCTCGCCCGACGAGAAGCGCGATTTCCTGCGCGAGCACTATTGGGATCGCTTCGACTTCGGCGATACGCTGTTCGTCCAGCGGGCCGACAGCTCGCGGATGCTCGACGCCTATGCGCAGTTCATCGCCGTCCTCTCCGATCGTCCCGCCGATCCCGCACCCATGCAGGCGCTCATGCAGCGAGCCTCGGCATCGCGTCCCATGCTGGACTATTTCGTGTGGCTCGCTTCGCAGGTGGTGGCCGACCCCAATTCGCCGCTGCGCAACGACGAGTTCTACATCCCCGTTCTCGAGGCGCAGCTCGCCTCGCCGTTCTACGACGAGTACGAACGCATCGGCCCCGACTACGAGCTGCGGCTTGCCATGCAGAATCGGGTGGGGCGCCCGGCCAACGATTTCCGCTACACCTTGGCTTCGGGGGCTTCGGGTTCGCTCTATAGCCTCAAGGCCGATTACGTCCTGCTGTTCATCAACAACCCCGGGTGTCCCATGTGCCGGCAGATCCGCGAGACGATCGGCGCGTCGACCATGCTCTTCGACTTCATTGCCCAGGGGCGTTTGAAGGTTTTGGCCTTTTATCCCGATGAAAATCTCGACGAGTGGCGGGCCTATCGCGAGCACATCCCCGCCAGTTGGATCAACTCCTACGACAAGGGGTGCGTCGTGCGCGAAACTTCGGCCTACGACCTTTCGGCCATTCCGGCGCTCTACCTCTTCGATTGCCGCAAGCGGGTGCTGGTCAAGGATGCGACCGACGTGGCGCTCGTCGAGCGGGCGATCGTGCAGAACGAGCAGGAGTTCGCCGGTTTATAAGCGTTGTCTATCGGCGTATAAAAAAAGACGATGCGTGTCGTGCGATTTATTGCTCCCGATTCATTATTTTTGTATCGCAAATAAAACTATTCACACCAAACCTTACATTTTACGATTATGGCAAAGAAATGGCGTTGCAGCGTTTGTGGTTATATCCACGAAGGCCCCGAGGCACCCGAGCAGTGCCCCATGTGCAAAGTTGGCAAAGAGAAGTTCGTCGAGGTCGTCGAGCAGGAAGGCGATCTGGAGTTCGTGACCGTTCATAAGATCGGCGACGGCAAGGGCGCCAGTCCCGAACTGTGGGAGGGTCTCCAGAACCACTTCATCGGCGAGTGCACCGAGGTGGGCATGTACCTGGCCATGAGCCGTCAGGCCGATCGCGAGGGCTATCCCGAGATCGCCGAGGCTTACAAGCGTTATGCCTGGGAGGAGGCCGAGCACGCCTCGAAGTTCGCCGAGCTGATCGGCGAGGTCGTGTGGGACACCAAGACCAACCTCTACAAGCGTATGAACGCCGAGGCCGGTGCCTGCGAGGACAAGATGCGTTTGGCCCGCTTGGCCAAGGAGCAGAACCTCGACGCCGTGCACGACACCGTACACGAAATGGCCAAGGACGAGGCTCGTCACGGCAAGGGCTTCGAAGGTCTCTACAAGCGTTACTTCAAGTAGTCGAAGCGCATCTCCCGCCGCCGAATGTCGTGCCGGCGGGGCGATAAACGAGCGGAGCGACCTCCTTTCAGGGGGTCGCTCTCGTTTTCGGGATGCGCTCGTTCTTGTCGGGGCGTTTCCGCCTTATCCGGCGTGCCGCAGTTCGTCCAGCAGCCGGAACAAGAAATCCAGTTTGCGATGCACCCAGTCGTAGCCTTGCTTGAGCAGTCGCGCTACGTCGTAGATCGTTTCGACTTGGGCACGCAGCTGCGCGATCGGCCCTTTGAGCATCAGGATATAGATTCCGACTGCGGCGAGCAGGAAGAGACTCCCTGCCGCGAGCGCCGCCCAGATCAGCGAGCCGAACAGCTCCGACAGCCCGACGACCAGCGCCATGATGAGCAGCACCAGAGCGATCGTGGTCGCTATGCAAAAGAGCAGCAGCCAGAGCGCGAAGTGTCCGCCCGAGGCGGTTTTATCTTGCGTCGACATGGGGCGTCCGAAGGTCGGGGCGGTTTAGTGTTCGCACTTGCAGCGCGCCTCTTCGAGCTGTTCGTGTACCTTGTCGACCTGGTTTTTCATCTTGTCGAGTTCGTCGTTGATGAAATCCTTGATCTGTTTGCGCGTTTCGCTGCCCGACTGCGGGGTGAAAAGCATGGTGAGGGCCGAGCCGACGATCAGGCCGCCCAGCAACGAAGTGATGATGATACCTGTGTTTTTCATGGTCGTTGAATTTTAAGATTCATTGACCCGATTTTGCAAAGTCCGCGCCAAAAGACGTATCTTTGGGCCATGATAGAGGATATTTCCGCTGCGGTCGCTTTCACGGGGCACCGCACTTACGACGGACGGGCCGACGAGCTTTTGCGGCAGACGATCGTCGCGTGCCATGCCCGAGGGGCGCATATGTTCTTGAGCGGCATGGCTGTGGGGTTCGACCTGGCTGCCGCCGAGGCGGTGCTGGATTGCCGGACGACGCTGCCCGGGGTGCGGTTGGTCGCCGTCGTGCCGTTCGAGGGACAGCAGACCCGTTTTTCCGCCTTCGACCGGGCGCGTTTCGAGCGGGTGCTGGCCGCGGCCGATGCAACGGTCGTCTTGTCGCCGGTCTATCATCGCGGGGTCTATACGGTGCGCAACGATTTTCTGGTTGCGCATGCCGCGCATCTGGTCGCGTGGTTCGACGGTTCGCCCGGCGGCACGCAGTACACCGTGCGTCGGGCTGCGCGGTTCGGCCGCCGCATCGACAACCTTTGCCTTGCGGGACCTGCCTTTCCCGAGCCGCAACCGGTGCTGTTCGAATAAAATGAAAAAGCGGAACCCTTTCGAAGAGTTCCGCTTGCTGTTGCGGGCCGTTCGCCGGTCAGTAGATTTCCACGCTTCGCATGAATTCCGCAGCGGCCTCTTCGGGTGCCGCCGTGCCTTGGGCGTGGACATAGAATGTCAGCAGCGAACCCTTGTGCACCGCGTCGTACATGATCGTCGTCCAGTCGGGGAATTCCGTGCGCCGTCCCACGTGCTTCAGCATCCGGATGCCGTCGATTTCCACGATCGTACCTTCGCCCGACAGCCCGGCATCGAAAAACTGCTGGGCCTGCGCTTCCAGATAGGCCGCGATTTCGTCGACCGTTTCGATCTCCGCATTGGCCAGGTTGCCCGCAGTGCCCTCGACCATGATGCTCGACCGGTCGTTCCAGGCGCTCATCTGATAGAGCGCATACGTCGAATCGGTCTCCTCCCGGTTGTCCGCTACGATTTCCGAGAATCCTGCCGGCACGCGGAATCGCACGCCCAGTTCGGGACAGTCGTAGGATTGCGGACTGTCGATCAGCGGCGTATCCTCGGCCCGTACCATGCGCCACGACTGGTAACCCAGTCCCGCGAAGACCAGCGCCGTGCATACGGCTATGACGATCGCTTTGCGGCAGGCCGTTTTTTCGCCGCGCGCCCGCATGATGCGGAGATAGGTCGTCAAGCCGTTGAGTGCCTGAATGGCGCCCCATGCGATAGCGCCCGTCGCGATGACATAGCGGCCGCCCGCTTCGGTGAAATAGTAGGAGAGCAGTGTGAAAACCAGGCCGCCCACGCACCACAGCAGACCCAGCGTCATGTTGCGGCGGGCGGCTTTCAGCGCTTCGTCGGCCGTCGCTTCGATGGCCGGCTCCTCGTTGTCCGGTCGTTCGACGATCGGTTCGAAAACCTCTTGTTCGGTCTCTTTCATATTAGTCGGGATTTTGCGATGTCTGTCTCCGAAAACGACCTCGATTTTCAAGCTGCGGCAGCAAAAGCCTGTTGCCCGAACAGGATGCGGGGCGTTTTTGCGAACAGATTCGATGTTTCTGCTAAATCGTTTCGATATCCTTGTTTCCAAAGCGATCCCGGTCTCCCGCGATCGGGAAACCGGGATGCTGCGCGATGCCGCTTCGAGGACTATTCCCAGTTGAGGATTTTGTGGAAATCGAACTCTTCGGGGTGGGCGACATACTGCTTGGCCGCTTCGTAGTCGTCCGGCGTGATGGCGTTGATGATGTTCTCCATCACCGACGAGAACTTGTCCGACCGGATGTCGACCAGACGGGGCGGAATCTTGCCCGTCGCGGGGTCTTGCAAGTCTTTCAGATAGAGCGGCGAAACATTGCCCTCCGAGTCGACATAGACCATGCAGCCCGTCTTGCCCTCGGTGAAGAGCTTGTGGACGCCGATACCCAGCTCCGAGCAGTAGGTCAGGTCGTAGGCGATCGGGGTTTGGCAGCGGATTTCGTAGCCCAGCTCCACGGGGCGGCTCTTGACCTTGAGACCCAGCTCCTTCACGCGTTTCTCGATCATCTCGTTGAAGATGTGGGCTTTCGACACCTTGCCCAGCTCCGGATGTCCGTGCTCGTCGTAGGTGAAATGGATGCCGCTCTTGCGGATCTCCTCATCGCTCAACGCATGGAACACGCCCTCCGAAATCACGGCGGCGCCGTAGTCCATGCCCATGATCTTGCGCTTGATGATCGACGAGATGACCATATTCACGATCTTCTCCACGGTGATCTCCGTCTTGTCGAACATCTCGGGGATCACGATCATGGGATAGTGGCAGGCCTCGCCGATGCCGAACGCCAGATGACCGGCGCTGCGGCCCATGGCAGCCAGCACGAACCAGTTGCCGCTCGTGCGGGCATCGACATAGACGGCGCGGGCGATCACCGCACCTTTGTCCTTGGCCGATTCGTAGCCGAACGTGGGCGTGCCCTTCGGCAGCGGCAGGTCGTTGTCGATGGTCTTCGGCACGTGGATGTTGGCGATGGGGTATTTCTTGCTCTCCAGGAACTTGGCGATGCGGTTGGCCGTCGAGGCCGTGTCGTCGCCGCCTACGGTCACCAGGAGTTTGACGTTGTTGGAGGTGAAGAATTCGAGGTTGAAGTTGTTCTCGAAATCCGAGTCCTTGGGTTTGAACCGGCTCATCTGCAGGAACGAACCGCCCTGGTTGAAAATGCTGTCGGCCATGCGGTAGTCGATGTCTACGGTGCGGGGTCGGGGGATGAACAGCCCGGTGTACCCTTCGTGCAGGCCGATCACGCGATAGCCGTGGTGCAGGAACGTCTTGGCGACGCTGCCCACCACGGTGTTCATGCCGGGTGCGGGGCCTCCGCCGGTCAGAATGGCAATAGCTTCTTTCATAGTGGAATGGAATTTGTTTTTCGGAGGATAAAATTACGATTTATTTTTGAAACACACAAAAACAAAGGGAAGTTTCCTCGCGGAACTTCCCCTACGGAAATGCGGTGACTATGGTTTACTCGACTACCGTAACATTCACGGCCTGTTCGCCTTTGGCACCCGTGCCCACTTCGAACTCGACGTGCTGACCTTCGTTGAGCGACTTGAAACCGTCCGATAAGATGCCCGAGAAATGAACGAAAATCTCCTTGCCGTTCTCTCCCGTAATGAATCCGTAGCCTTTCTTGCTATCGAACCATTTTACTTGACCTTTCATAAAAAAGCGATTAAAGTGTTAATTGTTCGGCAAAGTAACGCAAAAAACGTTGGTTTTCAAAACTTATCGGCGTATTTTTTCGACTTTGCGGGATTTTTTTTAAATTTGTCCTCACGAAACTGACCAATCGCAGTCCTATGAATAAAAAACTGAAACTGGCGCTGGCCTCTCTCCTGGGCTTTTCGGCCGCATGTTCGTCGGTACGCAACATTCCGGCGCAGAGTTCCCGTCCGGAGGAGGGAACCGAGGTCGAGACGCGGATCGACACGGTGGAATATCGTGTCGTGGCGATGTACGGCGTGCGTTCTCCGCGGCGGCCGACGGGGGTCGATCCCGTAGCCGAGCGTCCGGTAGACTCGCTCGACGTGAAACTCCCGTCCGATCCCGCGAACCGGGCCGACGAGTAGCATGTCGGGGCGAGGATTGGGGGTGCGCAGACGCATAGCCCTCGATATCTTTTCGAATCTCTATCGTTCGAAAGTCGCCGAGCATCGGCTCGACACGCTTTTCTGGGAGTGCACGTTGCGCTGCAACCTCGCATGCCGCCATTGCGGCAGCGACTGCCGCGTCGATCCCGGGGTGCGGGATATGCCCGTGGAGGATTTTCTGCGGGTGCTCGACGAAGAAGTCGCACCCCATGTCGATCCCGCGTCCGTACTCGTCATCTTCTCGGGCGGCGAGGTGCTCGTGCGCGACGATCTGGAGTATGCCGGGCGCGAGGTCGCCCGACGGGGTTATCCTTGGGGCATGGTGACCAACGGCATGGCGCTGACCGCACAGCGCCTGCGGAGTCTGCTCGATGCCGGTCTGCGCAGCATTTCGGTCAGTCTCGACGGCTTCGAGCGGGAGCACAACCATATTCGCTGTCACCCCGACAGCTATTCCCGGGCGCTCGACGCCGTGCGGCGGGTTTCTCGTGTGCCGGGTCTCTCCTACGATGTCGTGACGTGCGTCACCGGGGCGTTGATGCCCCGACTGGGCGAATTCCGCGACATGCTCGTCGCCGAGGGGGTGCGGGCATGGCGCCTCTTTTCGATCTTCCCCATGGGGCGGGCCAAGAACGATCCCTCGTTGCAGCTGACCGACGAGCAGTTCCGTGAGCTGCTGGAGTTCGTCCGTCGAACCCGCAAGGAGGGGCGGATCGATGTCAGCTATGCGTGCGAGGGCTTTTTAGGCGGCTACGAAGCCGAGGTGCGCGACCATTTCTACCAGTGTGCCGCCGGAGTTTCGATCGCTTCCATCCGTGTCGACGGCGCGATTTCTGGGTGTACGTCGATCCGCGCCAACTTTCATCAGGGCAACATCTATCGAGACAAATTCTGGGACGTGTGGGAGCATCGTTTTGCCCCGTTCCGCAATCGCGAGTGGGCGCGGCGCGGTGAGTGTGTCGACTGCCGGATGTTTCGCTACTGCCTGGGTGGTGGCATGCACCTGCACGACGACAACGGCGACCTGCTCTATTGCCACTATAAGAGATTGAAATGATCCCGGGGGCCGGACGGTGCCAGGCGTCATCGTTATGTCGTTCGGCTATCGGTTTTTGGTATCGTTGGGATTGTGCGTGAGCCGGCGTTTGATGTCCAGGTAGGTGTCCTTGACCCAGAATGTCTCGTCTACGCCGCGCAGAATGAGCGTGCAGCAGGCCGACAGGCGGCGCAATTCGGGCAGATGGCGCAGCTCCTCTTCGCTGAAACGCGTGCGTTCTTCGACCAGCACGATGTCCTCGATGCGGATCAACCATCGTTTGGCCGAGAGGCTGGTGAGTTCGATGTACGATTGCATGTCGCGTTTTTTTCGGGGCCTTGTCAAAAAACGTACCGGTATTTTTTTGCGATTTCGTTTTTTAGATGTATCTTTGTGCGCTCTTACCAAGATAGGGGTTTGTTCGGGGTGTAGCGCAGTCCGGTTAGCGCGCCAGCTTCGGGAGTTGGAGGTCGCTGGTTCGAATCCAGTCTCCCCGACAAATACGGCAGACTGCTCGTGCGGAGCGGTCTGTCATTTTTTTATTCGGGTCGAAAGAGCGTGCGACGCTCGTTTCGCTATCCTCGGGGTGTAGCGCAGTCCGGTTAGCGCACCTGCTTTGGGAGCAGGGGGTCGCTGGTTCGAATCCAGTCTCCCCGACAAGCCGATTTTTCGGCAGAAACCTTTGCTTTCAGGCAAAGGTTTTTTTTGTTTTTGTGCGAAACTATGCTTGCATGAAGGTTTCGTACAAAAACAAAAGTTCGCTGTCTTGCAGCTTCTGCCGAAATCGGCTTGTGCATGACATTGAGGGGTTTCTCGGATCGGCGTAGCGTAGCGGGCTTTAAGCCTGCGAAGCCGCCAATCCAGTCTCCCCGACAACAGATGTCGTTTACGAATAGCGACAAGAATGTATCTACCTTATGCAAGTAAAAACCCCGAATTTTTCGGGACTTTAACCTTAAATCTGCTGAATTTTGTGTAGCTTTGTTATAACTAATAACCGTATATCATGAAAAGACTTTTACTATTGCTGGCTGCCTGCGTGAGCCTCGCGTCGTGCTCCGATACCCTCGATGCCGAGGAAAAGAAAGACCCAATTGAGCAAGGTGGTGACGACAATA
>CAYSJF010000060.1:0-9657 GCA_964431265.1 uncultured Alistipes sp. | reverse complement strand
GTGGTCGTGCAGCACGGCTGGATGACCAACGCCCAGTTCGCCGACATCGTGGCCGTGTCGCAGATCACGCCCGGGCCGATCGCCATCAACTCGGCGACCTACGTGGGTTACACGGTGGGGATGCAGCTGGGCCACCCGCTCTTCGGCGTCCTCGGCTCCATGATCGCCACGCTGGCGGTGTGTCTGCCGTCGCTGACGCTGATGATGCTGGTCGCGCGGTTCTTCCTGCGGCTCAAGGGCAACCGCTGGATCGAGGGAGCCATGCGCGGCATGCGACCCGTGGTCATCGGCATGATCGCTGCCGCTGCGCTGCTGCTGATCTTCCCCCGCAGCGACACCCCCGACGAACGCAACTTCGTCGACGGCTGGAGCTGGGCGCTTTTCGCGGCGGTCTTCATCGGGTCGTGGCGCAAAATCAACCCCATTTTGCTCATCTGCCTCTCGGCAGCGGCGGGAATAATGATCTACTATGTTTTCTAACTAAACAGCAAATCCTTCACTGCGTGCAGGATGCCCTCGTTAAGATCGGTAATTTACGAATCCGCAGCCCCTTTCACCTTTCACCTTTCACCTTTCACCTTTCACTTTTCACCCTATCTTGTAAACCGATAGTAAGTACCCAGCGGCAGCTGCTTGCCGGCACGGTCGGTGAAGCAGAGTTCGCCCCACTGCTCTTCGCGCGGGATGCCGAACGCCTGGTGTACGGCCGTGCGGGCCAGGGTCGATGACAGGCCCATCGAATAGAGGTTCAGCACCAGAAAGGCTTCGATATGCCCGTCGCTTCGCTCGCCCGGGCAAAGCGCATTCCCCGGCGGCACGATCGGTTCCGCAGGCTCCAGCAGCTGCGCGCAGCACTCCAGCATCTCGCAGAGGTTATCCTCCAGAATCCATTTTTCGCCGTTGGCGCCGCGTCCGTAGGCCGGCGGGTCGAGAATGATGCCCTGATAGCGGTTGCCGCGCCGCACCTCGCGCTGCACGAACTTCAGGGCGTCCTCCACGATCCAGCGCACCCCCTCCAGGCCGCTCTGCTCCATGTTCTCACCTGCTTCACCGAGTCGACATGCGTGGTTTCGGCCCCCGCGACCCGGGCTGCCAGCGTCGCGCCGCCCGTATAGGCGAAAAGATTGAGCACCCGCGGCGCTGTACCGGCCACCGCGAGACGCCGACAGTTGTCGTAGATGAAGTCCCAGTTGGCGGCCTGCTCGGGGAAGATGCCCACATGCTTGAACGACGTGAGGCCCAGGCGCATGCGCAACTTCTCGCCCCGCAGATCGTAGCCGATCATCCAGCGATCGGGCACACCGGAACGCAGGCGCCACTCGCCCCGCTCGTCGCTGCGCGCATCGCGCAGGAAAGCCGCATCGGCCCGCCGCCACTCCTCCTCGGGCAGCGACGGCCGCCATATGGCCTGCGGCTCGGGACGCCGCGTGACATAGCGGCCGAAGCGTTCGAGTTTCTCGAAATTGCCGGTGTCGATCAGTTCATAATCGCCGAACAGCGGCGTAAGTTGTTCTTGCATATCATCCACTTTTCACTTGAGGCTCTTCGAGCTGCGCGGGCCGCAGCCTCCCCCTGCGGAGGCCCGCAAACGTGCCTCAAAAGCCGCAGCCCTTATTTTTCACTGATCAGGGTCATTTCGCACCGTGCGCAGTCGAATTCCAGCCGGTAGCGCTGCGTGCCGCGCCGGAGGTAGAGATCGCCGCGCAGCCGTGGGCGTTCGCGCAGGCACTCGCCGATTTCGCGGCGAATGCAGTAGGCCGAGCGCATGACGCACCGACCCTCGAACGACGCGGCCCGCTCCAACGGGGCTTCGATATGTTTTACGCCGTGGTCGCGATAGAACGCCTCGGCCAGGCGGTTGGTGATGTTCTCATCGGCCGTCACCGTCTCCGAAGGATAGCGCACCGCCGGATTTTCAGACAGAATGCGATGCGGCAACGGACGCGCAAGACGCACCTGCAACAGCTTATCGAGTGTTTCGCGCCGCAGCTCGGCCATGAGCGACGCCGGCACGAACCGCTGTGCCCCCTCGACCGTCACTTCGTCGACACAGAAAATCGTGTCGCCGCTCTTGGACACCTGCGTGCGCAAGGCCGCCGCGTTGGCCTGGGGATTCTTCGCCGCATCGAGCGCCGCGGCCCGTTCGACCGTCGCTTCCGCGCCCTCGCAGTCGGTATAGGTCAGCCGTACCCCCTGGGCCGTGGTCTCGACCCGCGCCGTCACCGGGATCGCCCGGCGAATGCGGCTCGACGCCAGCAGCTTGTTGAACCGGTGGTCGTAGTTGCGGAAAATCTCGGTGCCCGGCGCGATGCCCTCCGGACAATTGGGCACGACGCGCGCACCCTCTACGGCGTTGACGCTGGTGCCTGCCAGTTCGCCCCCGCGCAGGAAACAGAGGCCGTCGCCGGGTGCCAGATCGGCAGCCCGCTCCAGCCTGAACGCCCCGCCCTCGACCCTTGCGACACGACCGATGCGCTCGCCCACGGCCTTGGGTGTGTCGAACGAAGCTACGCAGGCCCGCTTGCTGTCGAAGAAAAACTCCGACTCGCCGCGCGTGAAACTTTTCGACGGATCGGGCACGAAATCGGGCGTGCTCCGCCCCACCGACGACCGCCGCAGCCCCGGCCGCAGAGCCAGTGCCTCGTCGACGGCACGACGGTAATAAGCCACGACGTTTTTGATGTAGCCCGTATCTTTGAGCCGTCCCTCGATCTTGAAAGACGAGACACCCGCGTCGAGCAGCTCGCCGATGCGGGCCGACAGATTCAGGTCGCGCACCGAGAGCAGGTGTTTCGATTTCAGATAGACGTGCCCCTTGCCGTCGGTCAAGTCCCACGGCAGACGGCACGGCTGGCTGCAGGCGCCCCGATTGCCGCTGCGCTCCGACATCGAGCGCGACAGGAAGCAGCGCCCGCTGTAGCCCACGCAGATCGCCCCGTGTACGAAACATTCGACCTCGGCGTCGGTCGCCGCGCAAACGGCGCGGATTTCGTCGAGCGACAGCGCCCGTTCGAGAATCACCCGCGCGAACCCCGCTTCGCCCAGAAAGCGGGCCATCTCGGGCGTACGCACCGACACCTGCGTCGAAGCGTGCAACTCGACGGGCAGGTTCATGCGCCGCAGCGCCATGTCCTGCACGATGAGGGCGTCGACCCCGGCGGCGATCAACTCGCGCGCCTGACGCTCGGCTTCGTCCAATTCGCTGTCCCACAGCAGGGTGTTGAGCGTGGCATGCACCCGCACGCCATAGCGGTGGGCATACTCTGCGACGCGGGCGATCTCCCCGGTGCTGTTGCCCGCAGCCTGCCGCGCCCCGAAGCGCGCCCCGCCGATGTATACGGCGTCGGCACCGCTGTCGACGGCCGCGACGGCGGAAAGATAATCTTTGGCGGGAGCCAGCAACTCGACGGCTTTCACGGGCAGCGGTAATTTTCTACAAAATTAAGATAATTTTATGAATTGTTTTGTAATTTTGTCGTCCGTAACAACAATCAATCGATACCATGCTGACGATAAAGCAAATCCGCGACGACCGAACGGCCGCCGTGCGCAAACTTGCCAAAAAAGGGGTCGATGCCGCACCCGTGATCGACCGGATTCTGGCGCTGGACGACCGCCGCAAGGCGCTTCAGGCCGAACTGGACGAAACCCTCGCCGCGCAGAACAAGGCCGCCAAGGAGATCGGCGCCCTGATGGGTCAGGGCCGCCGCGACCAGGCCGAGGAGCGCAAACGCTTCGTAGCCGACCTCAAGGAGCGATCGGCGCAGCTCCAGACCGAATCGAAAGAGGTGCAGGAGGAGCTGCAGGCCGCGCTGGTGACGCTGCCCAACTTCCCGGCCGAGATCGTGCCCGAGGGCCGCACGGCCGAGGACAATTTGGTGGTGAAGCTCGTGGAAAACTATACTCCGTTGCCCGAAAACCCGCTGCCCCACTGGGAGCTGGCCCGCAAATACGACATCATCGACTTCGACCTGGGCGTGAAGCTCACGGGAGCGGGCTTTCCCGTCTACAAGGGCAAGGGCGCGCGGCTGCAGCGCGCGCTGATCAACTACTTCCTCGACTGCAACACCCGCGCGGGCTACCAGGAGGTGGAGCCTCCCGTGATGGTCAACGAGGCCTCGGGCTTCGGCACGGGGCAGCTGCCCGACAAGGAGGGGCAGATGTACCACGCCACGGTGGACAACTACTATTTGGTACCCACGGCCGAAGTGCCCGTCACCAACATCTTCCGCGACGTGATCCTCGACAAGAGCGACTTCCCCGTGAAGATGACGGCCTACACCCCCTGCTTCCGCCGCGAAGCCGGATCGTACGGCAAGGACGTGCGCGGTCTGAACCGCCTGCACCAGTTCGACAAGGTGGAGATCGTGCAGCTGTCGCTGCCCGAGACCTCGTACGAGGCGCTCGACGGCATGGTGGCCCATGTGGAGGCCATCGTACAGTCGTTGGGGCTGCCCTACCGCATCCTCAGGCTCTGCGGCGGCGACATGTCGTTCACCTCGGCGCTGACCTACGACTTCGAGGTCTACTCCGAGGCGCAGAAACGCTGGTTGGAGGTGTCGTCGGTCTCGAACTTCGAGTCGTTCCAGGCCAACCGCCTGAAGCTCCGCTACCGCGACGACGACAAGAAAACGCAGCTGGCCCACACGCTCAACGGTTCGTCGCTGGCTCTGCCGCGCATCGTGGCGGCGCTGCTGGAGAACAACCAGACGCCCCAGGGCATCCGCATCCCCGAGGTGCTGATACCCTACACGGGATTCGAGCTGATCGATTAGCGGCGAAGCCCGCGAATCCGCCCCGCAGGCCACGGCCAATGCCGCCGCATGCGGGAACCGGCGGAGAAGCGATAAAAAAATCGGAGGCTGAATGCCGATTATTCGCCATAATTTTCTATATTTGCAAACACACAACATTAACCACAAATCATTTCTATCATGGCTTACAAAATTACCGACTCCTGCGTCGCATGCGGCACCTGCATCGGCGAATGCCCCGTCGAGGCGATCTCGGCCGGCGATATCTATGTGATCGACGCCGACAAGTGCATCGATTGCGGCACCTGCGCCGGCGTTTGCCCGAGCGAGGCGATCGTATCGGAATAGGCACGTCCCTGTTTCGGACACGGCAGACGTTCTTCCAGCGGGGAGGGCGTCTGTTTTTTGTGCTTTTCGGTATGGGTTTTGCACCGCTCCCGGCTAAAAAGAGTATGGGAAAAGACGTTTTCGATAAGCCGAGCGCAGAGCCGAGCTCCTTCGGACTGCCCCAGGACGGGAAAAACTGCGGAACGCAACACCCGAAAAACGGAATGACGCCGGCCGACACCCGCCCGGGCAAAGCCATGCGCATACCGGTCATCACGCAAAACATGCCGGAGAACGGCGCGCGCATCGTCCCTGCCGCCGCAGACGAGGCCCCCACGCAACAACAGATCGAACAGGCCGTGATCGCCACGAATCCCTCGGTCGAAAGCATGGAGAGCCGAGGATAAAACCGGGGATTCAGTTTTCCGTTTCGAGGTTCCGTTTGATCCGCTCCAGCCCGCTGCGTGTGAGGGGCGTTTCGCCGAAGCGGGTCGCGAACGCCGCCTCGTCCAAAGCAGCCCAATCCTCGGGCGTCATGACCACGGGATCGAACAGCGGATCGAACGCCGGATTGCCGTGCAAGGGGGCGTTCCGATTGTAGGGGCAACAGCTTTGGCAGCGATCGCAGCCGAAAATCCAGCCGTCGAGGTCGACCTCCGCGGACGGTTGCCGCTCGACAGTGTGGCACGAGATACAGCGCCCGGTATCGATCGTACGCGGAGCGACGATGGCGCCCGTCGGGCAGGAATCGATGCAGTTGCTGCACCGGCCGCAGCGCGTCCCCTCGAACGGCGAGTCGTAGGCCTCCGCTTCGTCGCACAGCAGCAATTCGCCCAATAATACATAGGTGCCGAACTGCGGCGTGACCAGCAGCGACTGCCGCCCGATCCAGCCCAGGCCGGCTTCGACGGCCAGCTGTTTTTCGGCCAGCGGCGCCGTATCGACGAACGCCCGGCCCTGCAACCCGGGATGCGCGGCTTTCAATGCGTCGAAAAGCCGCGCCAGCATCGCCTTGATCGTGACGTGGTAGTCGCGCGTGCAGGCATACGACGCGACTTTGGCCCGATGCCCGGCGGGATAGCCCTCGCCCGTGCGGTTCTTGTAGCTCACGGCGCAGACCGCTGCTGTCCGCGCCCCCTCGACCAGCAGCCGGGGATCGAAGCGCTTTTCGGCGTTGCGCTCCAGATACTCCAGCGACGACTGATACCCCTCCGACAGCCAGTTGCGAAACCAATGCTCGTTCTGCTCCAGACGGCGGCACGGGGCCACTCCGCACAGATCGAAACCGACATCGGCGGCGAATTTTTTGATCTCCTTGGGATCGAGCATGATGATATTTTGTGCCAAAAATAGCGATTTTCGAGCGAAAATTCGTAAGTTTGCAACGGACTTTCGTTTGTTCCGACACTCAAAAAGAGACCGACCATGACTTTCGATACACTCTACGACCTGGTTCGCAACAGCGTGGAAAAGTTCGCATCGCGCGTCGCATTCTCGATGTTCGAAGGCGACGACGTGACCTACGCCGAAGCGGGCGATCGTATCGAGAAAGTGCAGCAAATCCTCACCGGCGCCGGCCTGCAGGCCGGCGACAAGGTGGCCCTGTTGAGCAGCAGCATGCCCAACTGGGGCATCTGCTACTTCGCCGTGACCTCGGCCGGCATGGTGGCGGTGCCGATCCTGCCCGACTTCTCGGGCGAAGAACTCGACATGATCATCGAGCACTCCGAGGCCAAGGCCCTGCTGGTGTCGGACAAGCTCTTCACCAAACTCTCCCGATCGACCATCGACCGGCTCAACGTGACGGTGCGCACCAAGAACCTGGCCGTCATCGCCCAGCATGTCCGCGGCGAGGGTTCGACGGCGATCCCGAAGCCCGACGACCTGGCTGCGATCATCTACACCTCGGGCACGACCTCGAAGCCCAAGGGGGTGATGCTCACCCATGCGGCGCTGTGCGCGCAGGTGACGCTCTCGTCGTCGATCTTCCCGGTCGAAGCCGAAGACGTGTTCCTCTCGGTGCTGCCCCTGTCGCACACCTACGAATGCTCGATCGGCCTGATCTACCCCTTCTCGATGGGCGCCCGGGTGGTTTACATGGATCGCCCGCCCACGGCCACGGCCCTCATGCCCGCGCTGCGCGCCGTACGTCCCACGGTGATGCTCATCGTGCCGCTGATCATCGAGAAAATCTACCGCCACCAGGTGCTGGCCAAATTCAACTCCACGCGCATGTGGCGGACACTTTACCGCATCGGCTTCATGCGCCGCTACCTGCATCGCGTGGCAGGCAAGAAACTCATGAAACTCTTCGGTCGCCGGCTGCGCTTCCTGGGCATCGGAGGTTCGAAACTCGACGGCGAAGCCGAAAAGTTCCTGCTCGAATCGGGCGTGCCCTATGCTATCGGCTACGGCCTCACGGAGACGGCGCCCTTGCTGGCGGGTGCAGCACCCTCGCAAGTGCGCCTGGGGTCGACGGGGCCGCAGGCGCCGGGCGTAACGCTGCGGTTGGAAAACGTCAACCCCGACACGCGCCAGGGCGAGATCGTGGCCCGCACGCCGAGCATCATGCTGGGCTACTACAAGAATCCCGAAGCCACGGCCGAAGTCTTCACCTTCGACGGCTGGTTCCGCACGGGAGACCTGGGCGAATTCGACGGCGACGGCTGGCTCTACATCAAGGGCCGCCTCAAGAACATGATCGTAGGCCCGGGCGGCGAGAACATCTACCCCGAGGATATCGAAAGCGTCCTGAACTCCCACGTCTGCATCGCCGACTCGATCGTCACCGAGCAGGAAGGGCGCCTGGTAGCGCTGGTGCACTTCAACCGCGACGAGATCGAAGCTATGATCGACGACTGGCGCGAAGAGTGGAACACCTACAAGGAGGCGTGGGAAGCCAAGACCGAGCAGCTGAAGAAAGAGATCATGGATTTCGTCAACGCCAAGGTAGCGCGCTTCTCCCGCATCTCGGAAGTCGTGGAGGAGAAAGAGGAGTTCGTGAAGACCCCGACGCAGAAAATCCGCCGCTTCCTCTACAACCGCAAGAAAGCCAATCCGCAACAACCCGCAGCGACGGGCACCGCGCCAGGAAACGAAGAATAACCGCTTGCGGCCCGAATCGCCGGGAAACGTCTCTCTTTCCGGACGCGACGTTTAAAACGTATAGTAGAATCCGAACTTCAGATCGGAAGCCGAGAACTTCAGGCCGAAGCCGCTCCCCTCCCAGCTATTATAAAACTCATTGCAATAGCCTAAAAAACCCATGCGTGTCAAAAATCGGAAGTGATCGGTAATCCGAAGACTCAATCCCGGCTGCAATCCGATTCGAAATCCGGTCATATCACCGCATGCGACGGCCGCGCCCCCATCCAGGAAAAGCGTCAAACGCCCTATGTTATAGAATTTCCACCGCGCATAGGGCGCAAATTCAAATGCCACGGCATCTTCCCAATCGACCAATCCGACGGAAGTGCCTATCGCCCAACGGCTATTGAAATCATAGCCGAATTCGGGCGCTATGGCAAACGTATTCTCGCCCTCGTCATTCCAATATCCGATTTCGCCGCCGATCCACCACCCCTTGTCGGCGGGATCGACAACTTTTTTCTGCTCTTGGGCAGCAGCTCCGCTTACGACACATAACATCGTGGCCGCGAGCAACAAAAACAGCGATTTCTTCATAGATTAAATTATTAACAGCCAATCAATATATTCAAATACACGAATACCGAAGTAAGAGAGCGGGGGCTTTTTCTCTTTTTATTTATATTTGTCTTTCCACAGCTGGGCGATGCGCTCGGCGATCTTGGTCTCGGCGACGTTCTGTGTGTCGGGTTCGTAGAAGCGGGTGCCCGAGAGGCCTTCGGGTAGGAACTCCAGCTCGGCGAAATGGCCCTCGTAGTCGTGGGCATATTTGTAGCCCTTGCCGTAGCCCGCACCGCTCATCAACTTGGTCGGGGCATTGCGCAGATGCAAAGGCACCGGGCGGTTGGTCGTGTCGTGCTCGACCTGCGCCAACGCCCGGTTGATCGCCATGTAAGCCGAATTGCTCTTGGGCGAAGTCGCCAAATAGATCGTCGCCTCGGCCAGCGTGATGCGCGCCTCGGGCATGCCGATCTTGTGCACCGTGTCGAAGCACGCATTGGCCAGCAGCAGCGCATTGGGATTGGCCAGCCCGATATCCTCCGACGCCAGGATCACTAACCGCCGGGCGATGAAACGCGGCTCCTCGCCCCCAGCCAGCATGCGGGCCAGATAGTAGATCGCCGCATTGGGATCGCTGCCCCGCACCGACTTGATGAACGCCGAAATGACGTCGTAGTGCTGCTCGCCGTTCTTGTCGTAGAGGGCGATATTTTGCTGCAGGCAGTCGGTGACATAGCGGTCGGTGATGACCACTTTGCCGTCGGTGGCGCCGACCACGATGTCAAGCACGTTGAGCAACTTGCGCGCATCGCCGCCCGAGAAGCGGAACAAAGCCCCCGTCTCCTCGACCACGATCTCGCGCTCCTTCAGCTCGACATCGGTCTTCAGCGCCCGGTCGAGCAGCGTTTGCAGATCCCTATCCTCCAGC
>CAYSJF010000059.1:0-9772 GCA_964431265.1 uncultured Alistipes sp. | reverse complement strand
GCAGATGAGCCAGACCGAGGACAACGAAGAATTTCTCACGACCATGAACCACTAATCCCGTTCGTATGATGAAAAAGTTATTGGTGATCGCCTGCTGCCTGCTGGCTGCGCGGAACGTGCTGGCCTGGGGCCAGAAAGGCCACGACGTGACCGCTTACATCGCCGAGTGCAACCTCACGCCCGAGGCTGCCGAGAAAATCGACAAGGTGCTGGGCGGCCATTCGCTGGTCTATTATGCCAACTGGCTCGACAATGCCAGCCATACGCCCGAGTATGCCTACACCAAGACCTGGCACTACCTGAACATCGACGAGGGCGAGACCCTCGAAACGATGCCCCGCAACCCCGACGGCGATGTACTCGAAGCGGTCGCTACGCTCGTCGCGCAGCTCAAGGGCGGGGAGCTTTCCGCCGAGGAGGAGACTTTGGCGCTCAAGATGTTGATCCACCTCGTCGGCGACATGCACTGCCCCATGCACACCGGGCATTTGAGCGATCGCGGCGGCAACCAGCGCCCGGTCATGATGTTCTCCAATCCCTCGAATCTCCACTCCGTCTTCGACTCCTCCGTGCCCGAAGCGGCGCATCGGTGGAGCTACACCGAGTGGCAGGAGCAGATCGATCGTCTGTGCGACGACGAGGCGGTGCTCGTGCAGGCCGGCGAACCGCGGGATTGGGTCGTGGAGACGTATGGCATCTGCAAGGAGATCTACGACTTCACGCCCGAGGGCACCGAAATCTCCTATGATTATGTGGCCAAGTATGCCCCCGTCATCGAGCAGCAGTTTCTGCGCGGCGGCCTGCGTCTCGCCCGCTTGCTCAACGAGATTTACGGGTAGATAGCCATTGTTTTCGTTTTTCGCCCGGCATGATTGATGTTCCGGGCGATTTTTTTCGTCGGAATTCGTTATCTTTGGCTGCGATTCGAGCTATGGATTCGACGATCTATTCGATAGGCCACGGCAGCAAGCCGATCGGCGAGTTTTTGGCGGAGCTGGAGGCTTTCGGCATCGCCTACCTCGTGGACGTGCGTTCGCGCCCCTATTCGAAGTGGAACCCCGATTTCAACACGGAGCCTTTGCGTCGTCGGTTGAAAGAGCATCGGATCGTCTACGGC
Source organism: uncultured Alistipes sp. (assembly GCA_964431265.1). Lineage (GTDB taxonomy): Bacteria > Bacteroidota > Bacteroidia > Bacteroidales > Rikenellaceae > Alistipes. The sequence goes on along the minus strand of CAYSJF010000059.1, from coordinate 8,655 downwards.
TTCATGGGCGATTCGTTGGGCGGCGTGCCTGCCGACCGCGCTTTCTACGATCCGCAGGGTCGCATCCGCTACGATGCGCTGAAGCAGTCGCCGCTTTTCCGCGAGGGGCTGGAGCGGATTTGCAAGGCCGCCGCGCAGCAGCATCGGATCGCCTTGATGTGCAGCGAAGCCGATCCTGCGCAGTGCCACCGCAGCAAGTTGATCGGCGCTGCGCTGCTGGAGCGTTATGGCCTTTCGATCCGCCATATCGTCGCGCGGGACAGGTGCAAAACCCAGGAGGAGGTCATGGCCGAGGTGACCAAAGGCACCGGTACGGTCGATCTGTTCGGGCAGTCGTTGTCGTTGACTTCCAAGAAATCATATTGACCGCATGATTCAGGTACTCGTCGTCTCCGTCACGCACATGCGGGCCGAATATTGTGTCGGCGGCGTCTGCACCGATGGACGTTTCGTGCGTCTGCTGAAGTCCGATGGCCGCAATCAGGACGATGCCGCGCTTTTCAAGGTCGGCACGTGGTACGAGATCGGATTCCGCGAGCGGCTGCAGACGGAACCGCCTCATGTCGAGGATATTCTGGTGTTGGAAGCCGTGCCGATCGGGTTTATTCCCCTGCCCGACCTGAAAATCTATCTCGGGGGCAAGTTCGCATCTTCCATATGGCGCGGCGATCTGTCCGTGGTGTTCGACGGGCTGCTGAAGCGGAGCGACTCCGGACGTGCCTATATCGATTCCGAGGCGATCCCCGACCGGAGCGTCGGGTTCTGGGTGCCGTCGGTCGATCTTTGGATGCAGCGATCCGAAGTCTCCGGGCGCGTGAAATACGTCTACGCCGATGGCGACCGGCTGCACCGCATTTCGTACGTCGGACTGCAGCCTCCTGCCGAGCGGATTCCTGCCGGAACGCTCGTGCGGGTTTCCCTGGCTCGCTGGTGGAGCAAGGACGCTGCCGCCGAGAAAAGATGTTATCTTCAGATTTCCGGGTGGTACATGTAGCCGCCGCACGCCCAGCCATTCGCAGATAGCAATCTGCTCCGGGTATTATCCGGCGACTCGCTGTAAGCGGGTCGTTATTTCACACGTATCGTTCGCCCTGCCTGCAGCACGTTCGACGACTGCATGTTGTTCAGTTTGCAGATCGCGGCCACCGTAGTGCCGTAGCGGCGGGCGATGATGCCCAGCGTCTCGCCCGTGCGCACCGTGTGGTAGCGCATGTTGACTCGCTCGATCTGCTCCCGTTTGTCCTGCTCCTCGTTGGCTATTTCGTCGTCGAAGTCCTGCCCCGCATTCGAATGGATGCTGAAGTAGGATTTTTTCAGCAGAAACGTTTCGTGATTCAGCGTACCGTTCTGGAAGTCGATCAAGCGCTCGGGGTCGAACGATTGGCCATAGTAGCGGGTTTCGAAGTGCAGATGCGGCCCCGTCGAACGGCCCGTCGAGCCGCCCAGACCGATGATTTGCCCCGCTTCGACCCATTGCCCGGCGGCCACCATGCGCTCCGACAAGTGTCCGTAGTAGGTCTCCAGCCCGTTGTCGTGGCGGATGATGACCAAGTGGCCGTAGCCGCCCGTGTTGTATTGCGAGATGCGCACCCGGCCGCAGAACGTCGCATAGATCGGTTCGCCCGTCTTCAGCGTCAGGTCTACGCCGTGGTGCTGGCGCTGGCGGCGCGGGCCGTATTTTCCGCGGGGATTCACCGGCCCCTGGTAGGGACAATGATAGCTCTTGGTCGAGTCTACCAGGTCGATCGCCACCGATTGCGGCATGGCCGACATGTCCACGTTGCGATAGGGAAAAAGCCCCTGCATGTCCCAGTACTTCTCGAACACCGTTTCGTCCCTCACCACCGCGCGGTTGCGGACATACTTCCACGTGTTGTTGTTGTAGAGCACCACCAGCAGCGCGTCGTTGCCCGAGGGCAGCGTGTCGACCACCGCCACGTCGTTGGTGTCGAATATCGAGTGGATGCGGGTGCGGGCGATCCGTCTGCGGAGCGCTGCGAGCGAGTCGGCGGCCACCATTTCGGTCGGAGTCAGAGCCGCCAAACGCATCGTGTCGACCTGCGGTGCCTGGGCCGGCGCCGTGAGCGCCGAAACGACGGCGAGCAGCAGAAGACAAAGTTTTTTCATGGATGTCATGGTTTTTTCAGCAGCTTTTCGGCTTCTTCGAGCGCCCGGTAGAATGCTTCGCCGAAGCGGCGGACGATAGGTTCGCGTAACGCCCTGTAGAGCGGAATGCCCGACTTTTTGCCGCATTCGCGAGCTGCGGCGCACACCGACCAACGGTGGTAGTTCAGTCCTATGGTGCCGTTCGAGAAGCGCATGAGCCGGATCGGATAGAGGTGGCACGATATGGGTTTGCGATACGGAGTGCGCCCCTCGGCCCAGGCCTTTTCTATGGCGCAGAGCGTCACGCCGTTTTCCCGGTAGGCGTAGGCGCATTCCGCGTCGTCGACCAGCGGCGTCGTATAGTCGCCCTCCTCGTCGACGACCATGAATCCCTGACGTTCCACGGCGGCGATGCCCTCCGGCGTCATGTAGGGTTTGTAGTTGGGGTACTCCGCTTCGAGCGTATCCGCCTCCTCGATGTCGAGCGGCGCTCCGGCGTTGCCCTCCACGCAGCAGATGCCCTTGCACTGCGCAAGGTCGCAGGCGAAGCATTCGCGCAGCAGGTCGGCGCTCACGATCTTATCGTCGATCTCGATCATTTGCAGGCGCATGTGTCGGCGATCACCAGGTCGTACAACTCGCCCAGGGTCATGCCCATGGCCCGCACCTGCTTGGGTACGATGCTGCCGGCGCTCATGCCCGGTATGGAGTTGAGTTCGATGAAGTAAGGCTTGCCCTCGGGCGTCACGATGAAGTCCACGCGCACCACGCCCGAGCAGCGGCACGTGCGGTAGGCCTCCAACGTCATGCGGTTCAGCTCGGCCTTCACTTCGGGCGCGATGTCGGCCGGGGTGATTTCGTCCGAGAAGCCCGCCGTATATTTGGCTTCATAATCGAAGAACTCTTTTTTCGAGACGATCTCCGTGATCGGGAAAATATACTCCTTGCCTCCGGCTATCATCACGCCGCACCCCATTTCGCGTCCTGCGATGCACTCCTCAATCAATACTTCGTCGCTTTCGCTAAATGCTTTTTCGATCGCCGCGGGCAGTTCTTCGGCCGTGTTGACTTTCGTCACGCCGAATGACGAGCCGCTGGCGTTGGGCTTGACGAAAAGCGGCAATCCCAGGTCGGACACGATCGCATCCGCATCCCATTTCCCGCCCCGCCGCAGGAAGTGTTCGCGGGCCAGGTCGATGCCCCGCCCGGCCAGCGTGCGCTTGGTGGTGATCTTGTCGAACGTGATGACCGACGAGGTCATCGAGCACGACGAGAACGGAATGCCCATCATCTCCAGATAGCCTTGCAGATGCCCGTCTTCGCCGGGGGTGCCGTGGATGATGATGAGCGCATAGTCGAACTCCGTGCGGCGGCCGTCGACCGTCAGCGAGAAGTCGTTCTTGTCCACCTGCCATTGGCGTCCGTCGGGCGCCGTGTAGTGCCAGTCGCGGCCGCGGAGGTCGATGAGCACGACGTCGTATTTGCTGCGGTCGAGCGCCTGGGCGATCTGCGCGGCGCTTTGAAGCGCGATTTCCCGCTCGGACGAGTCGCCGCCAGCGAGAAGCGCTATGTTCAATTTCCGGGTCATGGGTTGTATATGTCTTTATATCTGAATGCCAGTATGTCCTGAATCATCTCCGTGAACTGCTGCGCCTCGCGGTGCGTCGGGTCGATGCGCAGCACGGCGTTGAAGTCGTTGAGCGCCGCGCCCCACTCGCCGAGGCGGTAGTGGAGCTGTCCGCGCTGGAGCAGCAGCGCCGTATTTGCCGGCTCGGCCGCAAGTGCGGCGTTCAGTGTCGCGATGCGATTGGCCGGACGCCACAGCCCCTTGCTGCGGATATACTCCGCAACGCCCGGCGCGAGCATCCGCGAGGTGTCTTCGCCCCGTTCTATGGCGGCCCGCACCTCGGTCGACGAAAAATCCTGCAGCGGCGCATCTTCCAGCAGCACGATGCGGTCTCTGTGCTTCTCCACCCGCTCGCCGCGGCGCGGATAGACGTACAGGGGATATTCGAGCACCTTTTCGTACTCTTTCCACCCGTCGAGCGCCGCGATCTGGTCGCCGCCCATCAGAATCGAAAATTTCATTTCCGTGCCGCAGACCTCCTCCAGATGACGCAGCGTGTCGATCGTATACGAGGGCCGGGGCAGCAGGAATTCGATCGCCGAGGGTTTGATCCGCTCGGGGTATTTCGACGCCGCACAGGCGATTTCGGCCATTTCGAACCGGTCAATCTCCGGAGCCAGGGCCGCCGCGTCCTTGTAGGGGCTTTGCGGCGACACGACGAGTGCCGTTTCGTCTGCCAGATCATGCTCCACGACATATTCGGCCAGTGCGATATGGCCTTTGTGCACCGGGTTGAACGACCCGAAATAGAGCATCATCCGTTTCATGGCGTCAGCGGGCGATGAAGTCGTCGAGTATCGCACAGACCTTTCCCACGGCCTCTTCGAGTTCGTCGTTGACCACTATGTGGTCGAACTGCGGAGCTTTGGTCAGCTCGAATTCCGCCTTGGCCACGCGGCGGTCGATCACTTCGGGAGCGTCCGTGCCGCGTCCTTCGAGCCGGCGGCGCAGCTCCTCGATCGAGGGGGGCATCACGAAAATCGAGCAGGCGTCGGCGCCGAACAACCGCTTGAGGTTCAGCCCACCCATCACATCCACGTCGAACGCGATGACATGCCCTTTTTGCCAGATGCGCTCCATTTCGCTGCGCAGCGTGCCGTAGCAGGTGCCCGGATAGACCTCCTCCCACTCCACGAACTTCTCGGCCTCCACGGCCTCCGCGAACTGCTCCTGCGTCAGGAAGTAGTAGTCTACGCCGTCGCGCTCCGTACCGCGGGGCGCCCGGCTCGTCGCCGAGATCGAAAACTCCAGCTGCGGATAGCGCTCCAAAAGCTGCCGCACGATCGTCGTCTTGCCCGAGCCGCTCGGAGCCGAAAACAGGATGATCTTGCCCATTATAAAATATTCAACACTTGTTCTTTGATCTTCTCCAACTCGTCTTTCATCTTGACGACCAGAATCTGGATGTTCGTTTCGTTGGCTTTCGAGCCCATGGTGTTGATTTCGCGCCCCATCTCCTGGGCGATGAAGCCTAATTTGCGCCCTGCGTTCTCCTCGTGGGCCGCCACTTCGCGGAAGTAGTCGCAATGGTTCTTCAGCCGCACTTTCTCCTCGGTGATGTCCAGCTTCTCCAGATAGAAAATCATCTCCTGCTCCAGCCGGTTGCGATCCGCCTCGACTCCTGTCTTCGCGAAATTGTCCAAAATGCGGGTCTTGATGGTCGCGGTGCGGGCCTCTTCGAAAGGCACCACCTCGTTCTTGTACTGTTCGATCAGGTCTACGCGGCGCAGCAGGTCGGCGATCAGCGTCGCCCCCTCCTGGGTGCGGAATGCGTCGAGCTGCGCTGCGGCCGCTTTCGTGGCGGCGAGCAGCGCAGCATGCTCCTCGTCGGAGATGGCCTCCGTTTCGGTCGCCAACACTTCGGGCATGCGCAGCACGGCCGGCACCAGCGCGTCGTAGCTCGCCTCGATGCCCGCATGGGCCATCGCCTCGGTCAGCTGACGCAGGTATTCGCAGAACAGTTCGCGGTCGATGCAGGCCGGGGTCTCCGCACGCTGGTTCTCCACCGTAATGAAGACGTCCACCTTGCCGCGCACCAGCGCCCGTGCGAGCGAGGTGCGGATTTCGTATTCCGACTGGCGGTAGGCCGACGGAAGCCGCAGATTCAAATCCAGCTGCTTGGAGTTCAGCGAACGGATTTCCACCGTTATCTTCTTGTTTTTCAGCGTGGCTTCGCCTTTTCCGAAGCCGGTCATCGATTTCGTCATCATACCCTGTAGCCTTGTTTTCGGCGGAGTTCCGGGCCGTTCGGGCGGAAATCCGCCGCCGGAGGTTTTTGCGTTGCAAAAGTAATAAAAACGATTCAAAAAACCGAACCCCTCGCAGCCCGATCGAAAATTATCGGGCCGGTTGTTGCTTTTCCGGAAATATTTTTCGTATATTCGTTTCGCCTATCGCAGCAAACCGATAATAAATAGCATACCTATGAAAAAGCACAATTTCAACGCCGGGCCGTCCATCTTGCCCGACGAGGTGATCGAAAACGCCGTCGAGGCCATTCGGGACTTCAACGGTTCGGGCCTTTCGGTGCTCTCGATTTCGCACCGCACGAAGGAGTTCGACGAGGTGATGGCCGAGGCCGACAAGCTCTTCCGCGAGCTTTTGGCCATTCCCGACAACTATAAGATTTTCTACCTGGGCGGCGGCGCCAGCACGTTGTTCTACGAGGTGGCGGCCAACTTCCTCGGCAAGAAAGCCGGTTATGTCAACACGGGCGTCTGGTCGAAGAAAGCGATCAAGGAGGCCAAGCGCTACGGCGAGGTCGAGGTGCTCGCCACGTCGGAGGATCGCGACTTCACCTACATCCCCAAGGGCTTCGCCATTCCCGCCGACCTCGACTACCTCCACATCACCTCCAACAACACCATCTACGGCACCGAGTACCATACCGATATCGATTCGCCCGTGCCCCTCGTCGCCGACATGTCGTCCGACATCCTCTCGCGGCCCGTCGACGTCTCGAAGTACGCCATGATCTACGGCGGTGCGCAGAAGAATTTGGCCCCTGCCGGCGTTTCGTTCGTCATCCTCCGCGAGGACATGCTCGACCGCATCGTCCGCGACCTGCCCACGATGGTTTCGTTCCGCACCCATGTCGAGAACAACTCGATGTTCAACACCCCGCCCGTCTTCCCGATCTACGTGCTGATGGAGACGCTGCGGTGGCTCAAGAAGATCGGCGGCGTCGAGGAGATGTACCGCCGCAACGTGGCCAAGGCCGAGCTGCTCTACGGCGAAATCGACCGCAACCCTCTGTTCCGCGGTACGGTCGACAAGGAGGATCGCTCGCTGATGAACATCTGCTTCGTCATGGCCGATGGCTACGAGGAGCTGGCGCCCGAGTTCTTGGAGTTCGCCAAGGCGCGCGGCATGGTCGGCATCAAGGGCCACCGTCTCGTCGGCGGCTTCCGCGCTTCGTGCTACAACGCCCTGCCCATCGAGAGCGTGCAGGCGCTGGTGGCCTGCATGCGGGAGTTCGAGCAGCTGCACGCCAAGTAGCCCATGGCCTACCAGTTCAAGATACCCACGGCCTACAGCGCCCTCACGGGCGAGGTGACGGCGTGGGAGCAAACCGAAATACAGGAAACCACCACATTGAAACACACCATGAAAATATTGGTCGCAACCGAGAAACCTTTCGCCCGCAAAGCCGTCGAGGGGATTCGCGGAATCGTCGAGGAGGCGGGCTATGAAGTCGCTTTGCTCGAAAAATACACGGACAAGGCCGAGCTGCTGGCCGCGGTGGCCGATGCCGACGCACTGATCGTCCGCAGCGACAAGGTCACGGCCGAGGTGATCGCCGCCGCCCGGAACCTCAAGATCGTGGTTCGCGCCGGCGCGGGCTACGACAATGTCGACCTGGCGGCCGCTTCGGAGCGCGGCATCGTCGTGATGAATACCCCCGGGCAGAACTCCAACGCCGTGGCCGAGTTGGCCGTGGCGATGATGATCTTCATGGCCCGCAACCGCTTTACGCCCGGCACCGGCTCCGAAATCCAGGGCAAGACCCTCGGCATCCACGCCTACGGCAATGTCGGACGTCTGGTCGCCCGCAAGGGCAAGGCGCTGGGCATGCGGGTCGTGGCCTATGATCCGTTCGTCGCCGATCCCGGGGTCTTCGCCGCCGACGGCGTGGAGCAGGCGGATTCCGTCGAAGCGCTTTACCGGTCGTCCGATTATCTGTCGCTCCACATCCCGGCTACGCCGCAGACCAAGGGTTCTGTCGGCTACGAACTGTTGATGTCCATGCCCGCCGGTGCCACGCTGGTCAACACCGCCCGCAAGGAGGTGATCGACGAGGCGGGTTTGGCGCGGGCTTTGTCCGAGCGCGAGGATTTGAAGTATGTCACCGACATCGCCGCCGACATGCAGCCCGAGCTGGACGAAAAGTTCGGCAAGCGCGTCTTCGCCACCGCCAAGAAGATGGGCGCCGAGACCGCCGAGGCCAATCTCAACGCCGGTCTGGCCGCCGCGCGGCAGATCGTCGGCTTCTTCAGGGACGGCGACACCCGTTTTCGAGTGAACCGATAAGTCGAACCCCTAAATCCAACCCCGAGGTGCCGCCTGCCGCCGCACCTGCCTAAATGACCGAAATACTATGGTAAGAATCAAGCCTTTCCGTGCCGTGCGCCCGCCCAAGGAGCATGCTTCCGAGGTCGCTTCGCGCCCCTACGACGTTCTGAATTCCGCCGAGGCCAAAGCCGAGGCCACGGAGCGCTCGTTGCTGCACATCATCAAGCCCGAAATCGACTTCGACCCCATCGCCGACGAGCATGCGTCGGAGGTCTACGACCGGGCCGTCGAGAATTTCCGCCGCTGGCGCCGCGAGGGCTGGCTGCAGCAGGACCCCGAGGAGTACTATTATATCTATGCCCAGACCATGGAGGGCCGCACGCAGTACGGTCTGGCCATGTGCTGCCACT
>CAYSJF010000058.1:0-9933 GCA_964431265.1 uncultured Alistipes sp. | reverse complement strand
TTCACCAAGGTGCCATTCTCGACGATTCCCTCGTAGAGAATATCGGGCTTGACGGCATAGCCCGGCAACTGCGCACGGGAAAGGACTATCCAACCGTAGAATGTATCACCCTCACCGTATCCTTTTAATTGCACTAATTCTCCCTTATGAATAGTTATATTAGAGGTGGCGGCGCCATTCTCAAAGAATGAACCATTCGATTGTGTGGATAATTTTATATCGCTTATTGATAGCTTACCTTTGTATTTATAGTATCGTGCGCTCATTTTGGGAAGAATCTCTATCTCAAAACTGGCTGGTTCCCATCCTGAACTACAATTGGCACATGATAGATTATAAATAGCCTCATTTTCGTCATCATTACTAACAACTTTGGGAGCAGGGGGTCGCTGGTTCGAATACAGTCACTCCGACAAGTTTCAAGCAAAACGGTAGGATTTCTATCTTTCCATTTTTTTGTGGAGAAACTTTTGCTTTTGGAACAAACTTTCAAACTCCCGAATCTTTGCCTGAAGTCAGAGATATAGACACCGGAATTTGGGCTTTATTCTTCGAATAAGTGCCCGAAATCTTCGTGCGGCGAGGGCATGTAGACGTTGAATCCCAGTGCTCGGGCCGCTTCCACGTTGCGCTGCCCGTCGTCGATGAAAAGACTTTTCGTAGCGTCGATTCCGCTGTCGAATAGCATCTTGCGGAAGATCGCTTCCGAGGGTTTCAGCTCGTGCAGTTCGTAGGAGAGGTAGATCTTGTCGAAATAGTGCTCCATGGGGTAGCCGTCCGCTTCGAACATCTTGCGGATGCGGCGCATCGCCATCGGGTTATTGTTCGAGAGGACATAGGTGCGGACACCTCGTTCGCGCAAGGCTCCCACCTGTCGCAACTTCGCCACCGGAATGCCTGTTACCAGCGCTCCATAGGCGTCGGCGATCTGTTCGTCGCTCGCGCCGGGCGTTCCGGCTTCGCGGCGCATCCGGTCGCAGGCTTCGTGGAACGAGATGTCGCCCCGCTCCAGTTGTCCGATCATCGCCGCGGGGTAGCAGGGGTCTACGATCTGCGCGATGCGCTCCATGCCGAGGGCGCACAAGGCCCGGCGGCAACGTGCTTCGTCCAGGTCGACCAGCACGCCGCCCAAGTCGAATACGACATTCTCGATTCCCTGCATTGGGTTACTTCTGAAACTTCATCGTGAATTTGCGGATCGGGCGCAGCAGCCACAGGGGCAGCACTTTGCAGATCGGTATCCCGATGCGGTTCCACCAGTCGGGTACGCACGTGCGGCGCCCGCGCCACATCGCCCGCAGTCCGCGTCGCGCACAGCTGTCCGCCGAAATCAACGCTCCCAGCCGCATGCCGATCCGTTGCCAGCGGGGCGGCAGACCGTACAAGTCCGTCGCCACTCCTGCCGGGCAGACCGCCGTCACGCGGATGCCGTGTTCGTGCAGCTCTTTCGCGAAGCAGACTGTGAATTGCCGCAGGTAGGCTTTCGACGCACTGTAGAGCGCCAGCCCCGGAAAAGGCATCCATTGCGAGTAGGACGACATGTTGAGGATGCGGCCTTTCACTCCGCGCTGCACCATGTCGGCGGCATAGAGTCGGCAGAGCTTGGTGTTGGTCATGGCATGGAGCAGGATCATCCGCTCGATCCGCTCTACGGGCGTCGCCAGAATGTCGCGGAACGAGAACATCCCCGCGTTGTTGATTACCACGTCGGGTTCGATGCCTGCCGCCGCCAGCGCTGCGTGCAGCTCTTCGGCCGCCTCCTGACGCGCCAGGTCGCAGGTTACGATATGGGTGCCTGCGCACGCTGCAGCTTGCAACTCCCGCTCTACGGCTTCGAGCGGCTCCCGGCGGTCGCCCGCCAGCGCCAGCTTGTAACCCAGCGCCGCCAGCCGCAGGGCATAGCAACGGCCGATGCCCGATCCGGCACCGGTCACCAGCGCCCAGGCGCTGCCTCTTTCGACTTCTCCGCGTCGCATCTCACTTGATTTTGGCCAGTTCGCGCCAAAGTTTTTTCGGAATGGGTTCCTGACAGTTGTGGCAGCACTGCATGTCGACCGAGTACATGCGGGCCATGCAGTAATCGCGGTGGTCGCACCCCGATCGGGTCGTCAGATCGCCGTCGCGCAGCTTGTTCACGAATCCCGGGTCATTGACCAGCGCCCGGGCCATCTGCACCAGCTCGAATCCTGCGTCGAGCACTTTCTCGATGCCCTCGCGGCTCACCAGACCGCCCACATAGACCAGCGGGCACTTCAGCTCGGCGCGGAACTTCTTGGCATTCTCCAGGAAATAGCACTCTTCGAATTCGTACTGGCGGATCATCCAGTTGCCGAACAGGTTGACCACGATCTTCTGCGGCCACGACGACCAGGGCATGTAGTAGCTCATCGTCTTGGTAGGGATGCGGCCGCGCATCACCGCCATCGGGGCTTTCGACACGAATCCCGATGTCAGCACGATGCCGTCGACGCCCAGTCGTTCGATCTCTTTGGCGATCTCTATGCTCTCCGGAATCTGGATGCCGCTCTTGAAGCCGTCTTCCATGTTGTGTTTCACCAGCACGGCCATGCCGCACTGCGCCGCCGCTTCCGTCACCTCCTCCAGACACATCCGCATGAAGCGCATGCGGTTTTCGAGCGAGCCGCCGTATTCGTCGCGCCGGTGGTTGGTGTAGGGCGAGAGGAATTGCGAGATGAGGTAGCCGTGCCCGGCATGCACCTCCACCGAGTCGAAGCCCGCATCGTGGGCCGTGCGTACGGCCTGCCCGAAATCCTTGGCGAACTGCACGCACTCGCTGCGCCGCATGCCGCGCACGAAAGTGGGCGAGTAGAGGTTGAAACCCGTCGAAGCGCCTACGGGGAAGCAGCCGGCCGTCGACCAGTGGGTCATGTTGCCGCAGTGGCCGATCTGAATGCCGGCCGCGGCACCTTCGGCATGAATGGCGTCGGTCATCTCGCGCAGCCCCGGGACGATCTCGGGGCGCAGCCACAGCTGCTTGTTGAACGACACGCCGCTGCGGTTGACCGAGGCGTAGGCCACTGTAGTCATGCCCACGCCGCCGCGGGCCACCGAAACGTGGTAGTTCTTGAGTCGTTCGGTCGGGCCGAAATCCTTGCCCATCGACTCGAACGCCGCCGAACGGATCGTGCGGTTGCGCAGCGTCAGCGGGCCTAATTTATAAGGTGTGAACAGTTCGGACATATCAATAGATGAACGGTATGATTTTTTTGCGTTTCAGGGCGGTGAATTCTTCGCCGAACTCCTTTTCGTAGCGGCAGTAGAGCGATGCGGCGCGGGGTGCCAGGTTGGCGAAAGTCCACCACGCGAAGACCGCGCCGGCCCACGACCACGAAGCTATGGCGAAGCCCGTCCATTCGAGCACTTCGCCGAAGTAGTTGGCCGACGAGACATAGCGGAACATGCCGCCGCGCGGGATGTAGTGGCGCGTGTCGCCCGGCTTGCGCAAGTGGCGGATCACGTGGTCGGAGTGCAGGTTCACCGCCATGCCGGCCGCGAACAGCAGTCCGCCGATCCAGAAGCAGGGATGCTCCAGCCAGCCGGCGTAGTAGTCCGCAGGTGCCGCATAGAAGATCCAGCCGCCCTGCATCAGGGCGTTGAGGGTGTTGAACGTCATGCCCATCGCCACGATGCCCAGCGGCATTTTCGAGTTGCCGCGCATCAACAGCGGGAAGACGAACGACCGCTGGAAATAGTGGGCCTGAAAGAGCAGGAACAGTGCCAACGGCCCCGTTTCCCACTGCCTGTCGCTCAAGGCCCACAGCACGCACATGAGGATGAATACGGGCGACTCCATCAACACCCAACCGATCTTGTTGGGCACGGGAGGCCCGTATTTGGGGTTGAACAGGTAACCGTAGCCGGCTTCGAAAAAGTAGAGCGCTACGAATACGCCCAAGGCCAGCACGGCCATGACGACGAGAAAAATATCGAAAGCCTGGGTCATGGATATGAATTTTCGCTAAATCGGCATAAAAGTAACGAAAAATTCATTAACCTGCAAGTTTTTTGCTCTCGCCGGATCGTCCGGACGGGCAGGTGCGGGCATAAAAAAAGACAGCGCCGGTCGAATGTCGGCGCTGTCCTTGTCGTCCCGCATGAAAACGGTTCGTGCGGGCTTCGGGTCTGGCGGCCGGCATTTGCCGGCCGCCGTGCGAATCGCTCTTATTGCATCGGTTGCGTCTGTTCGGCTGCCGCCTGCGCCGGAGCTTGCGGCTCCGTGCTCTTGGGTGCGCTCTCCCGAACGGCCGTCACCTTGATGGTCTGCATGGAGATGATGCCGCCCGTTATCAGCGACACCACCGAGTCGAGGAAGCCGTGACGGGTTTTGATCTGGCACTTCCCGTTGGTGGGTGTGGCCACCGAGGTGCGGCCGAGCGGCAGCAGGCCCCAGAACAGATAGACCTGTTTGCCCTTGGCGTAGGTGTAGGTCGAGGCCTTCTCGCTCTTGGCCTCTTCCCGATAGCCGCCCACGCTGGTGCGGGTCGCATAGCAGGAGGGAAGCAGCAACACGGCAGCCGCCAGCAACAGCAGAATGAGATTCTTTTTCATGGATTTGAGTTCGTTTTTGCCGCAGCGTCTCCTCATGCGGCGGGTCGTATAAAAGAAAGTGTGGAGACGATTCCGTTTATCCGCAAAGAGGTTCTGACAAAACCCGGACTGAAATAAACGATGCAATACCCCACACTTGAATAGATATGGGGTATGGACGCAGGAACTGCGTCGCCGCCATGATCTAAACAAGAAATGAGTGTCGTTCGTTGTCCTTCAGTCGATTGAAATTGTCAGATTTCTTTGTGGGGACAGTGCGAAAACACCTTCTGTATGTCTGTCGGAAAGCCCGACAGGACAAAGGTAGCTATTTTTTCCGAACGAACAACACTCCGGGGGTATTGCGGAAAAATATACCGAGAATTTCGGAACGGAATGTTTCGCGTCCCGTATTCCGTCGATGTTCGGGAGGGGATTTGCCGGGGCGTTTTTTCTCCCGGAATATTTGGAATTTCACCCGAAAAGGGGTAATTTTAAAAATTCTTGAACATAAATATATAGGTTGTAATTGTAGTTGTGCGATGAAAAAGATCGTCGTTTTCACCGGTGCCGGCGTGAGTGCCGACAGCGGTCTGGCCACGTTCCGCGATGCCGACGGGCTGTGGGCCGAGTATCGGATCGAGGATGTCTGCACGCCCGAAGCGCTGGCGCGCGATCGGGCGCTGGTGGTGGAGTTCTACAACAAGCGGCGGCGCGAGATGCTGGCTGCCGAACCCAATGCCGGGCATCGGGCCATCGCCGCTTTGGAGGAGCGGTTCGACGTGGAGGTCATTACGCAGAATGTCGACGATCTTCACGAACGGGCCGGTTCGTCGCGCGTCACGCATCTGCACGGCGAACTCACCCGCCTGCGTTCCGAGCGCGATCCCGGTTTGATTGTGCCGATCGAGGGGTGGGAGCAGTCGCTCGACGCTCTGGCACCCGACGGAGCGCGGCTCCGCCCGCACATCGTCTTTTTCGGCGAGGCGGTGCCGATGTTCGACGTTGCGACGCGGATCGTGGCACAGGCCGACATTCTGATCGTCGTGGGGACGTCGCTGGCGGTCTATCCTGCCGCCTCGTTGGTGCGCTATGCCCGGCCCGACGTTCCGGTCTACGTGGTCGATCCAGGGCATCCCGATACGACGGGCATCCGCAATCCGCTCACATTCATCCATAAACGGGCTGCCGAGGGTATGCCCGAACTGGCCGGGCAGCTGCAAAAAGAGTCCGTTTGAGCGGTCGGGCGACCGATGTTTCGGGATTTATGTTAATTTTGCCGTCCGGAAACGATTTCGCAGCTATGACCCTTTTCACTTTCATCGAGATTCTCGGTACGCTGGCTTTCGCCATCAGCGGCATCCGCCTGGCTTCGGCCAAGCGCTTCGACTGGTTCGGCGCCTATGTCGTTGGCTTCACCACGGCGATCGGCGGCGGTACGTTGCGCGACTTGATGCTGTCGCTCACGCCGTTCTGGATGCTCGACCCCACCTATTTGGTGGTCACGGCCGTGGCGCTGGGGATCGTCATCGTGCTGGGCGGCTACCTCATCAAGCTGAACAACACGTTTTTCATCTTCGACGCCATAGGGCTGGGGCTGTTTACGGTCGTGGGGATCGAGAAGACGCTCGACGCCGGGTTTCCGCTTTGGGTCGGCGTCATCATGGGCACCATTACGGGTGCTGCCGGCGGCGTGCTGCGCGATATCCTCATCAACGAGGAGCCGTTGATCTTCCGCAAGGAGATCTATGCCCTGGCCTGCGTGTTCGGGGGCATGGTTTTCGGCTTCTGCCAGGCCCTGCAGTTAGGCGCGGGAGTGACCGAAGTCGTTACGGCCTTGAGCGTCATCGTCGTGCGGGTCATCGCCGTGCACTACGGCTTGAAGCTCCCGATCCTCAAATAAATAGAGCGCTTTTCCGAAAAGCGCTCTATCCATATCCGGCCCGCCGGCTCCGGTTCAGTGCTCTTTGTTGAAGTAGAGTTCCAGCAGCTCTTTGGCCGCGATGAACGACGACATCCGGTCGTCCAGCACGCGCTGTTCGTAGTCGCCGATCCGGGCCTCCACTTCGGGCGCGTGGTAGAACGAGTTGCGCAGCGCCTCGTGGATCGATTCATACATCCAGTATTTGTTCTGCCGGTTGCGGTTGTGCTTGAAGTAGCCGTTTTGCCGGGTGTGCTCCAGAAACGCTTCTACGCCTTGCCATACCTCGTCCAGCCCCGTGCCGTCGACCGACGAGCAGGCGAGCACCCGGGGCCGCCAGCCCGAATCGGGCACGGGAAAGAGCCGCAGCGCACCCTGGAACTGCGTGCGGGCCAGCTCCGCCTTGTGGACGTTCTCGCCGTCGGCCTTGGTGATGACCATCAGGTCGGCCATCTCCATGATGCCGCGCTTGATGCCCTGCAGTTCGTCGCCTGCGCCCGAGATCTGCAACAGCATGAAGAGGTCGACCATCGAGTGTACGGCCGTCTCGGACTGTCCGACGCCCACAGTCTCGATGAAGATCACGTCGAATCCCGCGGCTTCGCACAGCACGATCGTTTCGCGCGTCTTGCGCGCCACACCGCCCAGCGAACCCGCCGAGGGCGAGGGGCGGATGAAGACGTCGGGGTTGTGGCAGATGCTCTCCATGCGGGTCTTGTCGCCCAGGATCGAACCGCCGGAGCGCTCCGACGAGGGGTCGATCGCCAGCACGGCGAGCTTGTGGCGTATAGAGGTGACTTTGCCGCCTATGGCCTCGATGAAGGTCGACTTGCCGGCGCCCGGCACGCCCGTGATGCCTATGCGGATCGACTTGCCAGCGTGCGGCAGGCAGCGTTCGATGATCTCCTGCGCCTGTGCGTAATGCTCGGGGTTGCTCGATTCGATGAGCGTGATGGCCTGCGAGAGCGTCGTGATGTTGCCGGCGAGAATGCCGACCACGTACTCTTCGGTGGAGAGCCTGCTCTTCTTGCGTCGCTTGAAATAGGGGTTGACGATCGGTTGTTCTTCGACGCCTTGCGCCACGTTCAGCGCCGTGTCGCGGTGGGTGTCGGCGTATTCTTTTTCGTAGTGGTCGATCCGGGTGAAAGCCATCGCGGGGTTTATTTGGAGTTTTCGATGATTTCGGGGGGCAGCTGCAGCGTGTTGCCCATCCAGCGCACGCGGTTGCGGGGGCCGAGCAGCACCCCGAACGGCACGTAGTTCACACCATAGGCCGCGAAGAGTTTGCCGGTCGGATCCAGCCCCACGCCGATCTGCGGCGAGAGGTAGGGGGTCAGCAGCGGGGCGATTTTGCTCTGGGGTTCGTGGACGAGGATCACGATGCGCAGTCGGGCGCCCATGCGGGCCGAAAGCTCCGCGAGCCGTTCGATGGACGAGAGCGACACCTTGTTCGAGGAGTGGAAAAACTCGATGTAGGTCAGCGGTGCGTCGGCCGGGCGCTGCTCGGCGAGCCACGTCTGCACCTTGAGTTCGGGAGCGCGCTCGCCCAGGGCTACGGTCTGTCCGGAGGCGGGTGCCGCGGCCCACAGGAAGGCCAGCAGAAAAAAGAGGGACGCTTGTTTCATAGGCGCGAACTTTTCAGCGAAGATAGTGAATATTTGCCAGACGAGCAATTAAATTCGATGAAACTGCCCTCTGGTGGACTCCGCCGCCGAATACGGCGTCGGGGTTTTGCGCTCTCCGCCGGGGAGGCGGTGGCTTGCAGGGGACCGAATGCCGTGTCCGGTCGTTTATCCCGATATGCCGTGCAAGGTTCGTTCCAGCGCCTTGCGAGGCAGCCAGGCTTTGCGGAGAGAGCATTCCTCCGGGCCGTTTTCCTGCCCGGATCGGCGAAACGCCGTTCCGAACAATCCATGCGAAAAACAGACTGAAAATAAATACAAAAAATCCGATTCAAAAATTGGCAGTTCCCGAAGATTCTTCTATCTTTGTGTGCGCAAAACGACGCGCAGAACGATCGAAACCGAAAATAGTTCAAAATCAAATCTTTTTATTATGAAAGTTTCTCATATCGAGCATCTCGGCATCGCTGTGAAGAGCCTGGATGAAGCCATTCCCTATTGGGAGGGCGTGTTGGGTCTGAAGTGTTACGCCATCGAGGAGGTCGCCGATCAGAAGGTGCGCACGGCTTTCTTCCTGCTGGGACAGACCAAGATCGAGCTGCTGGAGCCTACTTCCGAGGAGTCGACTATCGCCAAGTTCATCGAGAACCGCGGCATCGGCATCCACCACATGGCTCTTGCCTGCGAGAACATCGAGGAGCAGCTCGCCGATGCCGAGGCCAAGGGCATCCGCCTGATCGACAAGACCCCGCGCAAGGGCGCCGAGGGGATGACCATCGCTTTCCTGCATCCCAAGTCGACGCAGGGCATTCTGACCGAGTTGTGCGAGAACAAAAACAAATAATCGGGTTATGAGCGAAATTCAGAACAAGATCAACAAGCTCATCGAGAATCGCGAAACGGCGCGTCTCGGCGGCGGACAGAAGCGCATCGACGCGCAGCATGCCAAGGGCAAGTACACGGCCCGCGAACGTATCCAGATGTTGCTCGACGAGGGCAGTTTCGAGGAGTTCGACATGTTCGTGACGCATCGTTGCTACGACTTCGGCATGGACAAGAGCCACACGTTCGGCGACGGCGTCGTTACGGGCTATGGTACGATCGGCGGCCGTCTGGTCTACGTCTTCGCACAGGACTTCACCGTGACGGCGGGTTCGCTGTCGCTGTCGATGTCCGACAAGATCTGCAAGGTCATGGACATGGCCATGCGCAACGGCGCTCCCTGCATCGGCATGAACGACTCGGGCGGCGCCCGCATCCAGGAGGGCGTCAACGCGCTGGCCGGCTATGCCAACATCTTCCAGCGCAACGTAATGTCGTCGGGCGTCATTCCGCAGATTTCGGCCATCTTCGGCCCCTGCGCCGGCGGTGCCGTCTACTCGCCCGCGCTCACCGACTTCATCATCATGAAGAAGGAGACTTCGAACATGTTCCTCACAGGCCCGAAGGTCGTCAAGACCGTTACGGGCGAGGACGTTACGCAGGAGCAGCTGGGCGGCGCTACGATGCACACCGCCAAATCGGGCGTGGCGCAGTTCGCCGTCGAAACCGAGGAGGAGGGCATCGAGCTGATCAAGAAGCTGCTTTCCTACATGCCGCAGAACAACATGGAAGACGCGCCGTTGGCCGTCTGCACCGACCGGATCGACCGCCTGGAGGATTCGCTCAACGAGATCGTGCCCGATCGCGCCAACAAGCCCTACGACATGGCCGAAGTGATCCGCGCCATCGTCGACAACGGCGAGTTCCTGGAGTCGGCAGCCGGCTATGCCCGCAACATCATCACCTGCTTCGCCCGCTTCAACGGCCAGTCGGTGGGCATCATCGCCAACCAGCCCAAGT
>CAYSJF010000057.1:0-9933 GCA_964431265.1 uncultured Alistipes sp. | reverse complement strand
GAAATAGTGCAGCAGCGTCTTGCGGCGGCACATCGAGCTTTCGGCATACGACACCGTTTCAAGCAGCAGCAACTTGCCGATCTCCTGCTCGGCGATCGGTTTGCCCTGCATGAACTTCTCCAATTTCTGGATGTCCTTGTAGCTGTAGAACGTCAGGCAATGGCCCTCGCCGCCGTCGCGGCCCGCGCGCCCCGTCTCCTGGTAGTAGCCCTCCAGCGACTTGGGGATGTCGTAGTGGATCACATAGCGCACATCGGGCTTGTCGATGCCCATGCCGAAAGCGATGGTCGCCACGATGACGTCGACGCGTTCCATGAGGAAATCGTCCTGATTGCTCGCACGCGTCGCCGCGTCCATGCCCGCATGGTAGGCGCGGGCCTTGATGCCGTTGGCGACGAGCAGTTCGGTCAGTTCCTCCACTTTCTTGCGGCTCAAGCAGTAGATGATGCCGCTCTTGCCCTCCTTCTGCTTGACGAAGCGGATGATCTCGCGATCCACGTCGTGCTTGGGACGGATTTCGTAGTAGAGGTTCGACCGGTTGAACGACGACTTGAAGACCGCCGCATCGCTCATGCCCAGATTCTTCTGGATGTCCAGCTGCACCTTGGGTGTGGCCGTGGCCGTGAGGGCTATGAGGGGGGCGTTGCCTATTTCGTTGATGATCGGGCGGATGCGCCGATACTCCGGACGGAAGTCGTGGCCCCACTCCGAGATGCAGTGCGCCTCGTCGATGGCGTAGAACGACACCTTGATCTTGCGCAGGAACGCCACGTTGTCCTCCTTGGTGAGCGACTCGGGCGCGAAGTAGAGCAGCTTGGTTTTGCCGGCCATGACGTCGGCGCGCACCTGCTGGACGGCCGTCTTGTTGAGCGACGAATTCAGGAAGTGGGCGATGCCCGATTCGGCCGAAAACATGCGCATCGCGTCCACCTGGTTCTTCATCAAAGCGATGAGTGGCGAAATGACGATCGCCACGCCCTCCATCAGGAGTGCGGGCAGCTGGTAGCAGAGCGATTTCCCGCCGCCCGTGGGCATCAGTACGAACGTATCCTTGCGCTCCAAGACGTTGCGGATGACGGCCTCCTGGTTGCCCTTGAACGAGGAGAAGCCGAAATATTCCTTCAGTTTCTCGTGCAGCAGGGTTGTATCGAACGGGTTCATTTCGTCGTCAAATCTGAAAATTCAATGTAAAGATAAAAAATTTTTCGGAAAAAAACATAACTTTGTAAAAAATTTTACGACACCTTGTTTTATGCGTTTATACACCAGTCAGCTCGTCAAGAAATACAAGTCGCGCACCGTGGTCGACCACGTGTCGATCGACGTGAACCAGGGCGAAATCGTCGGTCTGCTGGGGCCTAACGGTGCCGGCAAGACCACCACGTTCTACATGATCGTGGGGCTGATCAAGCCCAACGAGGGGCGTATCTTCCTCGAAAACGACGAAAAGCAGGTCAGCGAGCTGACCGCGCTGCCGGTCTACCGGCGGGCGCAGTTAGGCGTGGGCTATCTGGCGCAGGAGGCCTCCGTGTTCCGGCGTCTGACCGTCGAGCAGAACATCCGCGCCGTGCTCGAAATGACCGACTACTCCAAGGAGTACCAGGCCGAGCGGGTCGAGGCGCTGATCGAGGAGTTCCGGCTGCAGAAGGTGCGCAAGAGCCTCGGCATCCAGCTTTCGGGCGGCGAGCGGCGGCGCACCGAAATCGCCCGGGCCGTGGCGATCAACCCCGCGTTCATCCTGCTGGACGAACCGTTCGCCGGTGTCGACCCCATCGCCGTGGAGGACATCCAGTCGATCGTCGCCACGCTCAAGCACAAGAACATCGGCGTCATCATCACCGACCACAACGTCGACGAAACGCTCGCCATCACCGACCGCACCTATCTTTTGTACGAGGGCAAGATCCTCAAGACCGGTTCGGCCGAGGAGCTGGCCGCCGATCCCATGGTGCGCAAGGTCTACCTGGGGCAGCACTTCGAGCTGAAGCGCAGCCACCAGCTCACCCAGGAGATGAAGAACCGGGGAGGAAGAGAAAAATGAAAAATTCCGGCTCTTGCGGTCGCTCGGAAGCAGTCGCGGCTGCTCCCGAATCATTCGATTCCGAGCCTTAATTTCGAGGAATGGATATTACCATACTGCCGGGGCGCGTCGCGGGCGCGCTGACGCCCCCTTGTTCCAAAAGTTACGCCCAGCGCGCCCTGGCCGCTGCGCTTCTTTCGGAGGAGCGTTCGGTGCTGAATGGCATCGAGTTCTGCGACGACACGCGTTCCGCCCTGCGCTGCATCGAGTTGTTGGGGGCGGATGCGGAGCGCATCGACGAACATACGCTCGCCGTGCGCGGCGGGCTGAAGCCTCGGGGGCAGGTGCTGTCCGTGGGCGAATCGGGCCTTGCCGCCCGGCTGTTCGCGCCCATCGCCGCATTGTGGCACGAAAACATCCGCATCGAGGGCGAAAAATCCCTGCTCCGGCGCCCCATGTCCATGCTGGTCGAGCCGTTGCGGCAACTGGGCGCGCAGGCGATCGACAGCGACGGTTTTCTGCCTCTCGAAATTCGCGGCCCTCTGCAAGGCGGCTGCACGGCGATCGACGGGTCGGTCTCCTCGCAGTTCGTCACCGGCTTGCTGCTGGCTCTGCCGCTGGCGGCCGGAGACACGACTCTGCGTGTGGAGGATGCCGTTTCGGTGCCTTATCTCGACATGACCGTCCACACGGCCGAGGTTTTCGGTGTGGAGATTTGCCATAACGACTTCTCGGAGTTCTATATCCCCGGCGGACAGCGCTATCGCGGGGCCGATTTCGCCATCGAGGGCGACTGGAGCGCCGCGGCCATGCTACTCGTGGCCGGAGCCGTCGCCGGCGAGGTCTCGGTGCGTCATGTCTCGGTGCTCTCGCGGCAGGCCGACACGGTGGTCTGCGACGCCTTGGTGCGGGCCGGAGCCGCTCTTGTCGACGAGCCGTACTCGGTCGCCGCGGCCCGGCGGCCGTTGCGGGGTTTCGAGTTCGACGCCACCCACTGTCCCGATCTTTTTCCGGCGCTCGCCGTGCTGGCGGCCGTCGCCGAGGGAACGAGCGTCATCCGCGGTGTTTCTCGGCTTCGGCACAAGGAGTGCGACCGCGGCGAAGCGATCCGTGAGGAGTTCGGTAAGATGGGCGTCGAAGTCGATTTCGGCGACGACGACACTTTGCGCATCCTCGGCGGCAAGGTGCATGCGGCTGTCGTCGAGAGCCATGGCGACCACCGCATCGCCATGGCGCTGGCCGTCCTGGCCTTGTGCGCCGACGGCCCCGTCACGATCCGGGGCGCCGAGTGCGTGGCCAAGAGTTATCCCGGATTTTTCGAAGATTTGCAACATATCCGCTCATGAATGGGTTCGGTCATCGTTTCCGTCTTTCGCTTTGGGGCGAATCGCACGGCCCGCAGATCGGCATCGCGATCGACGGCGTGAAGCCGGGCATGGCGCTTTCGGCCGATGATTTCGTCGCCGACCTCGCCCGACGGCAGGCCGGTGCTGCGGGCACGACGGCGCGCCGCGAACCCGACGTGCCGCAGTTCGTGTCGGGCGTTTATGAAGGGAAGACCACCGGTGCGCCGCTGACGATCGTATTCCCCAACCTCGACGTTCGGTCGCAGGACTATGCCGCTACGGCGGGTCATGACCGCCCTTCGCATGCCGACCGTGTGGCCCGGGTGCGTTATGGGGGGTATAACGATCCGCGCGGCGGGGGGCATTTCTCCGGGCGGCTCACGGTGGCGCTTGTCGCCGCGGGAGTCGTGGCCAAAAAGATGCTGCCGCCGCAGCTTCGGTTCGATACCCGGCTGGTCGAGGTGGGCGGATGCGCCGATCCGGCCCGCTTCGACGAGGTGCTGCAGGCCGCCGCTGCCGACGGCGATTCGGTGGGTGGGCTGGTCGAGTGCCGCGTGCAGGGGGTGCCCGCAGGGTGGGGCGAGCCGTTCTTCGATTCGGTCGAGAGTCTCGTCGCGCACCTGCTTTTCGCCGTTCCCGGAGTGCGGGGCGTGGAGTTCGGCAGCGGGTTCGCCGCTGCCCGCATGCGGGGTTCGGAGCACAACGACCCGATTCTCGACGCCGCAGGCCGCACGGCCTCCAACCATGCCGGAGGTGCGGTGGGCGGCCTGACCGACGGCAACGAACTGGTGGTACGCGTGGCGTTCAAACCCACGGCCAGCATTGCCCGGCCGCAATTCACGTTCGACCGTTCGACCGGCCGCGTCGAGCCTCTCGTGATCGGAGGGCGCCACGACATTTGCATCGCCCTGCGCGGCACGGCGGTCGTCGAGGCCGCCGTGGCCGTCGTATTAGCCGATTTGGAACGATGACGATCCGGCGCCATATCCTCGACCGCATCGCAGCGGCGCTCGTGCCGCTCTACGATCCCCGCGAAGCCCGCAACATCGCGCAGCTCTACGTTTGCGACGCGGCCCGCCTCTCTTTGGCGGAGTTGTTGTCCGATCCCGGTGCGCCGCTCGAAATCGAGGGGTTGGACGAGGCGATCGCGGAACTCGCCGGGGGGCGCCCCGTGCAATATGTCGTGGGAAGCACCGAGTTTTTCGGCCGGCGGTTCGCCGTGCGCGAGGGGGTGTTGATCCCGCGGCCCGAAACCGAGGAGCTGGCGGCCTGGATCATCGCCGACGAACGGCAGGCCCGCCGTCTGCTCGACATCGGCACCGGCAGCGGCTGCATCGCGGCGACGCTGGCTTTGGAGTTGCCCGAAGCGGAGATATTCGCCGCCGACATTTCCGAAGCGGCGCTCGCCGTGGCGGCCGAAAACTGCCGGGCATCGGGCGCAGCCGTAACCTTGCGCCGCGCCGATGCGCTGGCCGATCTGGCCGAACGTTTCCCCGAGCGCTTCGACGTGCTGGTCTCCAATCCGCCCTATGTGCCGGCGGGCGACCGGGCCGCTCTGCATCCCAACGTGCGCGATTACGAGCCGCCCGAGGCGCTGTTCGTCCCCGACGACGATCCGCTGCTTTTCTACCGGGCCATTGCGCAGGTCGGGCGGCGGATGCTCGTGCCGGGCGGACGGCTCTATTTCGAGATCTACCACACGGCGGCCGGAGTTTTGGAACGGCTGCTGACCGAAAACGGCTATGGCGCGATCCGCTTGCGCGAAGATATCAACGGCAAACCTCGCATGTTATGCGCACGAATGGATTGAAAAAACGCTCTGCACCGGAGGCCGGTGCGCGATCTGTCCGCACGAAGACGCCCGAACAGGCGTCGACGGCATTGATGCGTCTCTGTGCCCGGGCCGAGAAGTGCGAGAGCGACGCCCGGCGTCTGATGCGCGGCTGGGGCGTGAGCGATGCCGATGCGGAGCGTGTCCTTGTCCGTCTCGTCGGCGAGCGGTTCATCGATGATGCCCGCTATGCCGGGGCTTTCGTGCGCGAAAAGATGCGGCTCAGCGGCTGGGGCGAATACAAGATTCGGGCGGCTCTCCAGCGCAAGGGCATCGCCCGCGCGACGATCGACCAGGCGCTTCGGGCCGTCGATCGCTCGGGGATGGACGACCGCCTGCGCGCGCAGCTCGAACGCAAGGCCCGGACGACGAAATATGCCGCTCCTTACGAACTGAAAAACAAACTTATCCGCTACGGTCTCGCTCTCGGCTACGATTTCGAGACCGTGCACGAAATCGTGGCCGCCATGGTGGCCGACTCCGACTTATGCGACGACTTTTAACCGCTCTTCTCTTCGCGGCCCTCGGGGCTGCCGCTACGGCCCAGACGCTCGATCCGGCCGATTACATCTATCCGGTTTGCGACGTCGACGGGAGTTGCACGGCTAATTTCGGCGAGATGCGTCCCGGGCATTTCCATGCCGGGGTCGACATCCGCACGGGCGGCGTGGAGGGCAAGCGGCTCGTGGCCGTGGCCGACGGCTATGTGTCGCGCATTTCGGTGACGCCCGGCGGTTACGGCAGAGCCATATATGTCGCCCTGCGCAACGGGACGACTGCCGTTTACGGTCATCTGCAGCGCTTTCGCGACGACATCGAGGAGTATCTCGCCCACGAGCGCCGCTCCCGGCAGAAAAACCGGCTCAACCTCTTTTTCGGTCCCGATGTGTGGCCCGTGGCGCAGGGCGACCTGCTCGGTTTTTCGGGGAACAGCGGCTCGTCGATGGGACCGCATCTCCATTTCGAGGTGCGCGACACCCCCACCCAGCGGCTCTACAACCCGGTGCACGAGGGGATCATTCGCCCGGCCGATACGCTGGCGCCGCGGATCGTCAAGATTCACTATATAGAGGTCGATTCGCTGCCCGAAGGACTTTGCGTTCGCTGCAAGGCGCAGAGCTACGCTGCCGTGCGGCTCGACGAGGGGCGCTACAAGCTCTCGCGCGAGGAGCCGGTCGGCGCGGGGCGCAAAGGCTATTTCGTAATCGAGACCACCGACCGGCGCAACGGCGTGCACAACACGTTCGGGCTGTGGCGCGTCACGGAGTGGATCGACGGGGAGCGTTGTTTCGAGTACCGCATGGACGGCTTCACCTTCGACCGGTCGCGCTGCTGCGACGCGGTGAGCTGCTATCCCCTGCAGTTGGTGACGCGCAACGAAGCGATCCGTTTAGCGCAGCAGGAAGCTGCACCCGACGATTTCTACACGGCGATGGTCGACCGCGGACTGCTCCGCACCGAGCCGGGGCAGGAGCGGCGCATCCGCATCGAAACCGAGGACGACAGCGGCAACGTCTCGCATCTGGAATTCGTCGTGCGGGGGCGCGACGAGGCGTTTCGGGCCGAAGCCGACACGCTGGCCCGGATCGCCCGACCCGGCAGCGTGACGATTCTCAATTGCGGCCGGGAACTCACGGCGCGGATTCCGGCCGGTGCGCTCTACGAGTCGATCGCATGCCGTCCCGAGCAGCTCGCCGCGCCGGTGGTCGATTCGGGTGTGGTGGTGCTCTCGCCGGCATTCCGCGTGCTTCCGGCCTCTACGCCGCTGGGGAGCATGATGACCGTGTCGATCCGCGCGGAGGTGCCCGTCCACCTGCAACTGCACGCCTCGCTGGCCCGCATCACGCCCCAGGGCAAGGCGGCCTATGTCGGCGGCACCTATGGCGACGGCATTGTCAGTGCTTCGACCTATACGTCCGATCCGCTGTTCGTGGCGGCCGATTTCCTGCCCCCGACCGTCGCGCCGCGCTTCAGGTCGGGCGCCGATCTGTCGCAGCAGCCGTCGTTGAGTTTTCGGGTGAGCGACAATTTTTCGGGCGTGGCCTCCTACACGCTGCGTATCGACGGCGAGTGGGTGCCGTGCGACAGCTATCCCATGAAAGGGCGGCTGGAGCATGTTTTCGATACGGCGCCGACCCGCTCCAAGCACGAGGTGCAGCTCATCGTCCGCGATGCGGCCGGCAACGCCGCCCATTGGCAGGGCGAATTCTATAGATAAAACTATTTAGAAGTTTATAAATTGAAACCGGCACCTCCGAGAGGTGCCGGTTTCGTTTTGCGGGGCTTCTGCGTTACAGCAGTCGGAAGCCCTCCGAGCGCACAGCCGCCGTGGCGGTCGGCGTCTCTTTGATCGAGGCCGGGATCGGCTCGCGGACATAGACATGCACTTCGCCGATCTCCGCTTCGCTGACCAGCGTCATGAGGTCGCCGTCGTCGCCGAACGACGCTTCGTAGGTGCTGCCCCAGGCCGTACCGTCGCTGTATTGGCCCGTGAGGACATTGCCGCGCAGCAGGTAGGTGCCCGTGAAATGCTGGTAATGCACCTGCTCGATCTGCTGGTAGAGGTCGAACGTCGCATCGGCGTTGAACGCCACGTAGGCGGAGAATGCTTCGGGCGTCTCGGCGTTCCACGAAGCCAGGTGCCATTCTCCGACGATCGGCCCGACGGGTCGGGGTTCGTCGTTTTTCGAACCGCCGCAAGCGGCGAAGAACAGGGCGCCGCAAACGGCGAGCGACAGATATAAGAGTCTTTTCATGCTGTTTCTGTGTTTGTTATAACCATCCTCCGTTCTTGTTGGTCGTCGCGCGTGCGATGATGGCGAACTCCTTGGTCACGGGCATGCCGCCCATGGTCTGGTCGGTGCCGATCGTATCGCCTCCGGCGATGGCCGTGATGCGGATCATCGCCACGCCGGGTTTGTTGCAGCGGATCTGCAGCTTGCCGTAGGCGATTTTCGGCGCTTCGGTCAGACCGAGCTTGGCCATGTCTTCGTCGCTCATCGACACCTCGGTGTAGGTCTGCAGCGATGCTGCGCCGCCGAAGTATTCATTGAGTGCGAGGAGCTGCTTCGAACCCACCTTGGCCCGCAGACACGGCGTGCCCTGCACCTGCATGAGCAGCTGGTAGGCGTCGATGGCGCCCGTGCCCATTTTTTTGTAGTATTGGGCGAGATTGATCGAATTCTTCGTGCCGTCGAGGTAGTTGTCGATGTCGTTCACCGAGGTGAGCAGCATGGCGTTGAATTCTTCGCGGGTGAAGCTCTTGCCCTGCTGCAGCGCGTAGGAGAGACCCAGCGCCGCCACGCCCGAAGCATGGGGGCAGGCCATGGAAGTGCCCTGCATGAAGCCGTAGTCGCTGCCCTCGTAGAGTTCCGACGGCAGGGTCGAAAGCACCTCGCTCGATTCGTGGTCGGCCGATATCTTGTAGTCGCCGCCCGGTGCCGCGATGTTGCAGCCGGGGCCGTAGTTGGTGTAGTAGGCGGGCAGGAAGTCGGGCGAGAAGGAGGTCACCGAGATATAGTCGCGGTAGGCACCCGGATAGGAGGCCATATTCTTCGCGTCGTTGCCTGCCGCGAAGATCACGATGCCGCCGTCCACGGCTTCGCAGTTGCGGGTGGCGATGAAGTAGTCGATAGCCTGTTTCTCGACGCTCTGCGACCGTGCGTACTGGGCATCCGAAGAGATGTTGCCGGCATCGTAGCCGAACGAGCACTGGAGGATCGCGGCGCCGTGGTCGGCGGCGTACTTGATCGCCTCGGCGGTCACGGCCGTGGAACCCGAGCTGTTCGAATCGCCCGAGAAAATCTGGCACGACATGATCCGCACGCCGTCGCCGTTGCCCGTGCCGCCGGCTATGCCGCAGACGCCCGTCGAGTTGTTGTTGACGGCGGCTACCGTACCTGCGACGTGGGTACCGTGGCCCGTGTCGTCTCTCTTGGAGTCGGTGGGGTGGTGCTTGTCCCAGGTGACGGGGCCGTGGGTGGCGAAGTTGTAGCCATGGATGTCCTGCATCTCGGGGTCGGGGTCGGGATTGACCCACATGTTGGCCGCCAGGTCGGGGTGAGTGTATTTCACGCCCTCGTCGACCACGGCGACGATGACGCGCGGGTCGCCGCCCGTGAGTTTCCAGGCATCGACGACATTGATGTCGGCGCCTGCGCGTGCGGTCTGCGCGACGCTCTTGTTACCGGTGTTGTTGTAGTGCCATTGGCGCCCGAGCTGGGGGTCGTTGAACGTCCCCTGTGCCGCTGCGGCCGGTGCCGCGGCCCGCAAAGGCTGTGCACGGAATTCGTCGGCCCGCTTCATCGCGGTATTGAACTGCACGCGCTGCACTTCGGCGACGGAGGCGATCCGCTTTGCAGCGACATCGAGGTCGGCGGCATCATCGAATTCGACGAGATACCATTTGTGCAGCCCGGCCGCGCGCGTGCGCTCCTCGCTCTTGGGGTTGCAGGGGAAGACGCGGCGCAGCGAGCGGACATGCAGCCCGTCGAAAATCTCGTCGACGGAGTCGATGCCCGAACGCGTCGCGGCCGAGCGGGTGACGGCAGCGGCCGCCGTGGCGGATTCGAGCTGTTCCACGGCCCGGTCATCGAAGTAGACCAGCAGCGAACCGGCCACGGCGTGGGACGCCGTGTTCACGATCTTCTGCGCTTCGACGGCCCCGGGTTCGTTTCCGGCGGTTCCGGGAACTTCCGACAGCGGGTCGGACGAGCAGGCAGCGAACAGAATCGCTG
>CAYSJF010000056.1:0-10020 GCA_964431265.1 uncultured Alistipes sp. | reverse complement strand
CCTGGCACTTGCACATGCCGCACGAGCCGCCGCCGCCGCAGGCCGACGGCAGGAACACCTTGTTGTTGGCCAGCGTCGAAAGCAACGTGCCGCCGCTCTCGGCCGTGATGACCTTTTCGCCGTCGTTGATGTCGATCACCACGGCGCCCGAGGCAGTCAGCTTCGCCTTGGCAAAGAGAAGCAGAGCGACCAGCACGAGCGTAACGATCAGAAAAGCTACGATAGCAACTATGATAGTCAATTCCATTTTCGAAATCTCTTTTAGGTTAGAACTGAATGCCCGAGAAGATCATAAACGCAATGCCCATCAACCCGGTGATGATGAATGCGATACCGGGGCCTTTCAGCGCTGCGGGAATGTGCGAATAGGAGGTCTTCTCTCGAATGGCCGCCATCATCACGATGGCCAGCCACCAGCCCAGGCCGGAACCCAGGCCGTAGACGATCGACTGCCACAGCGACGTGAGCTGCGCGGCGTCGACCTTCTGCTGCATGAAGAGCGAACCGCCCATGATGGCGCAGTTGACGGCGATCAGCGGCAGGAAGATACCCAACTGGCTGTAGAGCGTGGGCGAGAACTTCTCGACGATCATCTCCACGAGCTGTACGAATGCGGCGATCGTGGCGATAAAGACGATGAACGACAGAAAGCTGAGGTTCACCTCTTCGAAGCCGGCCCAGGCCAAAGCGCCCGGTTTGAGCACGAACTGGTAGAGAAGGTAGTTCAGAGGTACGGTCATCACCATCACGAACGTGACGGCGGCACCCAATCCGAGGGCCGTCTTGACGCTCTTCGACACGGCGATGTAGGAGCACATGCCGAAGAAGAAAGCGAAGACCATGTTGTCGATGAAGATCGACCGGATGAATATGTTCAACGATTCCATACGCTATCTGCTATTTTTCCTGTAAATCCTTGTTGCGCGAACGATGCACCCAGATGATGCAGCCCACGATGATGAGCGCCATGGGCGGAAAGAGCATCAAGCCGCAGTTGGAATAGGGGCCGCCCTCGGCCATATACCAGCTTTCGGGCACGACGCGGTAGCCCAAAAGGCTGCCCGAGCCGAGCAGCTCGCGGAAGAATGCCACCACCACGAGGATCAGGCCGTAGCCCAGTCCGTTGCCGATGCCGTCGAGGAACGCAGGCCAGGGTTTGTTGGCCAGTGCGAACGCCTCGATGCGGCCCATGACGATGCAGTTGGTAATGATCAGACCGACATAAACGGACAGCTGCTTCGAGACTTCATATACATATGCTTTGAGCACCTGGTCGACGAGAATCACCAGCGCGGCGATGACCACCAGCTGCACGATGATGCGGATGCGGGCCGGCACGCCGTTGCGCAACAGCGACATGACGAGATTCGAAAACGCCGTAACGACCGTGACGGACAAAGCCATGACAATGGCCGGCTTGAGCTGCACCGTCACCGCCAGCGCCGAGCAGATACCCAGAATCTGCACGATGACCGGATTGTTCGCCGAGAACGGCCCGGTCAGATATTTGAAATTCTTGCTACTCATTGCTTTCCAAACTTTCTTCGTTAGACTTCTCGCTACCTTCGTCTTCCGTAGCGCCGGCTTCCCGGCGTGCCTTCAAGAGCGGCAGGTAGTGACCGATGCTCGTGCGGAGCATGGCCGTCACGCCGTCGGAGGTCTTCGTGCCGCCCGTGATAGCGTCGACCTCGTGGGCCGGTTCCTTGGCGCCGCCCTTGCGGAGCGTCACCGACACGAACTCGTCGCCCTCGAAGATCGTCTTGCCGACGAATTTCGACTGGTATTTCTCCGTAGCGATCTCGGCGCCCAGACCCGGGGTTTCGCCCTTGTGGGCCATGACGATACCGGCCACGGTGTCCATGTCGTCGGCTAAAGCGACATAGCCCCAAATCGGCCCCCACAGGCCCGAACCGGTCACGGGAATCACCACGCGGCCGTCCTTGGCCTCGAACACGGGGAAAAGCCCCTCGTCGAAAGCGCCCTGCAGATCGTTGAGCAGCGCGAAGACGTCTTCGCCCTCCACCTCGCGGCCCTCGGCATCGAGCACGCGGGCCGAAACGATCTCGTCATAGTTCAACGCCCTGACGTAATCGTCGACCGGCACATTTTGCTGCCGGGCCTCCTCCACATAAAGCGATTTGAGGATCGACTGCTTCTTCTCGTTCAGTTCGTTGGCATACTGGCGGTTCTGCAGGGAAAGCGCAGCCACGGCCAGCAGCGAAGCCACCGCGACGACCATCACCGTCGCATAGACGACGATGTAGACGTTGCTGTTCGTATTGAATTTTTTCATAGTCGCACCTCCCCTATTTTGCCGGTTTAACACGTTTGTTTCTGCGTCGGATGTTGGCCTCGACCACATAGTAGTCGACCAGCGGCGCCAGCGCATTCATAAAGAGGATCGAAAGCATCATGCCCTCGGGATAGGCTGGATTGACCACGCGGATCAACACAGCCAGCGCACCCGTCATGAAGCCCACGATGTATTTGCCCTTGTCGGTCTGGGCCGAAGTCACGGGATCGGTAGCCATGAAGACCGCACCGAACGCGAAGCCGCCGACGATCAGATGCCACCAGGCGGGATAGGCCGTAACGCCCGTCCACTGAAAAACATAGCCCATCGCCAATCCTCCGACGAAGACCGAAATCATCGTCCGCCACGAAGCGATGCCCGTGAAGAGCAGAATCGCGGCGCCTATGAGGATGGCCACCGTCGACGTCTCGCCGATACATCCGGGGATGAAACCCAGGAAAGCATCCAGCGCCGAGTAGCCCAACGTGCCGTTCGCGGCCATGTGCTCCAGCGGCGTGGCACCCGAGAAGCCGTCGACGACGCCCTCGCCCGACCCGAGGCCGGCGATCCACACCTCGGCACCCGAAATCGAGGGCGTATAGGAGAAGAAGACGAACGCACGCGCCAGCAGCGCAGGGTTGAAGACATTCATGCCCGTGCCGCCGAAGACCTCCTTGCCGAAGACCACGGCGAAAGCCGTAGCTACGGCGACCATCCACAGCGGGATGTCGACCGGCATGATCATCGGAATCAAGAGACCCGTGACTAAAAAGCCCTCGTTGACCTCGTGGCCGCGCACCTGCGCGAATGCGAACTCGATGGCCAGACCCACCGCATACGACACGACGATGATGGGCAGCACCTTGAGGAATCCGAACCACAGCGAAGCCCAGAATTCGGGCGTCGCGCCTACCGACAGCGCATGCTGGTAGCCCGTGTTGTAGAAGCCGAACAGCAATGCCGGCAGCAGCGCGACGACGACGACGATCATCGTACGTTTCATGTCGTTGCAATCGCGGATGTGCGCACCCTTGGAGGTGGTGGTGTTCGGCACGAAAAGGAAAGTCTCGAACGCATCGAACGTCGAGGCCAGAAAGCCCAGCTTCCCGCCTTCGGAGAAGGTGGGCTTGAGTTTGTCCACTATTTTACGCAGTCCCATAGGTTATGCCTCCTTGATCATTAGGTTAATACCGTCGCGGATGATCTGCTGGATATCCGTCTTCGAGGGGTCGACGAACTCACACAGCGCGAAATCCTCTTCGACGACTTCGTAGATACCGAGGTTTTCCATCTTGTCGATGTCGCCCGCTAAACAGGCTTTCAGCAGATACATCGGATAGATGTCCATCGGGAGATATTTTTCGTAGAGTCCCGTTACGACGAACGGACGCTCGCCGCCGTTCATGTTGGTGTCGAGTTTGTAGGCTTTCTTCGGGCAGAGCCACGAGAAATAGGCGCGCGACACGGAGAACTTCTTGAACCTCGGCATCGCCCAGCCCAGAAGCTCGTATTTGTCGCCCTCGGGAATGGCAGTCAGCTGGTTGGCATAGTAGCCCAGGAAGCCCTCCATAGAGGTCTTCGTACCCGTGAGCACGTTGCCCGAGATGATGCGCACGCTGTCGCCCTCCTGCTGCTGCTTGAGGTTGCCGCCCAAAATCGAATCGACGCGTGCGCCGGCGATCGTCCGCACGTAGGCGGGTCGCTCGACCTCGGAGCCGGCCACGGCGATCGTGCGGGTCATGTCGACGCGCCCCGTGTTGAACAGGCGGCCGATGATCGCCAGGTCCTGGATGTTGACCGTCCAGACCACCTCGCCTTTGTTGATCGGATCGATATGGTGGATCTGCACGCCCACGTTACCCGCAGGGTGCTTGCCCGCGAAGGTGTGCAGCTCGACTCCCGAGAGTCGGGACATCGGCTCCCCGGCCCGGGCACGCACCGAAAGATGCACCTTGCCTGCGGTGAGGCGACGCAGCACCTCGATACCGGTCTGCAGATCGTTCTGCTCGTTCTGCAATGCGAAATCGTAGTCGGGAGCCAGCGGCGCCGAATCGAACGCCGACACGAAAATGGCCTTGGGCATATCCGACGGATCGGCGATGATACCGTAGGGCCGCTGCACGATCATGGGCCACAGACCGCTGCGAAGCAGCACCTCGACGATCTCCTCGCGCGAAGCCGCACCCAGATCGGGCCGTGCGAACTCCTCGTACTGCTGCTCGGCATCGGGGGCGACCGTCACGGCGAGCACCTTGCGCTTTTCGCCGCGGACAATGGCCGTCACCTCGCCGCTCACCGGCGACGTGAAGAGCACGCGCTCGTCGCTCTTGCTGAAGAACAACGGCGTACCGGCTTTCACCCGCTCGCCCGCCTTGACCAGCAACTTGGGGGTCACGCCCTCGAAATCGAGCGGCGAAACCGCGTAAACCGCGGCGCGCGGCGCCTCGGAGACCGCAGCCTCGGGCTTGCCCTGGAGATTGATGTCGAGACCCTTGCGTAATGTAATGATTTTCGACATGATAAGAAGTTTATATGAATGATTTCGAATGTTCGGAAACGTCTGTTAGCGAACTAACACTTTAATCGCGTGCGAAAGTACGAATTTTTTCCGGAAAAACCGTAGCGATCCGATATTATTTTAAGCCGATCGGAGGGATCGTGCACCGACGGCAGGCAAACCCGGATATATCGAAAGCAGACGGCCGAGATTTTCAAATAACCCCGATAATTCATACCTTTGTCCACGCACGACATCCGCCGGGCGGCGGCTTCTTCGCGAAGACTTGCAGACATGGCCCGCAGATTGTGTCCGATCGCCCTAAAACCGTACCCGACATTGACCGCTCCGTTCGTCGATATCCACACCCACCGCCCCACGGGGCACGGCATCGAGCTGCGCGCCGCAGGCATCCACCCGTGGGAGGCAGGCCGGCAGCCGGTCGAAGTCGCCCTGCAGGCTCTGGAAGCGCAGTTGGCGCACGGCGAAGTGCAGGCCATAGGCGAAATAGGGCTGGACTTCGCAAGAGCCGCCGACAGCGAGACACGCAATGCGCAGATCGCCCTTTTCCGCGCCCAGCTGGAGCTGGCCTGCCGGCGGAGTCTGCCCGTGGTGCTGCATTGCGTGCGGGCTTTCGAGGAGACGATGCGCCTGCTGCGCGAGCAGGAGCCGCGGGCCGTGATCTTCCACGGGTTCATCGGTTCCCCCGAGCAGGCGCGTCGGGCTGTGGAACGCGGATACAGTCTTTCGTTCGGCGAACGCACGTTCGCCTCGCCGCGCACCCTCGAAGCCATGAAACGCACGCCCCTCCGGCACCTCTTTTTCGAAACCGACGAAAACGCCATGCCTGTCGCACAAATATATATCCGCGTCGCCGCTGTCATGGGTCTCGATGTCGAGACGCTGCGACGAGCCGTTTTCGAAAACTACGAACGCATCTTCATCCATGGATAACTGGCTGGAACGCACCGCCCTGCTGTTGGGCGACGAGAAACTCGACCTGCTGCGCCGCGCCCACGTACTGGTAGTCGGTCTGGGCGGCGTGGGGGCCTATGCCGCCGAAATGATCGCCCGGGCGGGCGTGGGCCGCATGACCATAGCCGACGCCGATACGGTGGCGACGACGAACATCAACCGCCAACTCGTAGCGCTCCGCTCTACCGTCGGCCGCCCCAAGGCCGAGGTGCTGGCCGAGCGGCTGCGCGACATCGATCCCGAAATAGAACTGACGGTCGTCGACCGCTATATCAAGGACGAAGCGACCTACGAGCTGTTGGATGCGGCGCCCTACGACTATGTGGTCGACGCCATCGACACCCTGTCGCCGAAATTGGCGCTGATTCTGGCGGCATTGGAACGTGGGCTGCCGCTCGTCAGTTCGATGGGTGCCGGGGCGAAAACCGACCCCACGCAGCTGGAAATCGCCGACATCTCGAAAACCCACCACTGCCCGCTGGCCCATATGCTGCGCAAGCGTCTCCACAAAGCGGGTGTGCAGCGGGGCTTTCGTGCCGTATTCTCGCCCGAGCCGATGCGCGCAGGGGCCATGATCCTCTGCGAAGAGCAGAACAAGAAGTCGAACGTCGGGACGATCTCCTACCTCCCGGCACTCTTCGGCATCGGCTGCGCCTCGGTGGTGATTCGAGGGATAATAGGAGAAATGGAATAATCCATGAACCACGAATAAGAATATATCGAGCCTCACCACCGCTACAACAACATAGCAATCGCCCCTACCCACCAAAACCCGCAAAAAAGCCACACTGCGTGTCCTGCAGGCTTCCGCCTGAAAACAAAAGCCACCTTATCATTAAAATCCTCCCGAAAATGTTTTCGGGAGGATTTTATAAAATAATTCAGGCAAATATGGAGTCTGAACTATTTCAGCTCTACCAGCGATCGGCCGGTCATCCCGGCGGGTCGGGGAATGCCCATCAGATCGAGCACCGTGGGGGCCACGTCGGCCAAGATGCCGTCGTGCACCGCTTTCACGCGATCCGACACCACCACGATAGGCACCGGATTGAGCGAGTGCGCCGTGTTGGGCGTGCCGTCGGGATTCACGGCGTTGTCGGCATTGCCGTGGTCGGCGATCTGCACCACCTCGTAGCCGTTGTGTTTGGCCGCCTCGACGACCTCGGCGACACACGCGTCCACCGCTTTCACGGCCTTGACGATGGCCTCGTAAACACCTGTGTGGCCCACCATATCGCCGTTGGCGAAGTTCAGGCAGATGAAGTCGAACTGCTGCGTATCGAGCGCCGCAACCAGCTTGTCGGCCACTTCGGGCGCCGACATTTCGGGCTGCAGGTCGTAGGTCGCCACCTTGGGCGAAGCGACCAGAATGCGCTCCTCGCCCTCGAACGTCTCCTCGCGCCCGCCATTGAGGAAGAACGTGACATGCGCGTACTTCTCCGTCTCGGCGATGCGCAGCTGCTTGAGGCCCTGCTTGGAGACCCACTCGCCGATCGTGTCGGGCACGTTCTCCTTGTCGAAAAGGATGTGCAGCCCCGTGAACTTGGCGTCGTAGGGGGTCATGCAGCAATAGTAGAGCGGCAAAGTGTGCATGCCCGCTTCGGGCATGTCCTGCTGGGTCAAAACGATCGTCAGCTCCTTCGCACGGTCGTTGCGGTAGTTGAAGAAGATCACCACATCGCCCGGACGAATCTGCCCCACAGGCTTCCCGGCCTCGTCGACGCGCACGATCGGCTTGATGAACTCGTCGGTGACATCGGCGTCATAGGATTTCTGCACGGCGGCAGCCATGTCCGCAGCATGCTCGCCGATGCCCTCGACCAAAGCGTCGTAGGCGATCTTGACGCGTTCCCAGCGCTTGTCGCGATCCATGGCGTAGTAGCGGCCGATGACCGTGGCGATCTTGCCCGTCGAAGCAGCCATATGCTTCTCCAGCTGCTCGATGAAACCCTTGCCGCTGCGCGGATCGGTGTCGCGGCCGTCCATGAAGCAATGGACGTAGGTATCGGCGATCTTGTATTCGGCAGCGATGTCGCACAACTTGAACAGATGCTCCAGCGACGAGTGCACGCCGCCGTCGGAAGTCAGGCCCATGAAGTGGACGCTCACACCTTTCTCCTTGGCGTATTCGAACGCCTTGACGACCTCGGGATTCCGCAGGATCGAGTTGTCGGCGCAAGCGCGGTTGATCTTCACCAAATCCTGGTAGACGACGCGTCCGGCGCCGATATTGAGGTGCCCGACCTCGGAATTGCCCATCTGTCCGTCGGGCAGACCGACATTCTCGCCGTCGGTGCGCAACTGGGCATGAGGATAACGCTCGGTCATGGCCGAAATGTACTCGGGATGGACGGTCGAAATGACGTCGGCCTTGTCGTGATGGCCGTTGCCCCACCCGTCGAGGATCATCAACAGAACTTTGTTTGCCATAATTATCGAATTTTTCGAATTTCGGGTTTCGTGCGATTCGCGGACGCAGCCTATGGAGCGAGCAAGGCGAATCTCCGTGCCAAGAGGCTGCGGCCGTAATTCCTGCATCGCCTCTGCCGGCTGCGGCCCGCTGTTTTCGCTTGCTTAAGCCAACTGCGTCATAATCATTTCCACGGCCTTGTCGATCGCAGCCTGCAGGCCCTCGGGGTTCTTGCCGCCCGCCGTGGCGAAGAACGGCTGCCCGCCGCCGCCGCCCTGCATGAGCTTGGCGGCTTCGCGCACCACGGCTCCGGCATTGACCCCCTGCGCGGCGATCTCGTCGCCCAACATGATGGTGAGCGAGGGTTTGCCTTCGCAGAGCGAGCCGATAACCAGCACCAATTTCGACGAACGGGCGCGGAGGTTGTAGGCCAAATCCTTGACTAAATCGGGTCGCCGATCGGTCTGCGTGGCAATCAGCTGCACGCCCTGACGCTCGGGCACCGAAGCGATGAGCTTGTCGGCCCATTGCGACACCTGGTCGCGGCGCATCTCGTCGACCTCCTTCGAAAGAGCGTCGTTGCTCTCGATCATCTTCTTGACTGCCTGGACGATCTGCGTGTTATTGAGATACTCGCCCACGTTGCGGATCGTATCCTCAGCGACATAGAGTATCTTCTCGGCCTGCTCGCCCGTGACGGCCTCGATACGGCGCACGCCGGCCGATATGGCACTCTCGTTCAGAATCTTGAAGAACCCGATGTTGCCCGTGGCGCTGGTGTGTGTACCGCCGCACAGCTCGACCGACTCGCCGAAGCGCACCATGCGCACGCGGTCGCCGTATTTCTCGCCGAAGAGCATCATGGCCCCGGCGGCTGCGGCCTCCTCCTTGGTGGCGTCGCGCTTCTCTTCGAGCGGGTGGTTGGCACGGATCGCCCTGTTGACCAGCCGCTCCACTTCGCGCAGCTCCTCGCGCGTGACTTTCTGGAAATGCGAGAAGTCGAAGCGCAGGATTTCGGGCGTCACCATCGAACCTTTCTGTTCGACATGCTCGCCCAGCACGCGGCGCAAAGCGGCGTGCATGAGGTGCGTAGCCGAATGGTTGTTGGCCGCCGACTGGCGTTTCCCGGCATCGACGCGCGCCGTGAAAGTCGCCGCAGGGTTCCCCGGCAGCTTGTCGACGATGTGGACGATCAACCCGTTCTCTTTCTCGGTGTCTACGATCGCGATGCGCTCGTCGGCGCTCTCGATCGTACCCGTGTCGCCGATCTGACCGCCCGAATTGCCGTAAAACGGCGTACGGTCGAAGACCAACTGGTAGGAGACCCTGCCCTTGGTCGTCACACGGCGGTAACGCGCGATGCGCACCTCGTCGACAAGGGTGTCGTAGCCCGTGAAGACGCTTTCACGCAAGGGGAACAGCTCGACCCAATCATCGGTATCGACGGCGGCGGCGTTGCGCGAACGCTCTTTCTGGGCCTGCAGCTCCTTTTCGAACGCCTCCAGATCGACCCCCACGCCCTGCTCACGGGCGATCAGCTCCGTGAGGTCGATCGGGAAACCGAACGTATCGTACAGTTCGAACGCCTCGGCGCCCGAAATGGCTTTCTTGCCCTCGCTCTTGGTGCGGGCGATCACGCCGTCCAAAAGGTTGATGCCCGTAGCCAGCGTCCGCAGGAACGCGGCCTCCTCCTCCTCGATGACCTTCTCGATCAGACCCTGCTGGGCCTTCAACTCGGGGAACTGCCCGCCCATCTGCTCGACCAGACCGGCGACCAACCGACACAGCGTGGGTTCGGTGAAGCCGAGATAGGTGTAGCCGTAGCGCACGGCACGGCGCAGGATA
>CAYSJF010000055.1:0-10069 GCA_964431265.1 uncultured Alistipes sp. | reverse complement strand
GCTCGGGGAACTCCTTGAAGATTTCGACCACCTCGTTGGCGCGCTCGCCGCAGGCCACCATGATGATGACGTCGGCATCGGCCTGCTTGGAAATGGCGTGCTGCAGCACCGTCTTGCCGGCGCCGAACGGCCCAGGGATGAAACCCGTACCGCCCTCGGCCATGGGGTTGAACGTGTCGATGGCGCGCACGCCCGTCTCCATGACGCGGGCGGGACGGGGTTTCTCGGCGTAGCAGCGCACGGCCTGCTTGACGGGCCACTTCTGCACCATGGTGATCGCATGCTCGCGGCCCTCGGCGTCGACGACGACGGCAACGGTGTCGGTCACCTTATATTTACCCGCCGCAGCGACGCTCTTGACCGTATAGGTGTCGGTCATCGCGAACGGCACCATGATCTTGTGGGTGAGCCACTGCTCCTGCACCTCGCCGAGCCACGATGCGGCCGACACCTTGTCGCCCGCCTGGGCCAGGGGCCGGAACTCCCACTCGGCGCCGAAATCGATCGGGTCGGTGATCGAGCCGCGCGCGATGAACAGCCCGTCCATCTTCTCCAGATCGTTCTGCAGACCGTCGTAGTTGCGCGACAGCAGGCCCGGAGCGAGCGTCGCTTCGAGCATGTGCCCCTCGAATTCCACGCGGTCGCCGATCTTCAGCCCGCGGGTGCTGTCGAATACCTGGACATAGGCCGCATCGCCCATGACCTTGATGACCTCGGCCATCATCTTCGTTTCGCCGGCATACACGTAACAGATCTCGTTCTGCCCGACGGCGCCGTCGGCCTTGACGATCACGATGTTCGAGATGATGCCGTTTACACGTCCTGTTGTTTTCATACCTATCTTTTATCGTTTTTCTATCAGTTCCTTGCCGTCCAGCTCGGCCAGCAGCCGAGCGAACATTTCGCGGCCGCGCGCCGGATCGAGCATCGTCCAGCGGGCCACGATATTGACCCGCACCACGTACGAAAGCACGGCGTCGATGTCGAAATAGTCGAACGTCGCCAGATCGAGCGCCTCGTTCCAGCGGATGAGGTCGAGCCGACGCTCCTTCTCCACCAGATTCTGTTCGTCGCCCAGAGCGGCGATCACCGCGTCGATGTAGCTCAACTCGCCGCGCAGACCGAAGTCGGCGGCCGAGCTGCGCTGCAGCTGCTCCGCCACGTCGCCCCCGCCCACGATGACCTCCTCCACGGGACGTCCTGCGGAGCGGGCCGTCACGGCGGCGGTCAGGTTGCGCAGATTGCGGTCGAAAAGCGACCATTCGCGCAGGAAGCGGCACCCCTTGCGGGCGCAAAGCTCGTAATAGGCTGCGAAAAGCGACTTCTCGAACCGCTGCGCCGTGTCGACCGTCTCGGCCTCCTCGCCCTCGGG
Organism: uncultured Alistipes sp.; assembly: GCA_964431265.1. GTDB lineage: Bacteria > Bacteroidota > Bacteroidia > Bacteroidales > Rikenellaceae > Alistipes. Next base: position 8,697 of record CAYSJF010000055.1, on the reverse strand, counting down.
ATCGGCATAGGCGCGCACCACGCGGGCCAGCTCCTCGGGCAACAGCACGGGATTTTTCAACTCGGCCTCCAACTCCTCTTTCGAATAGTTGCCCAGCGGCGAGAACGACGAACGCCCGGCACGCAGCGCGGCCAGATTCTCGCAGTCGTAGTAGGCGTCGAGCAGCCGCACCTGCTTCGCGTCGCGGGCCGTGAGCGTCTCCAGAATCTCGGCGACGATAGCCTGCACGTCGAACCCCTTGGTGTCGGCGTCGAGCGCATACTCGCGAAGTCCGGCGACGAGCGTATAGTAATTGGTCGCGAACATGACCCTACGCCTTAAAGAGCATCGACGAGACTTTCTCGCGCAAGTACTCGCCCAGGAGCGCTTCGATATCGGCGTCGGAGAACGAAATGTAGTAGCCGCCCTCCTTGGCGCCCACCTTGAAACCGCTCTTCACCTCCTTGGAATAACCCACCTCGATGCCGGCCGCCAGCAACTCCTTGGCGCTCTGCCCGAAAGCGGCGTCCAGCTTCTCCTGCTCGCCCTCGGGCAGCAGGGCCTTCAGCTCCACCTTGCCGGCATCGGCGCCGTTCCAGTTGCGGGCCACGGCCAGCAGCATCTCCTTGATGAAAGCCGGGTCGAGCGCCGCCGCCTTCACGCCGCCACCGATGGCTTCGGCCACGATCAGCCCCGTGATCTCCGCCTTGATGCGGGCCACGGCCTGCTTGCCGGCCAGAGCGATTTCGGTGAGGGTGTTCTTCTCCGTATCCTCGGCCTTGGCCTGCGCCCGGCGGAGGATTTCGTCGGCCTGGGCGTGGGCGTCGGCCACGATCTTGTCGGCCTTGCCGCGAGCCTCGGCCACCAGACGGTCGGCCTCGGCACGACCTTTCTCCAACCCCTCGTCGTAGAGTTTGCGGGTCAACTCTTGAAGTTTGTTTTCCATATCGATCTATCTGATTTTGATTATTGTTTTTTCGCGCAACAAATATAAGAAAGATTCCGAGAACGGCAAGGCCGCGTGCCCACAATTTATCCGCAATTCATCAACATTCGGCCGAAACCGACGAAAAGCCGACCGCCCCGCTCACCCGACGTTCTTCGCCCCGAAAGGCATGTGCCGCCTTTCTGGTATACGATTTGCAGGCATTCCGAACACCGGAACGCTCCTTTCGGCGCATCCGGCATAGCGAACCGGCCCTACGGGCTGCAAGATGTTCAACTAAAAATTTAAACCGTTATGAAAGAGTCTACCTCCAAGACTTCCGGACGCTCGCAGTCGAGCCAGTGCAAGTCGTCGGAAAAAACGTCGCGCACGACCGCTTCGCGCGGCACCGCCTCGGCCCGCAAGAGCACGAGCACCGGCAATTCGCGCGTCCACAACCCCGAGGGGCACAACCAGTACACCAAGAAGTAGGCGGCGCCCTCCGGAAAGCGACGAGGCGCAGGATCAGCTCCTGCGCCTCGTCCTCGCATATGCGGCCCGCTACCGGTGCTGGGGACGCAGCAAGTCCTGCACCACCTTGACCGGCGAGAACGTGGAGATGGGCACGTCGACGAAGACCGTGTTCCAGCGCGCCATGGCCCCGTTCCAGAGACCGGGCAACTCCTGGGCGCGCAGCTCGCGGCCGCCCGACGACTTCGACGAGATGAACCCCGTCGACGGATCGGTATACTCGCGCAGATCGTATTTGCCCCCGTCGGCCCGGCGCACGCCGCACACCAGGTCGACCGGATTGAAGTGCGTGGCCGACTTCATCAGCGGCATATCTTCGGGTGCGATCTGGCTCGACTCGGCGATCTGCAGCGACTCGGTGCCGTCGGGATTGGCCACCCAGAACGGCCCGCCGCCCGGTTCGCCCTCGTTGCGCACCATGCCGCAGACGCGGATCGGACGGTCGAGGATGCTGCGCAGCAAGGCGGCATCGTACTTCTCGGGCAGCTTCACGCAAAGCTCCTTGCGGATGAATTCGGCGACAGCTGCGAGGTCGGCGTTCCCGGCATCGAGGGCTTTCAGATAGCCGAACGCCCGCTCCTGCAGCTCCAGCAGGACACCGGCCAGCACCTTCTTGAACCGCACCGTATCGCCGCGCAGGGCGTCGGTCGTCACGTTGTCGATGTTCTTGATGAACACCAGGTCGGCCGCGATTTCGTTCAGGTTCTCGATCAGGGCGCCATGGCCCGCCGGACGGAACAGCAGCCGCCCGTCGTCCTGCCGGAACGGCGTGTTGTCGGGATTCACGGCGATGGTGTCGGTCGACGATTTCTGCACCGAGAACGAAATCTCGTAGCGGATGCCGAACCGCTTCTCGTATACGGGCACTTTCTCGGCCAGCAGGGCTTCGAACCCGGCCCGATGCTCGGGCGAAACGGTGAAATGGATTTTTGCCGCACCGTTCGACGCGGCATAGGCGGCACCCTCGACCAGGTGCTCCTCCACGGCCTTGCGCGCCCCCTCGGGATAGGCGTGGAACGTCACCAACCCCTTGGGTTTGCTGCCGTAGTCGAGGCCCGGGCCGACAATCGCACGGACGAGGGTTTTCTCGTCGGCCCCCTCGGGAAGCACGGCTTTCAGTTCGGGCCAGAACGCGAACTCTCCGATGTGCTGCACCAGCGTGTCGATGCCCTTGCCGCGCTTGCCCTCGTTGACGAACTCGAACAACTCCTTGAACATGCGCGTGGCAGCGCCCGACGCAGGCACGAACTTCACCACGGAGAGCTTCGCCACAGCCTTTTCATAGCGTTCTACGGCCCGGTCGGCCTGCTGCCCGTCGAGCAGCCGCACGCCGTCGCCGGGCGACGCGGCGCGCACGACTTTCAGAAAGGGGAATCCGCGGCGGAAATGCTCGATCTGCCGCTCGACCGCCTCGGGCGTCAATCCGTGCCCGGCGATCTGTCGAAGGTCATCTTGTGAAAACATAGCTACTGAATATTTTTAAGGTTTGTCGGCAAGAGGTTCTATCGAAGATACGAATAAACGAGGGCAATGCCAAATTATTTGAGCATTGCCGAACATGAGTATCTTCGACTTTAGTCAAAGATAGGAAATATTTTCTAACTTTGCACATCATGTCGAAAGAATTCCACCGCATAGACCTGTGCGACCGCAACAGTTTCCATGTCCGGCAGCATGCCGACCGGCTCATCGAGTTCGAGACCGCGGAGGAGCTGCGGGCCGTTTTCGCCGCAGGCGTTCCCGACCGCTGGACGGTGCTGGCCGGAGGCAATAACATCCTTTTCACGCGCGACTACGAGGGGCTGCTCCTCACGCCGACCGCGCAGCGGATCGAGATCGTCGAAGACCTCGGCGAGCGGGTCTGCATCCGCATCGACGCCGGTGCGGAGTGGGACGACGCGGTGGCCTGGGCCGTGGAGCGCGGGCTGTGGGGCATCGAGAACCTTTCGCTCATCCCCGGCAAGGCGGGGGCCGCACCCGTGCAGAACATCGGGGCCTACGGCCGCGAAGCCAAGGACGTGATCCGGCGCGTCGAGATGTACTGCGTCGAGAGCGACTCGATGCTGACGCTCGATGCCGAGCATTGCCGCTTCGGCTACCGCGAAAGCGTGTTCAAACACGAGCTGCGGGGCCGCGTGGTCATCACGGCGATCGAAATCGCCCTGTCGCGCACGCCGCAGCCCCACCTGGGCTACGGCGATGTCGAACGCGAAGTCGAAGCCCGGGGCGGCGCCACGCTGCACAACATCCGCGATGCGATCTGCGCGATCCGCCGGGCCAAGCTCCCCGACACCGCCGTACTGGGCAACGCGGGCAGTTTCTTCAAGAACCCTGCGGTCGACCTCGCCATAGCCGAGCGGCTGAAAAGCGAGTGGCCCGACATGCCGCTCTACCCTGCCGCCGAAGCGGGCAAAGCGAAATTAGCGGCCGGCTGGCTTATCGACAAAGCCGGCATGAAGGGCTATCGCGAAGGGCGCGTGGGCGTCCATGAGCGGCAGGCGCTGGTGCTGGTCAACCTGGGCGGCGCCACGGGCGGCGAAGTGCTGGCCCTGGCGCGGAAAGTGCAGACCGCCGTACACGAAAAATTCGGCATAGCGATCGACACCGAAGTCAATATTTTATAGTTTATGGCTCTTCCCGAAGCATTCGAACAGTATATCGAGGAAAACCGGCTGCTCGCGTCCGACGATCGGGTGCTGCTGACCGTTTCGGGCGGCGTGGATTCGATGGTCATGCTGCGGCTCTTCGCCCGCAGCGGTTATCGGATCGGCGTGGCGCACTGCAACTTCCGGCTGCGGGGCGCCGAGAGCGACGAGGACGAGGTGCTGGTGGCCGACCAGGCCGCACGGTTCGGAGTGCCGTGCTACAACCGGCGGTTCGACACCCTCGCCGAGATGGAGCGCACGGGCGAATCGATGGAGATGGCGGCCCGGAGGCTGCGCTACGCCTGGTTCGAGGAGCTGTGCCGCGAGCACGGCTACACGGCCGTCGCCGTGGCGCACCATGCCGACGACTCGATCGAAACGTTCTTCATCAACCTCCTGCGCGGCACCGGTCTGCGCGGCCTGACGGGCATCTCGACGCAGGCGGGCCGCATCGTCCGCCCCCTGATGTTCGCCTCGCGCAAAGAGATCCTCGAATATGCCGTGGCCGAAAAGGTTCCGTTCCGCGAAGATTCGTCCAACCGCTCGACCAAATACCTGCGCAACAAGATTCGGCTCGGCCTCATCCCCCGCATCCGGGAGATCAACCCCAAGTTCACGGCCTTGATGCAGCGCAACATCGGCCACCTGACCGACGCCCAGCTGTTCATCGACCACGGCATCGAGCGCATCCGCCGCGAAGCGGTCGTCGAGCACGACGGCATCCATACGATCCATCTCGACCGCATCGACCCGGCCTTTCCGCGCGCTTTCGTGATCTACGAGCTCCTCAGTTCGGCCTACGGCTTCAAGGGCGATGTGATCGACGCCCTCTGCCGCGCCCTCGACCAGCAGGCCACCGGCCGACGGTTCTATGCGCGCGAGCATGTCGCCCACGTCGACCGCGGCACGATCACCGTGACACCGATCCCCGACGACGACGAGTGCCGCATCGCGGTCGACAAGGGCGCCGCCCGCAGCTATTGCGGCAATTCGGTGCTCTACTATGAATATCTGGATATCGACACCATCGAAGATTTCGGCGTCCCCGAGCAGATCGCCCAGGTCGACGCCGACAAGCTGCGATACCCGCTCACGCTCCGCCGCTGGCAGGAGGGCGACTGGTTCGTGCCTTTCGGCATGACGGGCCGCAAGAAGGTGAGCGACTTTCTCATCGACGCCAAGGTCTCGGCGGCCGAGAAACAGCGGCAGTTCGTCCTGCTCTCGGGCGAGGAGATCGTGTGGCTCGTCGGCCGCCGCATCGACGACCGCTACCGCCTGACCGACCAGACCGAAAACGTCCTGCGCATCACCAAAGAAATCGTCTGACTCATGGCAAAATCGGCTATCAGATTCCGCGACACGGTCGCCCAGTACGAACGCATGGATGCCGATGCGGCGGCCCGGCGCTATGCCCCGGTCTACCTGCTCATGGGCGACGAAAGCTACTTCATCGACGCGTTGAGCGACCGCCTGGCCAGCGAAATCCTCTCCGAAGCCGAGCGCTCGTTCAACCAGATCACCGTCTACGGCAAGGATTCGGAGGCGGGCCAGGTCATCAACCTCTGCCGCCAGATGCCGATGATGGGCGCCCGGCAGGTAATCATCGTCAAGGAGGCGCAGCAGCTGCGGGGCCTCGAAAAGCTCTCGCTCTACACGCAGCAGCCCTCGCCCACCACGATTCTGGTCATCTGCCACAAGGAGAAGACGGTCGACAAGCGTTCGGCGCTCTACAAGAGCTGCGCGGCCCATGGCGCCGTGCTCGAATCGGTGCAGCCGCGCGACTATGAAATCGCCGCCTGGCTGCAGCAGTTCGCCCGCCGGCAGGGCTTCGCGATCGACCCCAAGGCGCTCTCGATGCTCACCGACCACCTCGGCACCAACATCGCCAAGATCGCCAACGAACTCCGCAAGCTGGCCGTCTCGCTGCCGCAGGGCACCGAGCGCATCACCGACGCCGACATCGAGGCCAACATCGGCATTTCGAAGGATTTCAACAACTTCGAACTCTGCAAGGCCGTCGTCTCGCGCGACACGGCCCGCGCCCTGATGATCGCCGGCCACTTCGCCCGTAACCCCAAGGACAATCCGCTGCTGGTCACCGTCATGGCGCTTTTCGGCCAGTTCAAGGACATCTTCACGGTCAACTATCTGCGCTGGCTCTCGCGCCGCAAGGGGCAGCCGTTCCCCTCGGACACCGAACTGATGCGCATCCTGCGCAAGAACAACGCGTTCATCGTCAACGAGATCAAGCAGTCGGCCAGCATCTGGGACAACCGCAAGGTTTTCCAGATTCTGGGGCTGTTGCGCGAATACGACGCCAAGAGCAAGGGCATCAACTCCGGCGGCGCATCCGACGGCGAGCTGCTGCGCGAACTGCTGTTGAAAATCTTCCTCCTGTGACGCAGCCCTACCTCTACCAGACCGTCCACCTCCGCCAGGGCCGTCCCCGTCTGCTCGACGCCCATGCCGCCCTGCTCGCCGCGACGGCCCGCACGCTGTTCGGGATCGACTACACCCCCGACCTCACGCAGTTGGAGGCGCGCATCGCCGCCGTCGCCCGGGCCGAACGCTACCCGCAGACGGTTTCGAGTTTCGTGCGCATCGAGGTGACGGCCGACGCCGAGGAGCGCGTGCTTCCGGCCGGCATGTCGTTCTACGACGGCTATGCGCTCCGCAGCCTCGCGCCCCGAGGCGCGACGATCGAATACGATCTTCCCCTCTCGGAAGCCCCCACTTCGGCCCGCGAAGCGGTGGCGGCGCTGGCCCGGCAGCAGGCCCGGCTCGCAGGCGCCGACATCGCGGTTCGCTGCGACCGCACGGGCAGCTGCCGCGAAGCCGACGACGCGTCTCTGTTCGCCGTGCGCGGCAACGAAATTTTCACCGTCCCGATGCAGCGCAGCGTCGAACGCGATGTGGCGATTCGTGCCATCCAAGCCCTCGGATTCCCGCTGCGCGAGGAGCCGATCGACCGCGCCATGCTCGCCCGCATGGACGAACTTTTCTATGTCGACCACCGGGGCATCACGGCCCTCTCCCATTGCGACGGCGTGCCCTACATGTCGCTGATCGCCGAACGGGTGGCCAACGAACTGGAACGGATGTTCGCATAAGCCCGATTCCCCGAAGCCGGCGGAAATCTTCGGACACCTCTCCGATTTTTCATTTCTACTTTTTTTCACTATCTTTGTTTTTCATGGAGAGAATCGCTGTTTTCCCGGGGTCGTTCGACCCCTACACCCGCGGTCATGCGGCTCTGGTCGACGAGGCGCTCAAGCTCTTCGACCGGATCGTCGTCGGCATCGGCCGCAACCCCGCCAAACCGGGGCTGTTGAGCGTCGAGAAGCGCAAGCGCCTCGTCGACGACCTCTACGCCGCCCAGCCGCGGGTCGAAAGCCGCATCTACACCGGGCTGACCGGCGACTTCGCCCGCTCGGTCGGGGCCTGCGCCCTGCTCCGCGGCGTGCGCAACACCGCCGACTTCGAGTTCGAGCGCACGATGCGGGCCGCCAACCGCCGGCTCTATCCCGACCTGGCGACCGTCGTGCTTTTCACCCCCGGCGACGTGGCCGACGTCTCGTCGTCGACCGTGCGCGAGCTGCTCGCACTGGGGCACCCCGTGGAGGAGTTCCTCCCGGACGGAATCGACATCACGAAATACCTATGATATTATGGCAATGGAATTCACAGCCGAAATGATCGCCGGTTTCCTGGGCGGCGAAGTCGTCGGCGACAAGCAAGCGACGGTGCACACCGTATCGTCCATCGAACAGGGCAAGACCGGGTCGCTGGCCTACTTGAGCAACCTCAAATACGAGCCTTATCTCTACACCACAGAAGCCAGCATCGTGCTGGTCGACAAAACATTCGAGCCTTCGCAGCCCGTCGCCGCGACGCTCGTCAAGGTCGACAACGCCGCCGCCTGCGTCGTGAAGCTGCTCGCCATGTACAACGCAGCCAAGCCCCGCCGCAAGGGCATCAGCGAGCGCGCCTCGATCGCCGCTACGGCCACGGTCGGTGCCGACTGCTATGTGGGCGACTTCGCCGTGATCGAGGAGGGCGCGAAAATCGGCGCCGGCTGCCAGATTTACCCCCAGGTATATATAGGCAGCGGCGTGGCGATCGGCGACGGCACGACGCTCTACCCGGGCGTCAAGGTCTACGAGGGCTGCACCGTCGGCGCCCGCTGTATCCTCCACGCCGGTGCGGTGATCGGGGCCGACGGCTTCGGTTTCATGCCCAATGCCGAGGGCGGCTTCGACAAAATCCCCCAGTTGGGCAACGTAATCATCGAGGACGACGTAGAGATCGGCGCCAACACCTGCATCGACCGGGCCAAGACCGATTCGACGATCATCCGCCACGGCGTGAAGCTCGACAATCTGATCCAGATCGGCCACAATGTGGAGATCGGCGCCAACACCGTGTCGTCGGCCCAGACCGGCATCGCCGGTACCTCGAAAGTGGGCAGCAACTGTTTCCTGGCGGGACAGGTGGGCGTGGCCGACCACGTGACGATCGGCAACCGCGTGCAGGTGGGATCGAAAAGCGGTCTGGACAAAGATGTGCCCGACGGCGAAATCCGCTTCGGCTATCCGGCGCTCCCGGGCATGCAGTACC
>CAYSJF010000054.1:0-10090 GCA_964431265.1 uncultured Alistipes sp. | reverse complement strand
GAGACATCCGAGATTATATTGAGCTTTAACATAGCCTTGTTCTGCGGCCATACGGTACCATTTTATGGCTTCGATGTAATCCTGTTCAACATCTTTACCGCAGGAATAGAGACATCCGAGATTATATTGAGCTTTAACATAGCCTTGTTCTGCGGCCATACGGGACCATTTTATGGCTTCGACGTAGTCCTGTTTAACACCTTTACCTTCTGCATAAGCCATTCCAAGCGTGCATTGAGCTCTAGCATAACCCTGCACGGCTGCTTTGAACCACCAACTGCACGCTTCGACATAATCCTGGTCAACGCCATCTCCAAAGCAATAGGCATTGCCAAGCCAACATTGAGCATATTCCTCTCCCTGCTCCGCTGCTTTACGATACCATTTTACAGCCTCAGCGTAGTCCTGTTCCACGCCATTACCGATTGAGTAAATGTCCCCAAGGGTACATTGAGCTTCTACATACCCGTTGTCGGCGAATTTCTTTAATTCTGTCAGCGCCCAAACATCACCCTCCTCGGCGCGCTGGCATAATATTTCGAGTTGTCGATCCATTGTTTTATATGTAAAAACTGCCGTACCATAGCCGTAATTGCCATGGTACGGCCGTGAAATCAACTAATTTTTTGAACCTGTACGTAATTTCGCAGTGCGTATATGTCTTTAATATCAACACCGTAAATTCGCCAGAAAGCATCTATAACCCGTTTGCCGCCCTGATATCCGAGCGGATCGGAAACGAACACCACCGGACAGGCTACATCGACACTCATTCCGGCCTCCAATCTCTCCCCGCACAAAATCACCGAGCGGGTCACTACAACTCTAAAAAGTGCCATAAAAATATTTATGCTTGGTAATAATCTTTCAGATCGTCAGCCAATTTTGCAATGGCGGCCAAAACAATCCCGACATCGTCCGTAAGACCGAGCACCGGAATAAAGTCCGGAATCGCATCAATAGGGGATATCAAATAAATCAAGGCTGCGATAGCGATCGCCTTACCTGTCCATGGAGCATCGGGATCCTGCACGAATTTCCACAGGGCCATCACTTTATCCCATATTTCTGCAATTTTTCCCCGATTCATTCCCGAGAGATTTTTGCGGATTTTGTTTACATCTTCCGAGGACGCATCTTGTCGCATCTTCTCGAACATCTCATCTTGTTTTGCCATTTTGTTTAATTTAAGTAATAGGTGTTAAATAGTGTTTATTGAATTTCAGCCACTTTCGCAACTATTATTAGAATGCGACTTTATAAACTAGTAATGCAATCAGCACCAGTACCAACACGACGATGAAGCCACCAACCAGAAGGAGATACTTCAATGTTTTTACAATAGAAGACAGCGCAGCATTCGATTTCGCCGTATAACTCTGTATCAAGTTAAGAGCGGCCGTGCCGATAGACAGAATATCGTCAGCTTGACCCGCTATGGGAATAAAGTCGGGAACGATATCAATCGGCAAGATGGTGTATAGTGCCGACACTGCCACCCAGAACCACGCCCATCCATGACTTGGAGATGTGTTATTCATTGGAGTTGTTGTTTAGATTAGTAATTCTTTAATTTGTTTTATTGCATTTTATAGATTTGGGCTTGTTTCAGATTCTTTTTTCCTTCTTCCATAAGCACCCAGCCGGCTGCAACGGCAAATAAGGCAACCAAAATCTTGGCAGAGCCTTTTATCCGTCCATTGTTCATAAGTTAAATGATTTAATTGTTTGGAAACAGTAAATCTACCACCTCGTCTATGCCTTCGGAAATGGCATACCCCAGTCCGACCCCGGCATCCTTAAGGTACGGAGCAATGGTTTGGACAATTCCGGCCACGGGATTAGATGCAGAACTTTCCGAAAATAAATCTTTTACATCCACGATTTATTGTTTTAAAGGGTTCTGCTGTGTGTTTTTGTTGTAGCTTTCGTTTGCAACTCTTTTTCTCGCTCCGGGACAATGTCGAGCGACGATGCAAGACGTGCTAAAAGACGTAAATCCGTCTCCGACAACTCGCCATCAGCCGCATACTCCGCTACAGTCTCGCAATACTCCTGTTCTTCGGCCGACAATACCTCTTTGGCAGAGCCGGTTAGCATGGATTCGAGTTCGGCAGCACGCTCTTCGCTTATGCTATACTTGGCTCGAAAGCGCTCCAGCAGACGATGCTCCTTGGCATCAATCTGATCATCATCTTCAAGACAGAATTTCACCTCTTCCATATATTTCATCTCTTCATCGGTCAACTCTGCGGCCGGAATAGGATCAGCAATGGTAGCTGTAAGCGCTGGTTGATCTACATTATTCGCTGCATTCTCTCTCTCTCGCAATTCCTCCAAAGAAGCAAACTCTACATCCAGTTTCCATACTGACAACGCCTTTGTTTCGAACTTCGAATCCGTATCGGTATTAACGCCGACATTCACTTTCGAAATCAAAGCTTGGAAATCTGCTTTAAGGTCGAGACGTTTTTGTTTGCTTATTTTTGTTTCTTGCTCTGTGGATATGCGAATACAATCGCTTTTCAATCCGCCTTTTCTCAATTCGAACAATCGTTGCCAATCAGCTTGGTGAGGATACCACACAAGTCCATCGGGTATATACGGCATTCTTTGTGGTTCGAGGGTCGATTTTATGGTATATTCTTGTCGTAGCTTTGCATATTCATCCGATTCGCTTTTTTGATCGAACTCGCCATTTGCCTTATTGATTTTAGCATTGACAGAACCCTTTACTACGATATGGTTCTTGTCGTTGTTGTGTTCGTCCGAATCTTTTACATCGGATATTTTGATCGAAACAGCCCCCATTGCCTGCAATACCACGCGCAATTCATCCATTTTATCCTTGAACAGCTCGAATTCACTGGATTCGTAAGGTATATATAGGCTGTGATTATAGGGGTGGCATACATACAATTCTCTCTCTTGTGGATGTCCCAAGGGGAACTGAATACCCTTCGGCAGATTATCTTTGGGGAGAACAATGAAATTTTCCGAATCGAGATACGACATCGAACTGTCGATTACCAAGAAACGGCGGTCGTTGTAATCGTAATTGAGAAAATTTTTCGACAGTTTGTCTTTTGCGATTCGCAAAACTTCATCGACATCTTCTTTTGTATGAAATATAAAATTCGATATATCTCTATTAAATAGATGCTTATACACTTCTTTATATTCTTTGTAAGTGCCGTCGTATTCGGCACTTAAGCCATATATGAAATTCATTTCTTCATCTTCTCCGAATAATTCTTTATATTGCGACACATTAGCTATGGCCTTTTTGTCAAGACCAACTTTACAATTCAAATAAGCCTGCATCTTCAATACGAATGGTCGAACGGATTCAGGCATGGTAGCGAACTCCGTTTCGAGATAAGAGCAATATTCTTTTATTCGAGAATGGTATTTTTCATCAGTCTCCTCCGGTTTGCGTTCAACAATATCATCATATTTATCACAAAGCTCATTAAAGAAATTTTCTTCAAGGTCATCGATACCTTGCGTTACTCTCCATATCTCAATCAACATATTCCGAATACTATCTATTGGCAATGTCGGATGAATACCGGTGAGACCATTATTTATATCTCTGACACGAAAGACCCGGCCATCTTTAATTGTAATATGAATTGTTGAACCCTGTGTCTCTATTTCATCAATAACATCCCAAGAGCAATAAAAGCTATCGACTGTTTCAGCATTAGGCTTGTAATAAATATATTTAGAGGTTAAGGCGAATATGTATTGATTATCATTTGTTATCAATGAGGCTAAACCCAAAGTCCCTCCTAAAAGAAATCCTTTGGCAATATCTTTTATTGCAGCTCCTGTGCTCCCCGTTGTGAAACAGTTTAAATCGTATGTATATATGACAACCTCATCATCGTCCACTTTACATTGCTTACGGAATTTTGAAATTAGTTCATTGTTGAAGTTCGGGTAGATACCAATACCTTCACTCGAATACTTGCCTATATACCTGTGTATAATAGGCATTGTTTTTTTGCAAAATGTCGTTGCTTCCATATAATCCAAATATTTAGTTGTTTAAATAAAAAGTGCGGAACCTGCTGTTTCCCATACAAACAACAGGCACCGCCAAGCGCCCCGTACACATACGGATAAACAAGCAGTCCGCACCCATAACGGATATGCGAACCGTGCTTATTCTTCCCTTGTGTACGTTGAACCTCCGGAAGAGGCTCAAAACAAAATTGGCGGTTTTGTTGTTTGGGGAATCCTAAGATTCACGTTAATAATATCTCGCAACCCCTCACAGGGTTACACGACAAAGATACTATTTCGCTTTGAATCCGCAAAGGATTGGACTGCTTTTCCTTTTGCAAATGTATTTCGAGACCGCGTTCTGACCAAATCCATTACGGTGCATTGCGATTCATTCCGTTTTTTTATTACTTTTGTATGCCTATGGAATACTCGAATGAACGAATCGACGCATTGAAAGTGGCTGTTGTCGAAACTTTCGGGCGGACGCTCGATGCGCCGACCGATTTCGATGCGTTGTCGTCTGAAGTACAAAACAGAACGGGAGAAGCAATTAGCCCGTCGACCTTGAAGCGGTTGTATGGATATATCAAACCGGCTACTGTTCCGCGCCCGTCGACGCTCTCGACCTTGGCGCGTTATGCGGGTTTCTCCGGCTGGAGCGATTTCTGCGATAGATGTATTGAGCCGATTGTTCCCGAAAATCAGGGCAAGCGCAGTGTGTTGTTGTATGCTATATTGTCGGGAATCGGTATTTGTGTGCTGATGTTTGTTCTGTGGTTTGTCGGGGTAGCTCCGGCGGTGCAGACGGATCCGAATACGGAGCAACCGATTTCCGTTTTGGAAACACCTGAACAAAAAGCGGAGCGCATAAAACAGCGCTGCGTCGTTATTGCCAAAGACCGTTGCGACTCCATTCGCAACTTGAGAAGCGGAATGGATATCATTACTTACAAGGAGACTGTCGACGATTTCTATTTCCCGTTCGTTTTCACCGAGTTGAAGCATTCGATCGACGAACAGGTCGCCACTGTTTTCCCGGAAGACGATTCCCTCGCGACATGCTATCGCAACGAAATCTTTTCTTTATGTCGAGAAATTTGCGTCGAACTGATGCGTGAAATTCCGGCAGATGAGTTGACGAAAGCCTATCGAGAAAAGTAGGGTAGTTGAGATAGGCTGGAATATTTTACTCTGCATATTTGTTTCTTCTCAATTGGGCCGCTTTGCTGTCGAGTTTCTCGGCTTCTTGTTCTTTTTGTTTTGCCTGTTCTTCGAGTATGATTTTCCCGTTTTGTGGTTCGTTCGATTCTCGCACCTTTTCTCGTCTCGGCAAAGCCAAGCTTGCTTGAGCTTTTCCGTTCTTGCTGAACAACACTTCTTTTTTTGCCATTATAGTGCCTGCCAAATAAAAAAAGGCGATGTCGTCAAACATCGCCTCCTTGAATAGGTCAGCCCTTATTATTCGGCAGCATCCATTGTTGCCGATTCATCCGTGTCGATATCCGATAATACTTCGCTACGAGTGCTGGAGCTGTAATAACCGTCACGGTATCCCGCTGCAAATGCATCGACATCGTCCGGATCGCAGGATGTCATAATCAGACACCCCGATGTTGCCATTATAGCGGTGATAAATAATTTAAGATATTTCATGATTCATCATATTAGGGTAACCATACAATTCGTCGGATTCCCGGTTGTAGTCTCCATTTCAGACGACCTGTGTCCTGGGGCCTTTGGTCGTATTCACAAGCCCTTGCATCCAAAGAGCAATGGAATTCTGAATACTTTTACCGTAAAATATAAGGCCGGCATCTATTTACTTACATATATTTCTCCGTATCCTTTACACCGAGAACAGCTGGATTTGATGTTGGCATATCCGTTACATCTCGGACAGACTGTTCCGCGTGCACCATTGCAACGCGGGCAGGTTTTCGTGATGTATCCGTTCGTGCAATACCCGCAACGTTCGGTTCGAGTTTCTGTCCCTGAATAACCGGTGCCTCCGCAATAACGACATGCGGCATTGTAGTAACTTTCCAAATAACCGCGTCCGTTGCATCTGTCGCAATTGACATATTGGACATTTCCTCCGCGGGTCGTAATTGGCCGTTGGCCATTGCGGCAGGTACACGGTGTTTGTTTACTTTGGCGAGTGTAGCGGCTCCCGTTGCAGTGGGGACATGTTTTCTTTACATTTTTTGAAATATATCCACCGTTACAATGGATACAGGACTCTTTTGTTATGCCGGCCATATTGCATGCAGTACATGGAATTACTCCATTGCGGCAATTCGGACATCGTTCGACGATTTCTCCGCTGCCATTGCATGACGGGCATTTGATTTTCTCTTGTGCGGATGTATTTATTATGAATAAACTGCATGCCGCAAATAATATTGTTATGAATTTTCTTGTTTATGCAAATAATGAAATATGTTATACCTGCAGAATTTCTACCGAATTTAGCCATAAATGGCCTGTAATCTTTTGTCGTCTCCGAGATTTTATGCGTCGGCACCTCGGAATATTTTGCTGTGGGCAGCAGCTGTTGCAAATCTTGCAACGACTGAATCTTCGGTCAGTTCCCCTTATATTTCAAGCGATGATGCTCCTGTTGGACAGTGTCGTTATCTGATGAGGAGGGCAGCCAGACGGTTTTGTCATCCATGTAAAAGGCGATCGTATACCGACATTTAGTTCTCCGGAGTCTATTATGTGTTTGGCTATTTTCCGATGCAAAATTTCGAGAAGATGTCGTGCAGGATTTCGTCGGAGGCGATGGCGCTGCGGCCGGTGATGGAGCCGAGGGCGGCGATGACGGTGCGGATCTCCTCGGCGAGGAGGTCGGTGGGCAGAGTGTCGAGGCCTGCGATGGCGCGGTCGAGGGCCGTGCGGGCGTCGGAGAGGGCCTGGAAATGGCGGCTGTGGGAAACGACGGCGGAGCCGTGGAAAAGGGTGGAGGTGTCGATGCAGTTGCGGATGGCGCGGCGTAGGGCATCGACCCCGTCGCCGTCGCGGGCCGAAATGGCGAAGCAAGTAGAGGCCTGTGTCCCGCTGCCGTGGCAGGGAATGGCGAAAGCGGGAGCCGGAGTAGTCGAGGCTGCGCTATTGCAGGCTACGGACGCAGTGCCGTCGTTGGCTGGGGGTGCGGATGCGAAGATTTCGGGCCGGGTGTCGATTTTGTTGACCACGGTCAGCAGGATTTGGTCGGGGCGCAACGAAAAATCGGGCGCAAAAGAACCGAGTGCGGAAAAATCGCGTGCGGAAGCCGTCGCCGGTCGGACAGCCCCGGGGATCGAAGCGTCGAACCCGCTGTCTGCGGAGTCAGGGAGTGCGGCGGGAATGTCCTGCTCATCGAGCGTTTCGGCCGAGAGGAGGTGGATGACGATGCGGGCGCGTCGGATAGCGGCATGGGTGCGCTCGATGCCCATGCGTTCGAGCCGGTCGTCGGTGGAGCGGATGCCGGCCGTGTCGAGGAACCGGAAGAGGACGCCGTCGATGTTGGTCTGTTCTTCGATGACGTCGCGCGTGGTGCCGGCGATGTCGGAGACCATGGCGCGGTCGTCGTGGAGCAGGCGGTTGAGGAGCGTGGATTTGCCCACGTTGGGCGCGCCGACGATAGCCACGGGCACTCCCTCTTTGATGGCGTTGCCCACGGCGAAAGAGTTGCGCAGGGCGTCGATCTCCCGTCCGATCGCCTCCATGGTGGTCGCCAGCTCTCGGCGATCGGCGAATCGGACGTCTTCCTCGGAGAAGTCCAGCTCCAGTTCCAGCAGCGAGGCGAGGTGGAGCAGGCGTTGGCGCAGCTGCTCTAACGCCGTGGAGTAGCCGCCGCGCATCTGGTTGGAAGCCAGCGCATGGGCCGCGCTTGACGACGACGCGATGAGGTCGGCGACGGCTTCGGCCTGCGAGAGATCCATCTTGCCGGCCAGGTAGGCGCGGACGGTGAACTCGCCCGGCTCGGCCATGCGGGCGCCGGCGGCCTGGGCCAGGCGCAGGATTTCGGAAAGGATGTAGGGCGAGCCGTGACAGGACAGCTCGACCGAATCTTCGCCGGTGTAGGAGTGCGGCGCGCGGAACACGGTGGCCAGCACGTCGTCGATCGTGCGGTCGCCGTCGACGATGCGGCCGTAGTGCACCGTATGGCTTGGGGCCTCGACAAGGGGCCGGCGACCCCGGAACAGGCGGTCGCAGAGGGCGACGGCGTCGCTGCCGCTCAAGCGGACGACGACGAGCGCACCGCCGGGGGCCGTGGCCGGTGCGACGATGGTATCGCGGTCGTGTATCATGGCTGCGTCAACGCCCCTCGATCCGGATTTTCTGGCCCAGCTTCAGCTTGTTGGGATTCTTGATGCCGTTCCAGCGCATGAGCTGCGAGGTGGTGACATGGTATTTGCGGGCGATGCCGCCGAGGGTTTCGCCCCGCTTGACGGTGTGGACGGTGCCGGTGCGCTCCTGGCGCTTCTTGTCGATGTTGGCGGGGTCGATGTACTCCTTGAGGTACATCGAATCCTTGGCCATGATCTCCTGCTCGCGGGCGATGTACTGCGCGACGTTGCGCTGCGGCAGCACGAGCGTGTAGGTCTTGGTCGTGGCGGGGATGATGTCGAGCTTGTACTGCGGATTGAGCTGCCGCAGGGTCTCCATGGGCACGTCGATCGTGGAGGCGATCTGCTCGAAGTGCATCAGCCGGTCGATGCGCAGCGTGTCGACGGCCAGCGGAACGGGCGGCGCTATGGGGACGATGCCGTGCTGGCGGTGGTAGGCGTAGGCATAGGAGGCCCCGATGAACGAGGGTACGTAGCCGCGGGTTTCGCGGGGCAGATAGTCGTAGATGTCCCAGAACGACCGGCAGTCGGCGCCGGCACGGGCGAGGGCCTTGTTGACGTTGCCGGGGCCGCAGTTGTAGGCGGCGATGGCCAGCGACCACTCCTTATAAATGGAGTAAAGGTCTTTCAGATAGCGGCAGGCGGCCCGGGTGGAGCGGATCGGATCGCGGCGTTCGTCGACTAACGAGTTGACCTCCAGTCCGTAGCTCTTGCCCGTGAAAGGCATGAACTGCCACAGTCCGGCGGCACCGGCATGGGAGAAGGCCGTGGGCGAGAGGGCCGATTCGATGATCGGCAGCGCGCGCAGCTCGACGGGCAGTCCCTCCTTGAGGAGTTCCTCCTCGATGAGCGGGAAGTAGTATTGCGACATGCCGAGGATGCGGCCGAGCGTGCTGCGTTCGGGGTCGATGTAGCGGTTGATGTAGGCGCGCACGATGTAGTTGTAGGGGAGCTGGATGGGCGACGCCAGGGCGCGGAGCCGCTGCGTGAAAACCGAATCGGGAACATTGCTCTCGGAAACGGAGTCGAAAAGGATATAGGTGCGGAAAAAGTCGTCGAAAGTCCGGTTGCTCTGCCGCTCGCGCCACTCGGCGACTAACGAATCGACCTGCGCGGGCGAAAGTTCGAGCGCGAAAGGCTCCTCCTCGGCGCTCGGCACGTCCGGTGCGGGCGCCGGCGTCTGCTCGTCCGGCAAGGGGTATTCGATCTCTTGGATCGGGGCCGTGGGCGCGGCGGGCTGGGCTGCCGGGGCTTCGGCCTGGGGTTTCTTCTTGCGGGGCGCACGGTCGAGGTGCGCAGCCGAAGCGGAGGATACGGAGAGCAGAAGCAGCAGAACGAGAAGATTTTTCATGGTCAGAATTTGAGGCTCATGTTGAATCCGAACACGGGGCGGTTGCCGCCGGATGCGGGTATGTAGGTGTAGTCGACGAGCGGCTCGAGGTTCATGGAGAGGTCGTCGGAGATGTCGTAGTCCTTGAGGTGGGCATCGACGTGGGCATCGATGATTTGCAGCACATAGAGCGCCCCGGCGATGATGATGCAGAGGTCGCGGTTGCGGCGGTAGTTGTTGCGCAGGTTGAGGATGAAAGAGGAGGAGTAGCGGCCGTGGAACTCGTCGGTGGGGCCGTCGGGGTAGTCGTCGGGATGGGCCTCGTAGTCGCTCAACAGGTTGTAGGCTTTTTTGAAGCGCTGGTAGCCGCGGTTGTTCCAGTCGATGCAGTAGATCATCGACGCGAAGCCGC
>CAYSJF010000053.1:0-10172 GCA_964431265.1 uncultured Alistipes sp. | reverse complement strand
GCCGCGAAGCGGTCTTGGGCTCGAATACGGTCATCACCGGCTCGACGCACATCATTGACGTCACGGGGCCGGAGCCGGTGACCTACAAGGGCTATGTCCCGCCCCGCTCGGTGGTGGTGCCGGGCAGCTACCGCAAGCAGTTCCCGGCGGGCGAATACAGCGTCAGCTGCGCCCTGATTATCGGCCGCCGTAAGGAGTCGACCGACAAAAAAACGTCGCTCAACGATGCGTTGCGCGACTTCGGGGTATCGGTATAAAATTGAACGGAGTGTCGGTATAGAAAGAATCCTTTGAACTTTCTGTCGATTCTTCGCCGTTGAATAAAAGATTGTTTATTCGACTCCTACGATTTTATCCACTTGCTTTACGATCATTTGCGGCGATATGGCCCGCAGACAGCGGTAGTCGCCGTAGCGACAGGGCTTGGCGCCATAGGTCGAGCAGGGACGGCATGCCGTGGAGGCCTGGATCGCATGCTGCGGATCGCAGCCCCAGCCCATGAATCCCAATCCGGGATGCGTGGCGCCCCATATCGACACCACGGGCGCGGCTACGAGCGCGGCGAGGTGCATGACCAACGAATCCATCGACACGATGCAGTCCAGGTTGGCGATCAGATCCATTTCGCCGGCCAGGTCGAGACGGCCGTGCACGGCCGTGACGTTGGGGTAGCGACGCTCCATTTCGGCGGCGAACTCGGCTTCGATGCCTGTGCCGCCGTGGATGAAGATGCGGTCGTGGCGCGGGGAGAGCAGACGCACCGCCTCGCGCGCCAGGTCGATGGGGTAGGTCTTGCCGGTTTGGGCCGAGAAAGGCGCGAAGCCGATCCAGCGGCCCTCTTTGCGACCCATCGGATTGGGTCGCTCGCGACGCACGGGCGGCGTGGGGTCGTCGAACTCGAAACCCAGACGGCGGAAAACGTCGCAGTAGCGCAGCACGGTGTGCCGCAGCGGGGTCGAGGCGGCGCCCCCCCGGCGGATGAACTGCCGCTTCTCGGCGTGCTCTTTGCGGATGCGGGCTATGGGTATGCCGTGCAGGTGCATGATGTAGCGGAACGCCTCCGAGCGCATCACGCCGTGGACGTCGGCCACGGCATCGATGCCCATGCGCCGGGCCTCGCGGGTCAGCCGCCACATGCCCAGCAGCGAGCGGTGGCGCCCCTTGGTGTCGGTGTCGAGAAAATCGACGTCCAGCCCCTCGAAGAAGGGCCGGAACAGCGGCGGCGTAGCCACGGTGATGCGCAACGTCGGGTAGGCTGCCCGCAGCGCGCGCAACGCATGCGGCACCATCGCCACGTCGCCCATGGCCGAGGTGCGGATCACCAGCAGGTGGGTCGGCAGCGGCCTATTTTTTGCCATAGAGCACCGGATTGAGCGCCGGATCGTTGTACATCTTCATCTGCTTGTAGGTCTTCATGAACTTGCGACCCGCTTCGATGTCTTCGATCAGCTCTTCGATGGCCTGCGACAGATCGGCCTGCTGCAGGCGCAGCACGTCGAGTTTCTGCCGGCATGCGGCGCGGTGGGCCTCGTCGACATCCGTGCGCCGGGTTTCGCGGGCCATGTGGTAGAGCTTCAGGGCCAGGATCGAGAGCCGGTCGACGGCCCACGCCGGGGTCTCGGTGTTGAGGCGGGCATCGGGGGCCGGCACGATCTCCTTGTATTTGTCGAGCAGATAGGAGTCGACATATTCCACCATGTCGGTGCGCTCCTGGTTCGAACGGTCGATCCGGCGCTTGATCTTCAGGGCTTCGGCCGGGTCGATCTCGGGGTTGCGGATGATGTCTTCCAGGTGCCATTGCACCGTGTCGATCCAACACTTGTGGTAAAGCAGTCGGTCGAGCGTGCCCGGCTCGTAGGGATTTTCGAGCGGACGATCCACATCGTCCCACCGGTGATAGTCGTCGATCGCACGGCTGAAAATCGCGTTCGCATGCTGGGTAAACATAGTTCGATAGGTTTTAATATTGTGATTTTCGCAGGAAAATCATACCTTTGTTGGGTAAACTCAAAACAAAGATAATGATTTTTTCCAGAACTGCAATACTGCTTGCGGGAATCCTGCTTTCGGCAGCCGCATCGGCCGGAGCGCAAAACCGCCGCGCGCCGCGCATGACGCGCGAGGAGTATATCGACCGCTACAAGTCGATCGCCGTGCTCCAGATGGAGCGCTACGGCATCCCGGCCAGCATCACCATGGCCCAGGGCATCCTCGAATCCGACAGCGGCAACAGCCGCCTCTCGCTCGAATCCAACAACCATTTCGGCATCAAGTGCAAGCGCAACTGGACAGGCCCGGCGGTCTATCACGACGACGACGAGGCGGGCGAATGTTTCCGCGCCTACGAGACGGTCGAGGCTTCGTACCACGACCACGCCGTGTTCCTCGACACGCAGCCCCGCTACGATTCGCTGTTCGCCTACGCCGCGACCGACTATAAGAGCTGGGCGCGCGGACTGAAAGCCGCCGGCTATGCCACGGCGCCCGACTATGCGCAGCGTTTGGTGCGCCTGATCGAGACTTACAAGCTCTATCTGCTCGACCGGCCCGACGGCGAGCGGCTCTATGCGTCGGGCGTCGGCGGCAAGAACGACCCCGACGAGTGGTTCGCGTCGCAGAGTAGCGTGAGCGACCGGGGCACGCTCTTCGATCCGGACGATTATCGCGTGACGATCAATGCCCACGAGGGCTACAACGTCTATGCGACCAACGGCGTGCACTACATCCTGGCTAAAGAGGGCGACACGTTCGAGAGCCTCGGCCGTACGTTCCGCATCTCGGCCGGCAACTTGCGCAAATTCAATGATCTGAAGGGCGGGCGCCGCGTGCAGCCCTCGACCGGCGAGGCGATCTACATCGAGCGCAAGAAGACGGGCTGGGGCGGCAACGCCCGGCAGCACATCTGCCGCGACGGCGAGACGGTCCGAAGCGTGGGCCAGTCCTATGCCATCCGCGCCCGTTCGCTCGAAAAACTCAACCGCTTGAAGAAAGGCGCGCCCCTCGAAGCGGGGCGGGAAATACGGATCAAATGACGCCCCCTCCCGACCGGGCGGCGCAGGATCGTCAAACTACCTAATTTATGGAAGTCAGTCCCTCCAGAACGCGGATTCTCGAAACCGTGATCCGCAAATCGACGTTGAAACAACACGTTTTCGACAACACGTTCGCAGCGTTCAATCTGCTGAAAGAGACTCTTTTGGAAATGGCCTCGGAGCTGGACGACCAGCTCGAAGGGCGTCTCGACCGCCGCGTGCGGATCGAGTACCGCGACCGGGGCAAGTTCGAAGCGCAACTGCAGGTGGCCAACGACCTGCTGATTTTCCAGATGCACACCGACGTCTTCGACTTCGACGCGCAGCACCCCGTGCGCCGCACGTCTTATGTCCAGGACGATCCGGAGAACGCCTATTGCGGCGTGATCCACATCTACAACTTCCTCTCCGATTCGTTCAAGTTCAACCGCAATGCCGACGAAGGTTATTTGATCGGGCGGATCTTCATCAACCGCGACCGCCGCTACTTCGTCGAGGGCAAGGGCCAGAGTTCGGTGCGCCCCGAAGCGTTCGGCAGCGCCGAGATCGGCCGCGACGCTCTGGTGACGGTGCTCGAAGAGGCCATAGCCCATGCACTCGACTTCGATCTGCTGACGCCGCCCTACGAGACTTTCGCCCGGGTGACGGTCGACCAGTTCAACACCAAGATGGACAACTCCAAGTTCGTGACCGGCAAACGATTGGGCTACGAATTCGACACGAAAGACATATAGAAAGAAAAACGCATAGTTCGAATAAATTCGGCTCTCTTTCGGCTTCGTTTCGATTTCATAGGGTTTCGCTTTGCGGTCGTTTCTATGTAGCGCATTTGTTGTTATGAAAAAATCGGTTTTCACTTTTTTCGCCGCCTGCGTCTGCCTGGCGGCTTTCTCGCAGAACGAGTATGCCGAGATCGCCCGGCTGCGCGCACTGAACCGGCACGTCTCCGGCGTCCGTTCGATGAACGACGGCGAGCACTATACGGTCATCGAGGGCAACGACATCGTGCGATATGCTTATGCTTCCGCCGAGCCGGGTACGCCGCTGCTGCCGCCTGCGCCCATAGGTTTCGCGCTCGTCGACTATGCCTTTTCGCCTGACGAGCAGAGTATCCTCGTCGCTTCGGGCCGCACGCCCATCTACCGCCACTCCTACACCACCGGCTATTTTCTCTCCGACGGCAAAACCTTGCGTCCGATTCTGGTCGATGCCGTCGTTCCGCGCGACGCTTCGTTCTCGCCCGACGGCAAGTCGATCGCCTATTCGGATCGGAACGACCTGTATCTCTACGACCTGACCTCCGGCCATACGAAACGCCTTACTTCCGACGGCGAGTGGAACGCCGTCATCAACGGCACCACCGACTGGGTCTACGAGGAGGAGTTCGGAACGACGCGCGCCTATGCCTTTTCGCCCGACGGGCAGCGGCTGGCCTACCTGCGCTTCGACGAGCGCGAGGTGCCGATGATGCGGATGATGCGCTTCGGCGGCAAGCTGCATCCCGAGGTCTTCGAGTTCAAATACCCCAAGGCCGGCGAGACCAACTCCACGGTGCAGCTCTTCGTCGTCGACCTCGCCACGGGGCAGACCGAGCGTATCGACACCGGTGCCGAAACCGACCGATATATCCCCCGCATCGGCTTCGCGCCCGACGGGCGGCTGTGGTTCCACCGCCTCAACCGGAGGCAGAACATTTTCGAGGTAATCCTCTGCGAACCCCACGGCGCGCAGCGCACGATCTACGAGGAGCGGGCGCAGCAATATGTCGAGCGGGTCGACGACAACACCGTCACGTTCATCGACAAAGACCGATTCCTCGTCCGTCAGGAGAGCCACACCGGCTTCATGCACCTCTATCTCTACAGCATCCGCAGCGGCCTGATCGCCCAGGTCACCAAAGGGCCGTGGGAGGTGACCGAGGTCGTGGGCGTCACGCCCAAACGGGTGTGGTATCTCTCGACCGAGACCTCGCCCCTGCGCCGCAACCTCTACAGCGTGGGGCTGAACGGCAAGAACAAGCGGCGCCTCACTTCGGGCGAGGGCTACTATAGCGTGGCTGCGGGCAAGGATATGAAATACTATATCGCGACTTTCTCGTCGGCTGCGACGCCCAACCGCATCGAGGTCTGCACCGGCGACGGAGTGTCCGTCCGCACGCTGGCGGCGAGTACCGAGCTGGAACAGGAGCTGGAGACTTCGCACCGTCCGGTAAAGGAGTTTTTCACGTTCGCTACCGAACGCGGCGACACGCTCAACGCCTGCATCGTGCGGCCGCGCGACTTCGACCCCGCGAAGCGCTATCCCGTGCTGCTCACGCAGTATTCCGGCCCGGGGTCGCAAACCGTAGCCGACCGCTGGTCGCTCGACTGGGAAGATGCGCTGGTCGACAAAGGTTATGTCGTGGTGGCGGCCGACGGTCGTGGCACGGGATTCCGCGGCGAGCGGTTCAAGAAGCAGACCTACGGGCGTCTGGGGGCGCTGGAGGTCGAAGACCAGCTTTCGCTGGCCCGCCATATGGCCGCCCAGTCCTGGGTCGACGCCGGCCGCATCGGCATCTACGGCTGGTCGTACGGCGGGTTCATGGCGTTGAGCTGCGCACTCAAGGGACAGGGCCTTTTCAAGATGGCGATCGCCGTGGCGCCGGTGACGTCGTGGCGCTTTTACGACACGATCTATACCGAAATTTACAACAACCTGCCGCAATACAACGCAGCCGGTTACGATGAAAATTCGCCCCTCCGCATGGCGCGGCAGCTCGACGACGAGCATACGCGTCTGCTGCTCGTCCACGGCATGGCCGACGACAACGTGCACTTCCAGAACACGGCCGAAATGGCCCGGGCGCTCAATCATGCCGGCAAGCGCTACGACATGATGGTCTACCCCGATCAGAACCACTCGATGTTGCCCGACGACACCCGTAACGTGCGGCAGAAGATGATCGACTATACCCTCGAACACCTATAATATGGAATACTCCTGTTCGTTCCGAACTCCGATCGGGCCGCTGACGGTCGTCGTCGACGAGGCGGTGCGGGCCGTGCGTTTCGGCGCTTCGGCGCCGCAGGTCGATGCCGTGTCGGAGCTGCCGCCGCTGTTGCGACGGGCGGTGGAGGAGCTGCGCGAGTATTTCGCGGGCACCCGGCTCGACTTCACCCTACCTTTGGCCCCGGCCGGTACGCCGTTCCAGCAGCAGGTGTGGGCCGCACTGCGGGAGATTCCCTATGGCGAAACTTCCACCTACGGCAGGATCGCGGCCCGCATCGGCCGCCCCGAAGCCTGCCGGGCCGTGGGCATGGCCAACAACCGCAACCCCATTGCGATCATCATCCCGTGCCACCGCGTGGTGGGCAGTACGGGCGCTCTGACGGGCTATGCCGCAGGCCTGCCGATCAAGCAGCAGCTGTTGCAGCTGGAAGCGCAGCACAAATAGGAAAATTCGGAATTCATCCCTGCAGCAACGGATTGCAACAGGCGGCAGGGCGGCCCGGGCGACTCCAAAGAGCCGCCCTGATATTTTTGCCGGTTATTTGTTTTTGATATATTCGTCTATCGCTTTCGCTGCCGTGCGGCCGGCGCCCATGGCCAGGATCACCGTCGCGGCGCCCGTCACGGCATCGCCGCCCGCGAAGACTCCTTCGCGCGAGGTCGCGCCTGCGGCATCGGCCGCGATGCAACCGCGGCGGTCGGTCGTCAGGCCTGCGGTCGTGGCGGCCAGCAGCGGGTTGGGCGAGGTGCCCAGCGCCATGATCGCCACGTCGCACTCGATCTCGAACTCCGACCCGGGTTTCTCCACCGGCGAGCGGCGGCCGCTCGCGTCGGGTTCGCCCAGCTCCATCTCCACGCAGCGCAGGCCGCGCACCCAGCCGTCGTCCGTGCCCAGCACCTCCACGGGGTTGGTCAGCATGCGGAAGCGGATGCCCTCCTCTTTGGCGTGGTGCACCTCCTCGGCCCGGGCCGGGAGTTCCTTTTCGCTGCGGCGGTAGACGATCGTCGCTTCGGCGCCTAAACGGCGGGCCGTACGCACGGCGTCCATCGCCACGTTGCCGCCGCCCACGACCGCCACGCGCTTGCCGACATAGATCGGCGTGTCGTAGGTCTCGTCGTAGGCGCGCATGAGGTTGGCGCGCGTCAGGAATTCGTTGGCCGAGACCACGCCGTTGAGGTTCTCGCCCGCGATGCCCATGAAGCGGGGCAGTCCGGCGCCCGACCCGATGAACACGGCGTCGTAGCCCTCCTGGTCGAGCAGCGCGTCGATCGTCACGGTGCGGCCCACGACGACGTCGGTTTCGATCTCGACGCCCAGGCGGCGCACTTCGTCGATTTCGCGCGCCACGATTTGCTCCTTGGGCAGGCGGAATTCGGGGATGCCGTAGACCAGCACGCCGCCCACCTTGTGCAGCGCTTCGAAAATCTTCACCTCGTAGCCTGACTTGGCCAAGTCGCTCGCGCATGCCAGTCCCGCAGGGCCGCTGCCGACGATCGCCACCCGATGTCCGTTGCGGGGCGGCAGCTCGGTGGCTGCAGGCTTCTGCGCCAGCTTCCAGTCGCCGACGAATCGCTCCAGCTTGCCGATCGCCACCGGCTCGCCCTTGATGCCGAGGACGCACGCACCCTCGCATTGCGTCTCTTGCGGGCAGACGCGGCCGCAGATCGAGGGCAGCGAACTGTCGCGCGCGATGACGGCCGCAGCTGCAGCCTCGTCGCCCCGATGCAGAGCCGCGATGAATTCGGGAATCTTGACCCCCACGGGGCAGGCTGCCACGCAGCGGGGATTCTTGCAGTTCAGACAGCGCGACGCTTCGAGGATCGCCTCCTCGCGGTCGTAGCCGTAGCAGACCTCCTCGAAGTTGGTCGCCCGGCGTGCAGGGTCTTGTTCGCGTACGGGAACGCGGGAAATCTTTTCAGCCATAAACAGATGACGGTTAAAAAATGCCGATTCCGCCGCATCGGCGGCATTGCATTGCTCTTGGGGCGGCTTGCTTATTCGTCCAATCCTATTTTGCATCGGTGCCCCGCCTCGCGCTCGGCGGCGAGGGCTGCGGCGCGCTGCTCCTGGGTGCGGTACATGCCCTGGCGGCGCATCGCTTCGTCGAAATCCACTTCGTGGGCATCGAATTCCGGGCCGTCGACGCAGGTGAAGCGCGTGCGGCCGCCCACGCTCACGCGGCAGGCGCCGCACATGCCCGTGCCGTCGACCATCAGGGCGTTGAGCGACACGGTCGTTTTCAAGGCGTATTTTTTGGTCGTCAGGGCTACGAATTTCATCATCGCCATGGGGCCGATGGCGACGCATTCGTCGTAGTGCCTGCCCTCGGCGATCAACTTTTCGAGCAGCTGGGTGACGAGGCCTTTGAACCCTTCGGAGCCGTCGTCCGTGGCGATATGCAGGTTCTCGGCCACGGCCCGCATTTCGTCGGTGTAGATGAGCATCTGCCGGTTCTTGGCGCCGATGATGACGTCGACTCCCACGCCGTGCTCGCGCAGCCACTTCACCTGCGGGTAGACCGGAGCCGTGCCCACGCCGCCGCCGATGAAGATGTAACGGCGGCCGCGCAGCTCCTCGGCCGGCATGCCGACGAACTCCGACGGATGCCCGAGCGGCCCGGCGAAGTCGGCGAGCGCCTCGCCCGCCTCCAGCGCGCAGATTTTGCGGGTCGAAACGCCGATGGCCTGGGTGACGATCGTCACGCTGCCCTCCGCCGCGTCGAAATCGGCGATCGTGAGCGGGATGCGCTCGCCCCGCTCGTCGACGCGCACGATGACGAATTGTCCGGGCAAGGCGGCGCGGGCGACGCGCGGCGCGTGGATTTTCATGAGCCAGATGCCCTCTGCGAGGCACCGCTTTTCGAGAATGGGATACATGTATTCGAGTTTGGGTTTTAGGCTTCTATTCTTCGATGATCGCCGTCACGCGCACGCGGCGCATGGGACGCACGGGGTCGTTGGTCACCAGGAGCAGGTGGTCGGTCAGGATGCCGTAGTCCTGCGTCGAGGGGTCGAGCAGCAGTTCCACCGTGCGTCGGCTTCCGGGCGGGATCGTGCAGCCCGGTTTCAGCGTCACGGCTATATGTCCGCCGTTTTCCACGGCACGGACGACCAGGTCGCCTCCTCCCGTATTCGCGAGGACGAACGTCCGGCGCTGAATGGGTGCCGAGTGCTTCACGGGGCCGAACTTGACGATCGCAGGATCGGTCTGCGCCTGCGGAGCGGCGGCCTTGTCCGCAGAGGCTGGATCGTCGACGCCGATTCCGTGGGCCACGAGGATGGTTTCGCTCCGGTGGCCGTCGACATGGACGCTAAAGGCGTCGCGCAAAGTTCCATAGCGGGGTTTTTCCGCCGGAATCGCGTAGGCAAAGTCGATCTCGCCTTGTTCGCCGGGGCCGATCTGCCGGGGATAGTCGACGTCGAGCAGCCCGCTGGCGTGCTCCGGCCGGAGTTCGAGGCGCAGGGTGCGGTCGGACGTGTTGACATAGCCGATCGCCATCTGTTTGCGCCCGCCCTGATAGATATAGGTGAAAGCGCAGAGCGTGCCGTCGAGCCGCAAACCTTCGCCGGCATCTATGGGGTAGCGTTCTTCGATACTCTTTTCGCGCGGAACGACGCTGCCGCGGATCGTGAGCGTGGCGATCTTCTTCCGCTCCGACGAATAGACGGCCAGCTCCTTGGCGAATGTGCCGGGCCGGTTCATGGGGTCGAACGTCACGGCGATACGCGTCGTGTCGCCCGGCAGGACGGGTTTGCGCGAGAACTCCGGCACGGTGCATCCGCACGAGGTCGCCACGTCGAGGATCACCGCCGGATGCTCCCCGCGGTTGACGCCCGTGAAGACATGGCTCACGCGTCCGTCGCTTTCGGCGATCGGGCCGAAATCCCGCTCCGCAGGTTCGAAGACCAGCTGGGCCTGGGCCGCGGCGCACTGCAGCAGCGCGGAGAGGAGCACGATATGTCGTTTCGAAAGCATCGCTATGGGTCGATTCGGATATGCAAAGGTACATTTTTTGCGAAAAATTAGCACGATAATTTTGCGGGAATCAAAATTTGCTGTATATTTGCACTCCGAAACGGTCATAAGCCGCGTTCGAATGCCTGAATAGCTCAGTTGGTTAGAGCACATGACTGTTAATCATGGGGTCCTAG
>CAYSJF010000052.1:0-10195 GCA_964431265.1 uncultured Alistipes sp. | reverse complement strand
CTCGGTGTGGAACATCACCTCGACGATCTGGCCGTCGGCCATCAGGTCGTAGTTGTTGATGAGGTTCTTGTCAATGTTGATCTCCTCGAAAGTCTCGGTATGCATGAAGTGGGCGCCCAGGTCGTCCTCGTAGGTGAACTGGTAGGGGCGGCGCTCCACGCGCACCTGCTCGATTTTCTGGCTCACGGACGAGAAAGTGTTCTCCAGCACGCGGCCGTTTTCCAGGTTCTTGAGCTTCGAACGTACGAATGCGGGGCCTTTGCCCGGCTTGCAGTGCTGGAAATCGACCACGAGGAATGTCTTGCCGTCCATTTCGATGCACATGCCGATCTTGATGTCGGCAGCGGTAATAGTCATAATGGTATCGTTTTGAAATTTTAGAGTTTTGCGGGTATTGACGCGTGCAAATTTAAGAAAAATCCGCCGATTTGCAAAACGGGACGTTCCGGGCGTCCGAAGCGTCTTTGCCGCGGATATCCGTTGCCCGGGCCGTTGCGGCGGTTATAGCTCGATAGCCTTGCACTTCCAGCCGGCTTGCCGGATCTTCTCCAATGTCCGCGGCAGGGCGTAGCGCATGTTGCGGAAAGCCTTTTCGCTGTCGTGGAACACCACGATCGCGCCCGGGGCCAGATGCTTCGTCACGTTTTTCAGACATGCCCGGGGCGAAAGCCGCCGGTTGTAGTCGCGCGAAATGATATCCCACATCACCAGATTGTAGCGCTGCCCCAGCATGCGCGCCTGCGCCGGCGTGATGCGGGCATAGGGCGGACGGAACAGATCGCTGCGGATCAGGTCGTTGGCGAAATCGACATCTTCCGCGTAGCGCTCCAGACTCATGCCCCAGCCTTTCTGGTGCGAGTAGGTGTGGTTGCCCACCTTGTGCCCGGCGTCGACGATGCGCCGGAAGAGGTCGGGGTACATCTCCACGTTCTTGCCCAGCACGAAGAAGGTCGCTTTGGCATCGTACTTGTCGAGCGTAGAGAGAATCCATTCGGTGATTCCGGGCGTGGGGCCGTCGTCGAAAGTGAGAAAAACCCCGTCGGGATCGTCGATCTCCCAGATCAGATCCGGCAGCAGGCGGCGGATGATTTTCGGCGGTTTGAATCGCATGACGCCCGCAAAAGTAGTGAAAATCCGCGCCAAAACGAAAAAATATCGCTATCTTTGTGAAAACGGCGCGAATGCGGATGCTTCGAAGCTTCGGCCGTGCGGGCCGCAGGTTCCGCCAGCGGAGGCCTGCAAAAGCAGACACCCCACGGGTTGCGGCTGCAAACGATAAATAAGGACGGATTTTAGTATATTCAATTTTCCTTGCGATGAAAATTTTCCGATATCTTCTCTTTGCTTGCGTCGTCGCGGCGACGACCACCGGATGCGATGCTTTCCAGCGCCTGACCCGGGCGCGGCTCAAGACGGCGCAGGGCGCTCCCTACGAACTGCTCGTCGTCTGCGAACAGCGCGAATGGACGGGCCGGGTGGGCGATACGCTGCGGGCCGTGCTGACGGCGCCGATCGCCTACCTCAACCAGACCGAGCCGCTCTTCGACGTGCTGCGCGTACGAGCGCAGGATTTCTCCGGCATGCTGGCCGATCACCGCAACATCCTCAAGGTGGTCGAAGACCCCGCGCTGGCCGAGGCATCGGCGGGCGTGCAGTACGATGTCACGGCTGCGCCGCAGATCGTGCTGACTCTCCAGGGGCCTGACGACGACGCTATCGCCGAGTATGTTTCGGCCCATCGCACCGAGCTGCTGCAGGTGCTGGAAGCCGCCGAGCGCAACCGCGCCGTCGCTTTCGCCGAGTCGTACGGTGCCGCTGCCGTCGAGAATGCCGTGCGCAAGACGTTCGGCGTCGGGATGGCCGTGCCGCAGGGTTATGTCCTCGCCGCCGAGCAGCCGGATTTCATCTGGGCGCGCTACGAGTATCCCACGGCCAGTCAGGGATTCTTCGTTTATTCCTATCCCTACGAAGGCCCCGCGTCGCTCTCGGCCGAGGCCCTGATCCGGGCACGCAACAAGTTCGCCGCCCGGATCCCCGGCCCCTCCGACGGCTCCTACATGACCACGTCGATGGTCTTCCCGCCCGATTTCCGCATGTTCCGCCTCGAAGGACGTCTGTGGTGCGAGCTGCGCGGCTTCTGGGATGTCGAGGGCGATTTCATGGGCGGCCCGTTCGTGAGCTACACGACCGTCGACACCGCGACCGACCGCGTTTTCACGCTCGACGGCTATGTCTATTCGCCCAAGCTGCACAAGCGCAACTTCCTGCGCGGCGTCGAGCATCTGCTCTACGGCGTGGAGTTCCGGTAGCGCCTCGAACCTATGCAACAACTGCTGACCGTAGTCTTTTTCGTCGTCTACTCCCTCACGATCGGGGGCGTCATGTTGGTCATCATCACCGACAACCGCAACCCGCTCAAGACGTTGCCGTGGATTCTGCTGCTGATCCTGGCGCCGGGCGTCGGCCTGGTGTTCTATTTCTTTTTCGGACAGAATCTCTCCAAGCAGCGGATCATTTCGCGACGCACGCGCAAGCGGATCGCCACGCAGCTCGAGGAGGTCGATCCGGCAGGCGCTCCCGTGCTCGCGGAGCATCATCTGCCCCTGGCCCGGCTGTTGCGGCAAACGGCCCATGCCGTGCCGCTCTACGGCAGCCGCATTACCCCTTATGTCGACGGCCCTTCGAAGATGGAGGCGCTGCTCGAAGCCATAGCGGCCGCCCGGCACCACATCCACATCCAATATTACATTTTCTGCGACGACGCTACGGGCTGCCGCCTGCGCGATGCGCTTGCGGCCAAGGCCCGCGAGGGTGTCGAGGTGCGGGTGTTGTACGACGACGTGGGATGCGTGCGGGTCAGGAAGTCGTTTTTCGAAAGCATGCGTGCCGCCGGAGTCGAGGTATATGCGTTCCTGCATGTCAAGTTCCCGCTTTTCACCAGCAAGGTCAACTACCGCAACCACCGCAAGATCGTGGTGATCGACGGTCTGGTCGGTTTCATCGGCGGCATGAACATCGCCGACCGCTATGTGCACGGCGGCGGGCAGGGCGAGTGGCGCGACACCCATTTTCGGGTCGAGGGGA
Source organism: uncultured Alistipes sp. (assembly GCA_964431265.1). Lineage (GTDB taxonomy): Bacteria > Bacteroidota > Bacteroidia > Bacteroidales > Rikenellaceae > Alistipes. The sequence continues at coordinate 7,111 of CAYSJF010000052.1, read as the reverse complement.
GCGGCGTGGCCGGCTTGCAGGCTTCGTTCCTGAACGACTGGTCGGCTACGACCCGGCAGCAAGTTTCCGGCCCGGCCTATTACCCCGCGGCCGACCGCTTCACCGACGGCATCATGCAGGTCGTGGCCAGCGGGCCTTTCGGCAAGTGGCGCACGCTGCTGCAGGCCGACAGCTTCGCGGTGTCGCGGGCCTCGCGCCGGGTGTGGATCGAGACGCCCTATTGTCTGCCCTCCGATGCGCTGAACATGGCGCTGCAGGAAGCGGCACTGGCCGGCGTCGACGTGCGGTTGATGCTGCCCGGGCGTTCCGATTCGCGTGTGGTCGACCTGGCGGGGCGCTCCTATCTCGACGATCTGATGAAAGCCGGTGTCAAGATCGCGTTCTACACCCCGGGATTCCTCCACTCCAAGCTGCTGATCGTCGACGACGATCTGGCGGTCGTGGGGTCGGCCAACATGGATTTCCGCAGCTTCGAACACAACTTCGAGGTCAGCGCTTTCGTCTACGATCGCGACTTCAACGCCCGTCTCTCCGCGATCTACGAGACCGACTTGCGCCGCTGCCGCATGCTCGCGCCCGGCGAGTGGTTCAACCGCCCGCGCAGCCAGCGCTGGGCCGAATCGTTCATGCGGATTTTCGCACCGCTGCTATAAGCAAGGTGAAAATCGCAAAGTGAGAAGCATTGCCGGCGAATCTGACGAGGCACCGCCTCTCGCTTTTCACTTTCGTCTTTCAATTGATTCGATATGCCCGCTGCACGCCCTTGATACGCATGATCGAGTGGATCAACGAGTCGACGACGCCCGTGCCGGGTACCTCGACCGCGACGGTGCCGGCGACGCAGCCGCCCGACGCGGCGTCGAAGTTCATCGAGCGGATGTTGAGCTTCAGATCGCGGCTGATGGTCTCGGTGATGCGGTTGGCCATGCCCGTAAGGTCGGCCGCCACGATGCGGATCGTCACGCGGAACGCTCCGTCGGCCGCACTGCGCCACCGCGCTTCGATCACCCGGTAGGGGTAATTCTCGCGCATGCGCTTGGCATTGGGGCAGTCGGTGCGGTGGATCGTCACGCCGGCATTGATCGTGATGAAGCCGAACACCTCGTCGCCCTTGATCGGGTTGCAGCAGCGGGCCAGTTTGTACTGGATTTTCGAGATGTCGTCGTCGATCACCAGCGCATCCTGCGAGGTCGGAGTTTCGCGCGGGGCATGGGTCTTCTGCCGTTCGGCTTCGGCCGCGGCGGCCCGACGCTCCTCCTCGGCTTCGCCCGAGAGATGACGCCCCAGAATCTCCTTGATCGACGCGAAATCGACTTTCTGCGTGGCGATCAGACCGTAGACTTCCGTGCCTAACCGCAACTTGAAGTATTTGGCCAAGTAGGCCACCGCCTCGTCGATGGTGAGGGCCATCTTCCAGTTCTTGAGCTTGCGTTCCAGCTCCTCGCGTCCCATGCGCGTGTGCTTGGCCTGCTCCTCGCGCAAGAAAGACTTGATCTTGTTGCGCGCTTTCGAGGTCACCACCACCGAGAGCCAGTCGGACTTGGGCGTCTGGTTCTTCTGGGTCTGGATCTCCACGATGTCGCCGTTGTGCAGCACCTCGCGGATCGAAGCTGCGCGGTTGTTGACCTTGCCGCCCACGCAGGTCGCGCCGAGTGAGGTGTGGATGTCGAACGCGAAATCGAGCAGCGTCGCCCCCTCGGGCAGCTTGCGCAGGTCGCCGTTGGGCGTGAAGACGAAGATTTCGCCCGAGGCGGGTTTGGCGTCGAAACGCTGCGCCAGCGAGTGGGTCGTATCTTCCATCAGCTCGCGCAGGCGGCTGAGCCACATTTCGCTCGTCTGCGCCCCCTGGTTGACCCCTTTGTAACGCCAGTGGGCCGCGATGCCGCGTTCGGCCACGGCGTCCATGCGCTCGGTGCGGATCTGCACCTCGACCCAGCGCCCCTCGGTCGAGACGGTGGTGTGCAGCGACTCGTAGCCGTTCGACTTGGGGATCGAAATCCAGTCGCGCATACGCGTGGGATTGGGCGTATAGAAGTCGGTGACGACCGAATAGGCCGTCCAGCACTGCTGCTTCTCCTCCTCGCGCGGGCAGTCGATGATGATACGTAGGGCGAAGATGTCGTAGACCCCCTCGAAAGGCACGTGTTGCTTGTGCATCTTGGTCCAGATCGAAAAGATCGACTTCGTGCGACTTTTGATATGATATTTGATGCCCAACTTCTGCAACCGCTCCTCGACGGGCACCAAAAACCGCGCGATGAAGGCGCGGCGCTCCTCGGCGCTCTCCTCGAGTTTGGCGACGATATGTTCGTAGTCCTTGGGTTCGAGGTATTTGAGGGCTATGTCCTCTAATTCGCTCTTGATGCCGTAGAGACCCAGCTTATGGGCGATCTGGGCATAGAGATTGAGCGACTCCCAGCTTTTCTTGCGCCACTTCTCCCGGGGGAAGATGTCGAGCGAGCGCATCACCTCCAGACGGTCGGCCAACTTAATGAGGATCACGCGCGGGTCTTCCGAGTAGCTGACGATCAGATCGCGGAAATTGTCGGCCTGCTCTTTCGAAGTCTTGAGCTTGAGCGACGAGATGTTGGCCAGCCCCATGGTGATGCCGGCCGCCTCCTTGCCGAAGCGGGTGCGGATTTCGTCGGTCAGCGTCAGGAACTCCTCGGCGGGCAGGTGCTTGTGCCCCAGACGCACCACGTCGTGGAGGATCGACGAGAGGGTCGAGTTGCGGCCCAGACCGATCTCCGAAATCACGATCGACGCCACGGCCACGGCATGGTCGAGCAGCGGCGTACCGTCGTAGCGGAGCGCTCCGGCGAGTTTTTCGTCGGCCCATGCCAGCGCCTCGTCCACTGACTGCGCCGTCTCTGCGGAAAAGCTCGTCCGCACCAGCGTGCGGAATGTTTCGTAGCGTGAAAAGTCCATATTTATCTGTTTTTTTATCTTTTGCGTACGGTGTAGATGCGGTCGGCGGGCAAGGCGTAGCGCTTGCGGTCGGCTTCGTCGAACGAGGCGGCATAGTCGATCTCTTCGGCTTCGAAGCCCGCTTCGCGCAATCGCTCGACATAGTCGGTGCCATAGATACGGCGGTGGTCGTACTGCCCGAAGATGCGGGTGCGTTCGGCGGGATCGACGATCGTGTCGTCTTCGAACGTGTGCGGGCGGCCGAGATCGACGGGCGACAGCAGAATCCCCCAGCCTCCGGGCCGCAGGATGCGGTGCAGTTCGCGCAGAGCCAGACGGTCGTCGGCCACGTGTTCGAGCAGATGGTTGCAGATCACCGCGTCGAACGAGGCGTCGGGCAGCGGAATATGCTGCACGTCGAAATGCAGATCGGCCAGCGGACTTTCGAGGTCGGCCGTGACATAACACTCCGGATGCGCCGCGAAGTGCGGTTTCAGGTGGCGCATGATGCAGACTTCGGGCGCGATGTGGAGCGTGCGCGGAAAGGCGCGCAGCAGGTCGGTTTCGCGAGTGAGGTAGAGCCACAGCAGACGGTGGCGTTCGAGCGACAGACAGCGGGGGCACAGGGCGTTGTCGCGCGAGCGGACATAGCCATATGGCAGGAATTTCCGGTAGTGCGCGCCGCACAGGGGACATGCTACGTCATGCCCCTTGTAGCATAATCCCATGAGCGGCACGATCCGCCCGGCCATGCGTTGCAGCACGGGTCGGGGAATGCGGTTGAGCGCCCAGCGGATCAGGGAAGCGATAGCCATTTCAGGGTCGGAATCGAGCGTAGGGGCCGAACGGTCGCGTCGGCGGGATCATTCGAGAATTCGGTTCACTTCTTCCTCGGCTTTCTGCAGCCGGGCCTTGCAGAGGGCTATCAGCTCCGTCGCCCGGGTCACTTCCCGGGCCAGGTCGTCGATCGCGATCTCTTCGCGCTGGATGCGCCCGAGGATCTCTTCGATCCGGGTCATCGCTTCTTCGTAGGTTATCTCTTTTTTCGCCATATGTCGATACGGTTTACGGTTGCGGTGAGGGTGCCGTCGGAAAGACGCATTTCTATGGTGTCGCCCGGGCGGACGTCGCGGGCCGAGGCGATCGCCCGGCCGCCGCTGCGGAGCATCGCGAAGCCCAACTTCAGCAGCCGGTCGGGCGTATGAGCCGCTACGATCTCCGCTGCGCTGTCGAGCCGCATGCGCCGGCTGGCCAGCCATTCGCGGGCCAGATCGGCCGGGCACGGGGTCAGTCGGTCGAGCCGCTCCTTTTCGCGCGCGAAGCGTTCGCCGGTCAGGCGACGCAGGTTGCCCAACCGCTTTTCGAGCGCCAGCCGGGCTGCGAGGGTGTGGCTGCGGGTGATTTCGGAGAGCTGCAGCGCCGCGCGGTCGAGATCGCCGTCGAGGCGTCCGAGCCTCTCGGCGAACCATCCGGCCACGGCGGTCGGGGTCTTCAGCGCCGCAAAGGCCACCAGGTCGGCGACGCTCGTGTCCTTGTCATGGCCGATGCCCGTCACCACCGGCAGCGGAAACTGCGCGATGTGGGCGCAGAGCCGATAGGCATTGAAGCAGTTCAGGTCGCTCGCCGAGCCGCCGCCGCGCAGAATCGCCACGGCGTCGAACTCCTCCAGCTGCTCGGCGATGCGGCCCAGTGCTTCGACGATCGAGTTTTCGGCTTCGGCCCCCTGCACGAAGGCGTTGAAAAGCGTCAGCCGGAAGCGATAGGAGCTGGCGGCGATCTCCTTGCAGAAGTCGCGGTAGCCCGCCGCATGGGCGCTCGAAACCACGGCTATGCGCTGCATGCCGGCCGGCGCTGCGAGCTGGCGGTTCATCACCCAAACGCCTTCCTCCTGCAGCTGGCGGATCGTCTCCTGCCGCTGCTGCGCCATGTCGCCCAGCGTGTAGGCCGGGTCGATGTCGGTGATCTGGAGCGCGAAGCCGTAGAGTTCGTGGTAGGTCACCAGCGCTTTGGCCAGAATGCGCAGCCCGGCATCCAACGGCTGCCCGGTTTCGGCCTGGAAATGGGCGGCGATGCGCGGGTAGTTGCTGCTCCAGATCATGGCCCGGGCCTGTGCCGTCGGCACTCCGTTGGCGCCCCCTTTTTCGACCAGTTCGAGGTAGCAGTGGCCCGAATGGTTGACTTTGAGTTCCGCGATCTCGGCACTCACCCACACCGGCAGTTCGAAGCGTTCTTCGAGCGCCTCTCTGACGGTGCGCTGCAGCTCGCGCAGCGTGATATGCCGGGGTTCGGCCATTATCCCAAAAGAATTCCGATCGTGAACAGAACGCCGAACAGCAGCATGTTGCGTGCCGTTTCGCCCAGGCAGACATTCAGCCCGTCGCCGTGATCGATGCGGATCATCTTGCGCCACGTCAGGAAGAACGGGATGCCATAGAGCAGCGGCAGCAGCGCGGCCCACGAACGTCCGTCGAGCAGCAGCGACAGACACAGCGCTTCGGCCGTCACGCCGAGCGCCAAGTAGCCCCAGCGTCCGACTTGCTCGCCCAGGCAGACCACGATCGTGCGTTTGCCGCATCGGGCGTCTTCGGCACGGTCGCGGAAGTTATTGACCCATAGCATGGTGTCGATCACCAAACCGCAGGCTACGGCCGCCACGACGACCGACCGGCTGCATGTGCCGGTCTGCAGGTAATAGGTGAAGCAGGCGGGGATCAGACCGAAGAACGCCACCACTGCCGCGTCGCCCAGTCCGTGGTAGGCCAAGGGCCAGGGGCCGGCGGTGTAGAGATAGGCGAAGAGGATGCAGAGCACTCCGACAGCCACGAGTTCCCGACCTCCGAAGCGGAGGGCGCCGTGGTGCAGCGCCCAGAACAGCAGCCCGCAACCTGCGATGCAGGCGGCCAGCGTGAAGAGCGCGATGCCCGTTTTCATGACCGGGAGCGTGATGTAACCTTTGGCGAACGCCCGGTCGGGGCCGAGGCGGTCGGGGCGGTCGGCACCACGCAGAAAATCCCACAAGTCGTTGACTAAATTGGCCGTGCATTGGGTCAGCACGGCGAAAAGCAGACACAGCAGGGTCGCGACCGGGTGGAACCCGCCGTCGCTCCATGCCAGAGCCGAACCTACGGCCACGGGGATCATCGAAGCGCCGAGGCTGTAGGGTCTCACGGCGAGCACCCAGGCTGCGAAAGAGTTGGTTTTCATAAGGAACGGTGTTTTTCTCGTACCGGCGATTTCGACGCTTCGGGCCGGCCGGTCATTGTATTCTGATGTAGAGTTCCCGCGGCATGGGTTTGCCCTCGGGAAGCCGGATGCTCAACACGCCCTCGCTCTCGACGGGCCGCCCCTCCTTGCGCGCCGGCTCCCAGCGGGGCACTTCGGCCATGGCCTTGAGCACGCGGCGTTTCAGCCGGTTGTCGGTCGATTCGAGCACTTTGGAGACTACGGCCCGGCCTTCGGCGGTGACCGCGTAACGCAGAGTGACCCGGGCTGCCGGTTCGTCGTCGTCCCATCGGACATGGCGCGCGATGTAGGCGTCGAACCCCAGCGAATCGGCATCGAAGCGGGCGGGCGCATCGAATTTCAGCGCGATGAGGATCACACCGCCCGAAGCCTTGTCGCCATAGCGGGCTATGGTCTCCTCGTCGGCCGGCAGCATGTCGAGGGTCGCGATGTCGGAAGCGCCGATCGTACCCACCGAATCGGCGGGCCACTCCCGGCCGTCGACTATGTAGAGCGGCGGTCGCTGTGCGGCGAGCGGAACCCCCAGGCAGAGGACGACCGAAAGAACAAGCAGACGAATCATGACGAACGTTATCGATAAGCCGGGTGCCGGGCCGAAACGGATCGAACCGTACCGAAATAGGAATCAGTACATGGAAAACATTTCCTGCCGAGCGTTTCGGAAACGCAGAAAATGGCCTTTAAAGTTCGCTCTCCTTCAGCCGCTCGGCGTTCTCCGCCACGATCAGGTGGTCGATGCAGTCCTGGATGTCGCCGTCCATGAACGCCGCGAGGTTGTAGATCGTGTAGTTGATGCGGTGGTCGGTGATGCGGCCCTGCGGGTAGTTGTAGGTGCGGATTTTGGCCGAGCGGTCGCCCGTCGAAACCATCGTTTTGCGCTTCGAAGCGATTTCGTCCAGATACTTGGAGTATTCGAGGTTGAAGACGCGCGTACGCAGCTCCTCGAACGCCTTGTCGAAGT